>NZ_VOZF01000022.1:0-48092 GCF_013419905.1 Acinetobacter sp. YH12046
GAGATCCATGCACGTGTAGCAGTCCTTAACAGATTTACGGAATTAGGTCGCCCACTTACCCAAGTTACGCCTTAAATTTGGATCAATTAGGGGCGCTTTGCATTTCAAATCTTTGTGCAACAAAGCCATTTCGAGTTAGAAGTACTCAAATCTATGTAGTAATTTAAAATTTAAAGATCCTTCTATTTAGGATCTTTAAATTTATATATTGAGGTTTTAAAAATAATAAAAAATGATCTTTATGGAAAAAAAAAGAGAATTTTATTGAAAATAAATTAGCAGTTGTTGATTATTTAAAAATACATATCAGGTGTTTAGTTTTAATTTGATATCAAATAAGGAAAATAAATTATGAAATAGTAAATTAAAACCTATGAAATGACTTAAAAAGACATTAAGTTCAGAAGCTTAAATTTTGGAATGGCAATATATTACATAGAAAAATTTTTTATAAACAAAGATTATTTTATGATTTCAAAGAAATAATCTATTAATTTTTTAAATAAAAATTTTTAAGTAATTGATAATTAAAAATATATTTATTGATAATTAAGGTTTAATTTATAGTTTTACTCTCTTATATTGTGTTTTACTTTAGTTTAAATATTCAAGATTATGTAATATTTTGTTATTTGGTTTTATGCTTATGTAGTGTATAAATAATATACAGCTCTCCATGAGGGTAAAACACATGACTAAAGCAGAATTAGCTGTCTCCGCATTGGTCGTATTCCTTATTGCCTTGATGGTTTATGGAGTAGGACAATCATTGAGTTATTAAAATAACTTTTTTCTAATGATTCCCGTATGTAAATAAAGCCCTTCGTGGGCTTTATTTTGTTTTTAGTCTGAGTCTGAATCACTCTTCTGATTTTCAGAATATTCTAGTGCAGCTTTTTGTGCTTCTGCGGCGGCTTTAGCTTCCAAAGGAATAGCATCTGCTGCAATAGTAGAAGTACCATAAAGGCCTATCATAATGAGTATTAGAATTTTCGAAAACTGTTTCATATGAAATCCTCTAATTTTCTAAAACTTAATTTCAGTGTAGGGGATAAAACTCTCTGGGCATGTATGAGCGGTGTCTGCTTATGTAAGATATTCGGGCTTAGCGTGAAAACCCTTTCACCTTATGTAAGAACAATTATCTTATGAATTATTTTGTAGAATTAATTAAAGAAATGTTTTAGAAATTGAAAACATTAAATGTTCTTAAATTTATAACTTGGAAGATATAAATTTTATAACCTTAGAATTTAATTCCTTTAAAGAAAATATAACTATTTATTGAATAAAATAATGTGGATTAAAAAATAGTTCAAATAGGAACAATAAAAAATATTATAGAGCTAAGAATATTTGAACCTTAGCAGATTCTATGCAAGTAGTAGCACAATCAAAATTAATAAATTGTTAAACCTGAAAATAGTGGCAAGATGACTTTGAATACAGATCTAATAATCAATCTACCTTATCATGCATTTATTCCTTGACTGCGAAAACTATGGTCTACATTTTTGTAGCCTCTTATACTAAATACACTATTACTACGTTGGTCTGAGTCTGAACTGGCAATTATTGAGAATATGAATACATCAATGCTGAATCTGGATCATGGCCATGAAATGTACCCGCATCTTTCGTGAATTTTTTAAAGGATTTTATTCAGAAAACCATATTTATATTCAGAGTTAAAACAGGTATCAACATGCAACGCTATGTAAGCGATGTAAATACCTCGAATAAAGATCTAATCAGAATTGAATGACTTAACTAAAGATGCTTTTACATTGACGTATTTGGATACAGCTCAGCGATTGGCTTATTTTATATAAAGGTTAGAGTGATTAATGCAACTTCCAGTGATAGAGACAGTTCTCCAAAGGAGTTTATGCTATGGCTAAATCAAGAGCAAAACACAAGCAGGTTCAGCAAAAGGATAAAAAGGACAGTGCTCAAAATGAAGAGCAACAACAGCAACAGCAGCAACCCTCTAAACCATCTCGTGCGAAAAAGCGTAAATAAAATTTAGACCTGATTCAACAAAACCCTCAGCTGAGGGTTTTGTTATTTTTAAGACTGTTTCCGACAAATAATCTGGAAAAAACATCACTAAAAATAACAGGATTTTGACTTTAAATTTTTCTGTATTCCTTAAGATAAAACGAACCACTCATTAAACGGCAATGCGAGCTATTGTGAAAATTCCCAAAATCCTGCTTTTAATATTTTCCTTAAGTATATTACTTACTGCCTGTCAGCCACCGCCATCAGGTGAGCCAGCGGGCTGGAAAAGCCCGTATCTGTACTGGCAATTAAAAAAATCTGAGCTGATTAGACCGGTAGAAATTCCTGTACAAGGAGTAAAACCTCGCCAGATTCAGGATACTTGGGGTGGAGCGCGCAGTGAGGGACGTAAACACGAAGGAACCGATATTTTTGCTCAACGAGGTACACCGGTAGTCAGTGCGACCCAAGGGATCGTCCGCAAGATTGGAACCAATAATTTAGGAGGTAAAGTTATCTGGATTACTGGTCCGAATTTAAGCCAACATTATTATGCACATCTGGAGGATTATGCTGAACATATTCAGGAAGGAGACTGGGTAGAAGCAGGTGAAATCATTGCCTATGTCGGCAATACCGGTAATGCGAAAAATACACCACCACATTTGCATTATGGGATTTATCTCAGTGGGGAAGGTGCAACCAATCCTTATCCTTATTTAAAGGTAGAAGAATTGGAATAAGTGCAGGTGAATGTAAAAAAAATGTAAAAGATCGCCATCTAAAGAATGAAAAGCATAAAATAGCGTATCTCCCGCTTTTCCTGTTTTTATGAGTTTTGCTTATCGACCAGATATCGATGGCCTGAGAGCTATTGCAGTATCATTGGTTATTTTCAATCACCTGGGCTGGTCATTATTTTCTGGCGGCTATATTGGTGTTGATATTTTCTTTGTCATTTCCGGCTATCTCATCACGACCATTCTGACGCGCGATATTGAGTTGCAGCAATTTTCAATTGCACGGTTTTATAAGAAACGGGTGATCCGTCTGGCACCTGCATATTTTACTGTACTGGCAATTGTCAGTCTGATTGCTTGGCAGGTGATGTTGCCGGGTGAACTGACAGAATATTTTAAAAGTGTCATGTATGCGACTGTACTTATTGCCAATCTGTATATGCGAAATGAGGTGGGAGATTATTTCAGTCCGAATGTAGAAAATGTGCCGTTATTACATTTATGGTCACTGGGCGTAGAAGAGCAGTTTTATATTTTCTGGCCGCTCTTGCTATGGCTATTCTTGAGTAAGACCTCGCGTAAATATCTTTGGCTCGTCATCAGTGTATTCATTGTCGCTTTGGTTCTATATGCCCAGCAGCAACTGACTCAAAACCCGGCCAAAGCTTATTATAGTATGCCGGTACGGGCATTTGAGTTGTTGATTGGTGCATTGATTAGCTGCTTGCCAAAACCAAATCTGCCAAAAAAACTATTACAGGGATTGGTCTGGGCTGGGGTAAGTGTTCTATTTGCAACTGCAATTTATTTTGATCAGCAAACCCCATTCCCAGGACTGATGGCATTGATCCCGTGTCTTGCAACAGCACTGATTATTTATCTGGGACAATCCATAGCTTCAAGTAATTTATTGCTAATTAATCGTCTTAGTACATGGATTGGTAAAATTTCATATCCTCTGTATCTATGGCACTGGCCAATCATCGTGTTCTTTGGCATTTATATGCTGCCCTTGAATCTGGAAAATCAGATTATTATTGTTTTCCTATCACTTATATGTGCATTTCTGACTTATAAACTGGCTGAAACACCCCTGAAACGCTTTGTGATGGCTGCAAATTATAAAGTGATTATTCTTGGATTTCTGTTACCTGCAGTCAGTTTTATTGCGATCGCCCAAACCATCAAAACACATGAAGGTTTCCCGGAGCGTTTTCCAAAATCGGTGCATGACAAACAGGAAGCATTACACACGTATGCACATGTGATTCGTAGTAACTGCATGGATACCGCGGATCCAAATGTTTTACCCAATGCTCAAGATTGTGTCTTAGGACAATCTAAAGAAGATATTGATTTCCTGTTGATTGGCGATTCGCATGCCAATGCCTATACAGCAATGCTGGACGAATGGGCAAAGGATGCCAATTTACGCGGTTATGATGCAACGCAAAGTTCAACTTTTTATCTGCCAGGTGTGCAGCGATTTGAGTTAAAGCTGAATCAATGGAAAGAACTGACCAAATTCCAAAAACGTAATGATGCTATTACTGCACATCTTAAAGAAACCCATTATCCAATGATTATTCTGGCGGGATCTTATGCGCAGTATTTTGACGATGATGTAAAACTTAAAGATAGTGTTCATCATACTGAGGAAGAGATATTTAAAGCAGGTTTGATAAAAGCCTTAGAAATTGCCCATCAATCTAGTGATCAGGTGGTGCTAATTAATGATGTACCACATCTAGACTGGGAAGGGATTCCATCTGATTGTAATATTCGTAAAGAGATTCTTCATCGAGACGCTTCATGTACAGTTTCTCGAAAAAGTTATGAAGCACATTTAAAACCCTTTAATCATATTTTGGCAGAAGCAAAACTGAAATATCCGCAATTGAAAATTATTGATCCAACCAAAGTCATCTGTGATCAGCAGGCATGTAAAACGATGCTGAATGATGTACCTTTGTATCGTTTTAAAGATGATAATCATCTTAATGATCAGGGTTCACGGCAATTGGGTGTTGAATATCTAAAACAGTTTGGTAACCCGCTTAAAGATTTGAAGAAAGATTAAATGGAATAAAACCACGCTTAATGACGTGGTCTTATTCCTTGGGATTTGGGGCATTGACCGATTTTAATCTTTATTTAATTCTTTTCTTCTTGAATAGAAACCGGTTGCTCATTCGTCTTATATTTGGAGGAACGTGTATTCCAGACCAATTGCAAAGTTCCGGCTAATAAAACTAAAGCGGCCAGCATAAACTGTTGATGATAGTTCAATCCTAGATATTGCAGGGCGCTAAAACTCAATCCACCAATCAGCTGAACAGAGGCAAAACATAGAGTCGCAATACTCCAGAGCTTTTTATAGGCCAGTCCATACAGTTGCAAAATGGTATAAGAGGTAAGGAAAACTACAGCGGGATTCAACATTCCGGTAAAAAAAGAAGAACTGAAAGTGAGGAACGGGTTAGCATTTAAAGTCGCGATAAAAATCGCCAGAATATATACACTATAAAGAATCTTTAGGGCAGTAAAATTGCCAAATTTTCTTGCCAGGACATAAGCAGAAAAAGCACCTAAGGCACTGCCTAATCCATATAGAATCCAGTTAAAGTTAATCCAGAATAAGCTTAATCCTAGTTCATGGCTGAGATAGTCAATCCAGAACAGGGAATGCGGAATATAGGCAAATGCACTACAGGCATAAACCGCCAGTAAACTATAAAAGACTGTATTTAAAGGTACTTGAGCATGATGAGAAACAGATTGTTTAGCTAGATAGGGTTTAAATTGTGGTATCAGTAGGCTTAAGCAGATACAAATCATCAGGGCAAACCCACATAAGATCAGCCAGGCCGTACGTATGGAAATCTGGTCAAGATAAGGCAAAAACAGGGTAGCTAATAAAACCCCTAATCCAATCCCGCTAAAACCAATAAAATTGATTTTAAAACGGTCTTTTAAATCACAGCACTGAGCCACGATACTCGGTGACAAAATCATGAGCAGGCCACCACTAATACCGGAAATCACGCGCCAGCTGATATACCAGATTTCAGAAAACCCTGAAAAAGCGCAACAGAATAGGCTAACCATTCCAGCTATTGCAGCAAGCTGGATATAAGTACTCATGCTTCGGTCTTGGGGCAAGCGCATCGCTGCAAAAGCACCCATTAAATAGCCCAGCAGATTGGCACTACCTAAAAGACTGGCAAAGCTCGCGCTCCAGGCAAAGGCTTCACGTGTACCAGGTAACAGGGCAGTATAGGAAAAACGCAGAATGCCGATGCCTAAGCACATACTCAGGCAGAGAAAAAGGCTAAGCTTGACCGTATTTGAGGACATCCATGTACTCTTGGATTTTTATATTTGTTCAAAAAATAGCATGAATCATCAAGCTAAAGGAGAAAAGGCTGAATAGATTTTATTAAAAAAAGAAACTCTAGATTAACAGCATGCTTCTATTGTAAATATCTGTAAAGCTTATCGCGGAACTTTTTAGACAATAAAAAACCGCATTCATGAATGCGGTTTTTTGGAATTAATTTTATAAATTAACGCATTTTTGCCAAGAAACGGCCTAAACGGGTAATCGCTTCACGCAGTTCATTTTCTGCTGGCAGGAATACCACACGGAAGTGATCCGGTGTTGGCCAGTTGAAACCAGTACCTTGAACCAATAGAACTTTCTCAGCACGTAACAGATCAAGCATCAGTTTCTCGTCATCTTCAACCGGATAGATTTCAGGATCAAGACGAGGGAAGCAGTACATTGCACCTTCAGGCTTCACACAAGACACCCCTGGAATCTCGTTTAGCATTTCCCAGGCAATATTGCGTTGTTCATATAGACGGCCACCTGGGCGGATCAAGTCATTAATAGATTGATAGCCACCAAGTGCAGTCTGAATTGCATATTGTGCTTGATGATTCGCGCAAAGACGCATTGAAGCCAGCATATCCAAGCCTTCAATGTAGTCCATTGCACGTGATTTATCACCAGTAATTGCCATCCAGCCTGAGCGATAGCCAGCAATACGATAGGCCTTAGATAAACCGTTGAACGATACACATAATTGCTTGCCTGCGAGTGAAGCTACTGACACATGTTCAATGCCATCGTAAACGATCTTGTCATAGATTTCGTCTGCAAACAGGATTAAGTCATATTTCTTCGCCAAATCAACGATTTGCTGTAATACATGACGCGGATAAACCGACCCAGTTGGATTATTCGGGTTGATAATCACGATCCCGCGGGTATTTGGCGTGATTTTGCTTTCCATATCCGCAATATCTGGATACCAGTGATCTTCTTCATCACATTTATAGTGAATCGCAGTACCGCCAGACAGGTTCACTGCCGCAGTCCATAATGGATAATCCGGCATTGGAATCAGCATTTCATCACCGTCATCCAGTAGGCCTTGCATCGCCATTACAATCAGTTCAGATACGCCATTGCCGACATACACGTCGTTCACGTGCATATCCAGAATGCCTTTTTGCTGGTAATACTGGCAGATCGCTTTACGTGCCGGGAAAATCCCTTTGGAATCCGTATAACCAATCGCATTTGGCAGGTTCAGTGCAACATCATTAATGATTTCTTGCGGGGCTTCAAAGCCGAATGGGGCGGGATTCCCGATATTCAGTTTAATAATTTTATGTCCGGCTTCTTCCATCTCGTTGGCCGCTCGTAACACTGGTCCGCGAATGTCGTAGCAAACATGCTCAAGCTTAGACGATTTCTTGATCTCGCGAGGGGGGGTGTTACCAATACCGGACATAATTCCATCCAATTAATTTTTAAGTTAAACCTATAGATTACGCAAATATCACAATCTATGCTGAAATTTCGCTAGAAATTTTTTCATCTCTAGCGTAAATATGGAAGTACTGAAGCATGACATTGAATGTCAAAGATTTAAAGGAGTTAGTGATGGGAAAACTCAATAAAACAGACCGGGAATGGCAAAGAGAGTTATCACCAGAAGAGTTTCGCATTACGCGTGAAAAAGGAACTGAACCGGCATTCACAGGTAAGTACTGGAATACAAAACAGGAAGGGACTTATGTCTGCCGTTGCTGTGGTACGCCACTGTTTTCTTCAACCACTAAATATGACAGCGGTTGCGGCTGGCCAAGTTTCTATCGTCCTGTGAGCAGCTCAGTTGTAGAAGAATTACCTGATACTTCACATGGTATGGTGAGAACAGAAATTGTTTGCCATCATTGTGATGCACATTTGGGGCACGTTTTCCCGGATGGTCCGGAACCGACTGGCTTACGTTATTGTGTAAACTCGGCCTCTTTAGAATTACAAACACAAGAAAAAACTGACGAGGAAACTTATCCATGACCAGCATTTATCAGTTTGAAGCTGAGTTGTTAGATGGAAAAAACAAACGGCTTGCAGATTATGAAGGGAAAGTACTTTTAATCGTAAATACCGCGAGCAAATGTGGTTTCACTCCACAATTTGCAGGTCTGGAAAAGCTTTACCAGAAATATAAAGAGCAGGGACTGGAAGTTTTAGGTTTTCCATGCAACCAGTTTGGCGGACAGGATCCGGGTTCAAATGAACAGATCGGAGAGTTTTGCCAGAAAAATTATGGGGTTTCTTTCCCGATGTTTTCCAAGGTGGATGTAAAAGGTCCGGAAGCGCATGCAATCTTCCGTTACTTGACCAATAATTCCAAAGGAATTCTAGGAAATGGTATTAAGTGGAATTTCACCAAATTTCTGATTGGTCGTGATGGCAAGGTATTAAACCGTTTTGCACCTACCACCAAACCTGAAGATCTCGAAACAGAAATTGAAAAGGTTTTATAAGTTTATTTGAAATTTCTAATTTCTAATGAATAGAAAATAAGTGAAATAGAAGAATAATTTGTAGCCAAAATCCATAAAAAACCCACTTCTGGAAAGTGGGTTTTTTATTTGTGTTTAGATCTTAAAAGATTAAAGAATCGCTTTTAAACGCTGAATTACCTGTTCACATTGTGCCAGATCAGCCACCAATGCCAGACGCACATGATTTTCACCCGGGTTACCTTGCGTAGTTTCACGAGACAGATAACGGCCTGGCAATACTTTGATATGCGCTTTTTCCATCAACATTTTGGCAAAAGCTTCATCATTGTCCACTTTGAGCCAATAGTAGAAACCCGCATCCGGTTTTTTCAGCGGAAGCAAGTGCCCCAATTCTTTCTGGAACAGATCGAACTTGGCACGATACTGTACCCGGTTTTCTTCCACATGCGCTTCATCACTCCAGGCTGCAATTGATGCTAACTGGTGTTGCACCGGCATCGCTGCACCGTGATAAGTACGGTATTGCAGATAAGGTTTGAGTAAAGTGGCATCACCTGCAACAAAGCCTGAACGCATGCCTGGCAGGTTGGAGCGTTTAGATAGAGAATGGAAAACGACACAGTTTTTATAGTCATCTCGGCCAATTTCTGCACACACTTCCAGTAAACCTGTCGGGGCGTCATCAAACCAGAGTTCTGAATAGCATTCATCAGAAGCAATGACAAAATCATATTTGTCTGACAGTGCAATCAGCTTTTTAAACTGCTCTTTAGAAAGAACAGCACCTGTTGGGTTGCCCGGTGTACACACAAATAACAGGGCAGTTTTTTCCCAGACTTCAGCCGGAACTGCATCAAAGTCGCCTAAGTAATCATTTTCTTCAGTACAGTTAATGAAATAAGGTTTTGCACCTGCAAGCAGGGTAGCACCTTCATAAATCTGGTAGAAAGGGTTTGGCATTACCACATAAGGCACATCTTCACGATTGATCAAAGCTTGGACAAAAGAAAAGATTGCTTCACGGGTACCAGAGACCGGTAATACATTGCTGTCTGCACTGATGCTATTCAGTTTAAAACGGCGAGTCAGCCAGTTGGCAATGCTTTCTCGTAATTCAGGTAAGCCTTTGCTGTTCGGATAAGTCGATAGATGCTGGAAATTATCGATAATCGCCTGTTTCACGAACTCGGGTGCTGGATGCTTTGGTTCACCAATTGAAAGGGGAATCAAAGGCATATTCGCAGGCTGGATATCCGCGAAAAGTTTATTTAACTTTTCAAACGGATATGGATGCAATAAAGACAAGCTAGAGTTCATGAATGTGTTACCGAGCAGTGTGTTAGTGTTGAGCATTGACCTGATGTGAGGCCTCATCCAGAGCAGCTTTTAATGCCGCTGCAAAATTGTCAGACTCTATTTGGGTCATTGGGCTGCCATCTTTTTTGGTGACAAAGAAAATATCTTCAGCACGTTCGCCAAGCGTAGCAATTTTGGCAGAGTGAATATCCAGACCCTGCATCATAAATAAACCGCCAATTTTCGCAAGTAAACCAGGATGGTCAAGTGTCGCAATTTCAACCATATTCTGGTTTAAAGCTTCATTAAGGGTGATATCGACGGTATTTTCAATATCAAAATGACGTAACTGACGCGGAATCCGGCGCTGCATCAGACCTGGATATTCATCAGAATGACTTAAGGCATCCTGTAAGGCTTCAATGACAGTTGCCTCACGTTCCGGATCGGTCAATAACGTGCCAAAACGGTCAAGGACGACATAGGTATCCAAACTGAAAGCTTTGGTTGCGGTAATAATCCGGGCATCCTGAACGTCCAGATTCATGCGGTCCAGAACAGCAACCGTGGTGGCGAACAGATTTGGTTTATCTTGGGTATAGATGAAGATCTGCACGGCATCTTGTGCATATTTACGATGCGCACGCATTAATACCAATGGTGCAGGATTATCCCCATGTTCCAGAATGGCACGGGTATGCCAGGCGATTTCATCGGCAGATTCTTTCAGGAAGTAGTCATCGCCCAGTTCCTGCCAGACTTTTTCGACATCATAAAGCGAGAAATGTTCTACCAGACGTTCACTGGCTTCGAACTTGGTATCTTCAATCAGCATCTGGTAATCAACCGGACGGCCCAAGCCAGAACGAATCACATCACGCGCATGCGTATAGAGTTGACGCATCAAAGATGAACGCCAGGTATTCCAGAGTTTTGGATTGGTCGCATTAATATCTGCCACGGTTAGGGTATACAGATAATCCAGATGCTCCATATCTCCCATTTTTTCAGCAAATTCTTTGACCACATCCGGATCGGAAATGTCTTTTTTCTGTGAGGTCACTGACATGGACAAATGGTTTTCAATCAGCCAGGCAACCAGATTGCATTCACGTTCGGTAAAGCCATGGGTACGGCAGAACTGAATCGCATCGGCTGCACCAAGCTCACTATGATCACCGCCACGACCTTTGGCAATGTCATGGAAAATAGCCGCTAGATAAACAATGTCACGACGTGCCAGACGCTGGAACACGGAGCTGACCACTGGGAATTCTTTGGCAAATTCGGGTTCTTTGAAGCGGTTCAGATTGCGGATCAAGAGCAGGGTATGTGCATCCACGGTATAGATATGGAACAGGTCATATTGCATCAAGCCGGTAATCTGTCCGAAAGCCGGAATATATTTGCCCAGAACACCATAACGTTTCATCGCAACTAGCGTTTCGTACAGGCGATGCGGTGAACGAATGATGGCCATAAACAGGGCTTGGTGTACCGGATTATCACGGAAATCCTGATCAATACGTTTAGCTGCCAGAGTAAGCAGACGTAAAGTACGAGCACGAATACCCTCAATTTCAGGACGATTGGCCAGCAAATAGAAGATTTCCAGAATGGCACTTGGCTTTTCCGAGAAAATCTTGTGATGTTGAACTGCTAACTTGCCATCGACCAGTTTAAAGTTTTCATTAATTTCTTCAATCTGGCGTTCATATTGGGGTAAACGTGGGGTAATGACTGATTCATTAAAATAAGCCAGTAGCATTTCATTCAGAGTCGAAACCTGCTGCGCGCTACGGTAATAGCGCTTCATGAACTGTTCGATTGGATAGTTCGGTGACTGACCTTCTTCACGGGTATAGCCAAACATCGCTGCAATATCCCGTTGATAATCAAACAGCAAGCGGTTTTCATCGCGCTTGGTCAGGCGGTGTAAATGATGACGAATTTCCCAGAGAAAGCTTTCAGCTTCTTCGAGTACGGCAAGTTCAAACTCTGAAATAAAGCCCAGATGCACCAGGTCATAAATACGGTTGACACGGAAATGACGTTTGGCAATCCAGCCAATCTGGTTAATATCACGGATACCGCCCGGTGCATTTTTAATATCCGGTTCCAGATTGCTTTCAGTATTATTGTGCTGAGCATAGCGTTTGTGCTGCTCGTCCATTTTCGCATCAAAAAAGGTTTTATCAGTCCAGGTTTGTGACACGATCCGGCGTGGCCACTTGGTTAAATTTTCATTGCCAATAATCAGACGTGCCTCGATCAAGGACGTCGCTACAGTAAGGTCGCTGCTGGCCTGATTGACACATTCATTGATGGTACGAACACTGATGCCCGGTTTGAAATTGCCCACATCCCAAAGCGAAGAAATAAAGCTGGAGATCAGCTTTTCCTGCTCTGAAGTGAAATCATCTTCTGAGAGGATCATGATATCGACATCTGAATATGGCAGCATTTCGCGGCGGCCATAACCGCCGACTGCGAAAAGCGCCAAATCGGTCTGATCAAGTTCAGCATGATTCCACAGAAATTGCAGGGCTTCATCAATCAGGTTAGAACGAGCCTGAATGATGTCACGGATGGACTGTCCATTTTCAAAACATTCCTGAAGCTGATTTTCTACATCGCTACGCCATTGATTGATCGCTTTGATGTCATTGTGACTTTTAATGTAATTCAGCAGCGGGGAGGTATTGATCATGAACAGTGGTCCGTTGTATTTACTTAATTTTGATGAACATTAACTTGGTCAGCAACCTGTTGAGCCAGCTCGCGAGCCTGTTCAATGCTTTCTGCACGCGCAGTCGCGACACCCATACGGCGGCGTTTAAAACCTTCAGGTTTACCAAACAGGCGTAAATCGGTATCGGCATGGGCTAAAGCAAGATTCAGGCCAGAAAATGAAAGATTGCGATCATCGACACCTGCGTAAATCACGGCACTGGCAGCCACACTATGGCGAGCTGTATTGACTGGTAAGCCTAAAATAGCACGGGCATGCAGTTCAAATTCACTCTGGAACTGGGAAGCCAAAGTGACCAGACCAGTGTCATGCGGGCGAGGTGAAACCTCACTAAACCATACTTTGTCGCCTTTGACAAAGAGTTCTACACCAAAAATGCCGCAACCGCCCAATGCCGTGGTGACTTTATTGGCGATACGTTTTGATTCTTCCAGAGCAGCTGGGCTCATTGGCTGAGGCTGCCAGCTTTCTACATAGTCGCCTGAGTCCTGACGATGTCCAATCGGATCACAGTAAGAAGTTTCGATTTCGCCAGTTTGAGGATTCTTAGCCCGCACAGTAAGCAGGGTAATTTCAAAATCGAAATCAATCTGTGATTCGACAATCACTTTGCCCTGATTAACTCGACCACCTGTTTGCGCATATTCCCAGGCAGCATCGACTTCTTCAAAACTTTTCACGCGAGATTGGCCTTTACCTGAAGAAGACATCACCGGTTTCACAAAGTTTGGATAGCCAATGTCATCACAGGCTGCGCGGAAAGATTCCAGAGAATCGGCGAAGCGATAAGCAGAGGTCGGTAAGCCTAGTTCTTCAGCTGCCAGACGACGAATGCCTTCACGGTTCATGGTCAGGTTCACTGCTTTAGCTGAAGGAATTACGGTTGCAATATTCTGTTCTTCAATTTCAACCAGCACTTCGGTCGCAATCGCTTCAATTTCAGGAACAATGAGATGCGGCTGAATTTTTTGAATAAGCTGTTTGAGTTCCGCTGCATCTGCCATATTTAAGGCATAAGAAAAATGTGCCACCTGCATGGCAGGAGCATCTGCATAACGATCTGCAGCATGAACTTCTACACCTAAACGTTGCAAGGAAATCACCACTTCCTTACCTAGTTCTCCTGAACCTAGCAATAGAACTTTAAAAGCTGAAGATTGAAGAGGAGTACCAATAGTCACGTTCATGTGTATTATCCATGCTTGATTTTATGGACTTTTAGCATAACAGAACTCAATGCCGAGATAAGCCGAGTTTCATACAAAATTGTGATATTGGCCAGCAGTTTTATTTATAAAAGTTTATAGAGAATTGCATCTGAAATCAGGCAGTTCGCTTTATTGTATTTTTCATAGGGTTTAAATGATAAATCCGGTTTTGCGGATTGGGTTTTTCCATATGCAGAATTTGCTTGTCATTGAGCTGAAGTTGATGGAGAAGTTTCAGACTTTGTATTCTCTTAAAGGCATAAAAGGGAATCACAAAAGGACAGATAAAACCAAATATCCATAGCAATAAACCAAATCCTGAAAATTGCAGTGCATCGAGGAATACAGTGAAAAAGTGGAATTGATGATTTGACACTGCGACAAGTGCAAAAAATAGAAACAGTAAAATTATACTAAAGCAAAATACATAAATGAGATTTGGAATGCCTTTATGTAGCAGGCTCCAACGGCTAAAAATGATTTGTTTGGGATGCAGATGGATTACCTGTTGAGTCTGGTTATATAGGACAACGATTTTATTTTTGCCATGCTTCTGAATATAAATGACACGGACATGATCTGCGGGTTCAGCAACCACTTCTACAAAATGACCAGTAAAATTCTGTGCATTGATAAAACATTCAAAATAACAGCCGGGTAATTCGTATTGATTAAAAATAGCTAACATTTCATCACGTCGATGATGAATAAAAATTTTCCCTTCAATCATTTGCTTTGGCTCGAACATGCCAATATTTTCCTTATTTTTCTTCTTATATCAAAAAGACTTATGCATTTAATTTAGCATAAGTCTTGAATGAGATTTCTAATTTACTAAAAGGCTTAAAAAGGCATGGGGATATAGGTATAAATCAGGCCATAGGTTAAGGCTGCAGTTAAGGTCGCCATGACAATTTTCTTAAACTTAAAATACAGTCCAGCCAGCACAATAAAACCGATCAGCATGGCAAAGCTTTTATCTGGCGTTTCCAATAAGGGCGGTAAGGTCGCCACAACCAGCATGGAACTGATGGCAGCAATTCCAATCGAACCCAAGGCAATTTTCAACCATAGCGCACCACGTTTTTGCGAACCCTGCTGAAATTTTTGAATCACATAGAATGGACCAAAACGTGAGGCAAAATTGGCAATCCCGACAATAATCCCGACCAAAATAATTTCAAGATTCATGATTGATCTCCTGCATATTCAGGATCTGGTTTTTTCAGCACATAGTGCTTGAACAGGCCGGCCAAAATGCCGGAACTGATGCCGATAAAGATCGCAGCGGACAGATCGATAAAATAACAGGCAACTGCTGAGACAATAATCGTGATGGTCACCACAAAGGTGTGTTTCTTTTCAAAGGCTGCCAATAAGAAACTTAAGAACAGGGCAGGTAGCAGGAAATCTAAAGCCGCCTGCAAGAATTGTGGCAGGTGACTGACTTGATCAGCAAATAAGCCGCCTAAAAATGAACCTGTCGCCCAAGATAGCCAGCTAAATAGACTCAGACCGAGCATCCACGACTCTGACCATTCCTGACGCCGTTGTGACAGCTTGATCATACCTGAAGCAAAGACTTCATCAGTAAGACCCCAAGCCCAGACTGCGGTTTTCTTCAGGTTTAAACGATCTTGAATCAGGTTTTGTAAAGCTGGGCCGTATAAAAGATGACGAATGTCCAAGGCAATCACGGTCAATGCAGTCATCCAGATCGAAGTACCGCTACCAAGTAACGCTACAACTAAAAACTGACTGGCACCGGCATACATGGAGCAGGACAGAAATAAGGCTTCCCAGGCAGTAAAGCCGAACTGGGTGGCAGAAACGCCAAAGGCAAAGGAGACCGGAAGGTAAGTAAATATAATGGCCTGGCTATCTTTGGCACCTTGCCAGAAACCGGCAGGTTGCATCGCTACTGGATTGTGGTCAGACACAAAACACCTTGAGGGAGAGAGTTAAAACAGGGATTAAATCAAGATTGTGTATTGTACGCGAATTTACTAGCATAGTGCCGAAATGTTTAACTGGCGATTCTGATATGTTGATGTTCAAGACACGTGCAATGCTGGTCGGTGTTTTAATCGGCAGCACCTTATTTCTTCAAGCTTGTGGAAATGACAGTCAAGCGCCAAAAGCCGAAATTAAAGCGGCACCTAAACTCTCTAATGATGCGACCACTTATGCCAATGCTGCATGGCAATTCATGAATGAAGTCGATCCGCTGGTTTATAACAAGGAAATGGAACAGATAGATGCTCAGGTACGTCAACCGGCCCGTAAATTGAGTACTGACTGGCGCATTAATGTGAAAATGACTGACTCAGTGACGGAAGGAAAATATGCCTTATGTCGCAAGGCGTTAACCAGTCTGGAAATCTGGGCACGTAGCACCGTTGAAAATAGCAGTAGTGTGGCACAGAAACAGGCCGACTATGAGCGTGATAAACAGCAATGTCAGGGAGCTATTGCTCATCCTGAACTGGGAAATACTGATCCAAAGCAGAAAGGTAATGCAGTAGCTGAACAGTCTTAATCGGGTTTTATAATCTTCAGGCGGGACTTCGGTTCCGCTTTTTTGTTATAAAAAACGATTCTATTTATATAAATAAACAATAATTAAAATCAAAAAGATTGCCCTGAATCATTAAAAAAGTCCTATAATTGACTCATAATCAAGCGATTTAGAGATAAAAGTTAATTTTTGGAGTCATTTTAAATGTTTAATAAATTGTTTTTAGCGATAAGTATGAGTGCTGTTTTAGTAAGTGGAGTACAAGCTTCTCATGCGTGTGAAGTGGCACCATGTACCAATGGCTTCGATAGCGTCAATGTCTGTGAATTGCGTTCTTAAATTTTAAATCCATCTCCCTATAGAAAAAATTAAACAGCAAAAATTAAAAGAAGCCTCAGAATAAGGCTTCCCATACAATAGACGATCATGTCTTAAAGCAACATGAACAGACGTTCTAGATACAACACTGCTCCGCCCAAAAGTATACTGAGGCCGCAGAGCAAACGTAAAGAGTGCCAAGACATGAGATTACGTCCTACTGTGTTCATTTATGTTGAAAGTGCTTCTAGATAACGGCGATTCACTTCCTTCCAGTTCACAACATTAAAGAAAGCGGCAATATATTCAGGACGACGGTTCTGGTATTTCAAATAGTACGCATGTTCCCAGACATCCAGACCTAGAATCGGGGTATTGCCATGCATGAGGGGTGAGTCCTGATTGGCGCTGCTTTCTATGATAATGGTTTGATCAGGTGCCACGCTGAGCCAGGCCCATCCGCTACCAAAACGGGTCAGGGCTGCCTTGGTAAAAGCTTCTTTAAAGGCTTCAAAGCCGCCAAGCTCCTTGTCGATCGCCTGTGCAATTTCACCTTCAGGATTGCCACCTCCACTTGGACTCATTACTGTCCAGAACAGGGAATGGTTGGCATGACCGCCGCCATTATTAATCACATTATTTTTCAAATCTTCAGGGACCTGATTGGCTTTGCTCACCAGTTCTTCTACAGAAAGATCTTCCCATTCTGTGCCTTCAATACCTGCATTGATGTTGTTGATATAAGTTTGATGGTGCTTGGCATGGTGGATTTCCATGGTTTTAGCATCAATATGCGGTTCCAATGCATCATAAGCATAAGGGAGTTCGGGAAGGGTATAGCTCATTTTTAATTGTCCTTAAGCGTGATTGAGTGAGTGGAATTCTCGACTAAATTTTAAAATACGCTTGAGTTGTATTAAATACAATGAGAATTATTATCATTAATGTTATGGGAAGAGATTTTTATAAATAGGATGTAAAGATGCGTATGAGAATAGCAAGAAGCCAAATTTAGTAACAAAAAAGCCCCAGATTTGGGGCTTTTCTTTGGCTTCAACTTATACGTTGAAACGGAAGTGCAGAACGTCACCGTCCTGAACGATATAAGTTTTACCCTCTAGACGCCATTTACCTGCTTCTTTAGCGCCAGCTTCGCCGTTATACTGTACAAAATCATCATAAGCAATACATTCTGCACGGATGAAGCCTTTTTCGAAGTCAGTGTGAATGACACCCGCTGCTTGAGGCGCAGTAGCGCCGACTTTAACCGTCCAGGCGCGAACTTCCTGTACACCGGCAGTGAAGTAAGTTTGCAGACCAAGCAGTGAATAACCTGCGCGGATTACCACGTTCAGACCTGGCTCTTCCATACCCATTGCTTCCAGGAACTCAGCACGGTCTTCATCTTCAAGCAATGAAATTTCAGCTTCGATCTGGTTGCAAAGCGGAACCACGATTGCATTTTCAGCAGCTGCCAGTTCACGTACCGCATCGAGGTGCGGATTATTTTCAAAACCGTCTTCTGCCACGTTAGCGATGTACATCGTTGGTTTAAGTGTTAATAGACCAAAGCCACGAACCAGTTTACGTTCATCATCATCCAGATTTGCTGCACGGGCAGGTTTGCCTTCATCTAGAAGAGGTAGGATTTTTTCAAGAACGGCTTTAGTGGCTACAGCTTCTTTATCGCCACCTTTTGCAGACTTTGCCAGACGAGTCACTGCTTTAGTCACAGTTTCAAGGTCAGCTAGAGCAAGTTCAGTGTTAATCGTTGCGATGTCATCAAGCGGATCAATTTTCCCGTTGACGTGAATCACGTTTTCATCTTCGAAACAACGAACAACATGAGCAATTGCATCAGTTTCACGGATATTCGCCAGGAACTGGTTACCCAGACCTTCGCCTTTAGATGCACCAGCAACCAGACCCGCGATGTCCACGAATTCCATGGTAGTTGGTACCACGCGTTGTGGTTTTACGATTTCAGCAAGTTTATCCAGGCGTGGATCTGGTACAGGCACGATACCGGTGTTTGGTTCAATCGTACAGAATGGGAAGTTTTCCGCAGCAATTGCAGCTTTAGTTAATGCATTGAAAAGCGTAGATTTACCAACGTTAGGCAGGCCTACAATACCACAATTAAAACCCATGAAATAACTCACAAAGCGTTATATAAAAATTGCCAGTGATTTTACATGAAAGCCATGACAAAGTCAGGTCATGGCTGGGTGCTTTGTTGAAAACTTATGAAATAGATGTTTTTAAATTTTACGTTTATCGAGCTGATTCGATAGGGTGTCACCAGTGGCCTGAACCAGCATGACCAGAATCACCAGCACCACAATCACCGCCAGCATGATCTGCATGTCAAAACGCTGATAGCCATAACGGTAGGCAATGTCGCCCAGACCACCGGCACCAATCGCACCGGCAATGGCGGATGAGTTAATCATGGTCACCAAAGTGACGGTAAAACCGGCCACAATCCCTGGTAAAGCTTCAGGTAATAGCACATGCCAGATAATTTGCTTACGGTTACAGCCAATCGCTTGAGCCGCTTCAATCAGTCCCTGATCTACTTCACGTAAACTCACTTCAGCAATACGCGCAAAGAAAGGAGTCGCGGCCAACGTTAAAGGTACAACGGCTGCCCAGACGCCATAGCTGGTGCCTACAATCCAGCGGGTAAGGGGAATTAAAGCGACCATTAAAATCAGGAAAGGCACCGAACGGGTAATATTTACAATCCAGCCCAGAGCCTGATTAATGGGTTTGGATGGATAGATCCCGTGTTCAGATGTACTGACCAGTACTACTGCCATCGGTAAACCAATCAGAAAGGCAACGATTGCGGATACACCAACCATGATGAGGGTATCGGTGGTTCCTGTTAGTAATAAATCAATGAGTTGGTCGTGCATAGCCAATCACCTCAATCTGTGCAATGTGTTGTTTTAGTTTTTGCTGAAGTAAGTCAGTATCCAGGTTTAGATCGGCAACTGCGACAATCAGGCTACCG
The DNA here is from genome assembly GCF_013419905.1 of Acinetobacter sp. YH12046. Classification (NCBI taxonomy): domain Bacteria; kingdom Pseudomonadati; phylum Pseudomonadota; class Gammaproteobacteria; order Moraxellales; family Moraxellaceae; genus Acinetobacter; species Acinetobacter sp. YH12046. The sequence goes on from NZ_VOZF01000022.1 coordinate 19,685, forward strand.
ACCAGATGATTCTGGATGCTGTCGATATGACTTTGATAGAGATGCACCGGATGCTCGAACTGTTCGAAAATCACTTTCAAATCTGGGGAATGCTGAACACTAGAGGCATAGCGCAGTTTGATAATGCTATGCGTGGTATCTGTTGTTACTTCAGGACTAATCGCAAATGGTAATTCCAGTTGTTCCAGATTCAGCAGTTCCTGGGTGATCTGTTGCTGTGGGTTAGAGAATACAGACCAGACTTCACCGGATTCGACAATTTCACCTTTTTCAATCACGACGACTTGATCGCAAATTTCACGGATCACTTGCATTTCATGGGTGATCAGCACAATGGTAATACCAAGTTTCTGATTGATTTCTTTTAACAGTGATAACACCACGGAAGTGCTTTCCGGATCCAGTGCAGAAGTGGCTTCATCACAGAGTAGAATTTCCGGGTGATGCACCAGCGCGCGAGCAATGCCGACACGCTGTTTTTGTCCACCGGATAGCTGGGAAGGATAGCTCTGTGCCTTATCGCTTAAGCCGACCAGTTGCAGTACTTCGTTTACACGCGCATCAATGTCTGATTTTTTATAATTTGCAACTTTTAAAGGCAGAGCTACATTTTCCCAGACGGTTTTGGCTGACATCAGATTGAAGTGCTGGAAGATCATGCCAATGCGCTGACGTAGCTGGATCAGTTCAGCATGGGTGAGCCCAGCCAGATCCTGCTGATGGATATGGATATGACCTTCACTGATCTGTTCCAGACCATTCAAAGTACGTAGCAGCGAAGATTTTCCTGCGCCACTTTTCCCGATAATCCCGAAGATTTTACCTTCAGGAATATCCAGATTGATGTCCTTTAAGGCATGTACCGATTTGCCTTGTACCTCATAGTATTTGTTCAGGTTGCGGATTTTGATATGCGGGACGGAAAACGCCACCTGAGAACCAAAACTCACCATAGTATTCTCCTTATTTCCAGCCTTCAAACCACATGCCAGTACCAAAAGCCTGATCCAGAATTGCTTTGACTTTTGCAGAGCTCTGGAAGGCTTTTACAAAAGTCGCCAGTTTCTGATTTTTATCTTCGTAGTCTTTGCGTGTCACAAACAGAATGGCGTATTTCTTGTCGATTGGATCCAGGAACAGAGCATCATGTGGATCTGCTGCTTTAGCAAGTTTTAGATAATGCGGATAACCAAAGATCAGGTCTGCTTCATTCAGGGCATGCGCCGTTTGTGGGCCCTCAACTTCAATAAACTGCAACTGTTTAGGATTATTCTTGATGTCCTTAACGGTTGATAATTCATTATTGATATCTTTCAGTTCAATCAGTTTTGCACGGTTAAGAAGGATCAAGGCACGTGCCAGATTCACCGGATCATTCGGAATCACTACACGGGCATTTTGTGGTAACTCATCTAGAGATTTATATTTCCTTGAATATAAGCCGACATGGCTACCCGTACCGGACGCGAAACTATGCAAGTCAAAGTTGGTTTCGCGAATGGCATTTCTTAAGTAGACACTTTGCTGGAAAAAGTTAGCATCGATGTCGCCATTCTGTACCGCGACATTGGGTGCATGCCAGTCGGAAAATTCAACCAGTTTCACATTAATACCTTGCGGTTTCAGTTCATCAGCCACACTTTGCAATAAGTCTGCATAAGGTGGGCTAATGCCAATGGTCAGTACATCCTCCTGCTGCTGACCCTTGGTCCAACGGTAAGCCGCCAGGCCGAGAATCAGTGCCAGGATGACACCGCCAATGATCCACTTCTTTGCATTCGAATTTGACGAATTTACTTGTGTCATCATCGCACCTTATTTCCAGCCCGGGAACCAGAGCTTCGCACCAAAGTCAGCATCTAGTGCTTCCTTCACGCGAGGGGAGTTCTGATAGATTTCGACAAATTTTTTCAGCTTGTCATTTTTGTCCTGATAGTCCTCACGTACGGCAAACAGGATCGCATAACGGTTGTCTTTGTTAGAGTCAAATAACAACGCTTGTTCTGGATCAGCTGTTTTAGCCAGACGTAGGTAGTGTGGGTAACCGAATGCCAAATCAACATCATCAATGGCACGCGCAGTTTGCGGACCTTCAACTTCAACGAATTGCAGGTTTTTCGGATTTGCAGCAATATCTTTCAGGTTGGACAGATGGTTGTTTGGATCTTTCAATGCCACCAGATTCGCTTGTTGTAATAACAGCAGAGCACGGCCCTGGTTGACTGGATCATTTGGTACTACAACTTTCGCGCCGTCTTTTAGCTCATCCAGGCTGTTAATTTTCTTGGAATATAGGCCAACATGCGTCGCTGCACCTTTGGCAAAAGCTTTGATTTTAAAATCAGTTTCTTTCTTCGCATTATCTAAAAACGGCTGATGCTGGAAGAAGTTGGCATCAATATCGCCATGATTCAGGGTGATATTCGGTGTATTCCAGTCCGAGAACTCGACCAGTTTGACATTGATGTCTTGCTGTTTGGCTTCTTCGGCTGCGACTTGTAAAGGTTTAGCGAAGGACGGGCTGATCCCAATCACCAGTTCATCCGAACCGGATTTCTTTTGCTGGTTCCACACCACTAGTCCGATAATCACGGCGGCAATAATCACCCCAATCATGGTGAATTTTGTTTTAACGGTTTGTGCCATGTTGCACCTCAAAATAAATTTATGCTGATTGTTTTTGCTTTAGGTTCGTGTTCGCTGTTGAGGCGGAGCTTTGACATCGGAATTGCTGCACTGGATGCGCACTAGGTAAGCGGTCTCCTTGCTGAAACAGCTTGTGTCTGAAACTGCCTTGTTCATATTCAGTTTTATAGCGTCCGCGCTGCTGTAATTCAGGAATCACTAATTGGATAAAATCCTGATGCGATTCCGGTGTCACCGTGCGGGTCAGGTTGAAGCCATCAATACCGGTTTCATCAATGAGCTGAATCAGTTTTTCTGCTATCGTGGCACCGCTGCCAACAATTAGTGGATAACGCCCACCTAACACATGCTGAGCTTTTAGGTCATTGGGTGTGATCTGCTGCTCTTTAAATTTGTCATTAACCGTCGCAATACTATTGGTCTTCTTGTAAGGAATTGGTTCATCATCAGCAAATTTGGACAGGTCAATGCCAACTGAGCTGGAATAATGTGCAAGACCTGCTTCAGGGCTGGCATAAGCACGGTATTCATCCAGCTTTTGCTGCGCCAGTTCATCTGTTTCTGCAGTGACCACGGTAATGCCGACAAAAATCTTGATCGCTTCAGGATCACGGCCTTGTTCAGTGGCCTGACGACGAATCTGATCCACCTGTTTCTTGATCTTGTCCGGATGGTCACCACCAATAAACATGCCTTCTGCATGCTGAGTGGCAAAAGCCATGCCACGCGGGGAAGCACCGGCCTGGAACAATACAGGTGTACGCTGAACAGAAGGGGAAACCTGGAATATACCCTGGCTGCGGTAGAACTGGCCCTGATGATTGATCTGATGGACCTTGGCTGGATCAGTAAAAATTCGATTTTGCTTATCTTTTAAAACCGCATCATTTTCCCAGGAGCTTTCCCAGAACTTGTAGCACAGCTGTAAAAATTCCTCGGCCTGTTCATAGCGCAGGTCATGGTCTTTCAGGCCATTTTCGCCAATCAGACGTTGTGCACTGTCCAGATAACCGGTGACAATATTCCAGCCGATACGGCCATGGGTCAGGTGATCCAGACTGGCAAAACGACGGGCGAACTGGTACGGTGACTCATAGCTGAGATTCACCGTGACACCAAAACCGAGATTCTCAGTGACTGCTGCCATGGCAGATACCAACGTGCTTGGGTCATGGCTGGGTAACTGAATGGATTCTCTTAGAGTCAGGTCAATGCCGTTCTGATAGACATCATAGACTCCGGTAATGTCGGCAATGAACAGGCCGTCAAACAGACCTTTTTCCAGCGTTTTCGCCAGATCAGTCCAGTAGCTCAGTTCATTAAAACGGTGTGATTCATCCCGCGGATGAGCCCACAAGCCATGATTGATATGACCCACGCAGTTCATATCAAAAGCGTTCAGCAGGATTTTTTTAGTTTTCGAGTTTGTTGTAGTCTTTGTCATTACAATGTCCCCCGGCGTGGAGGCAGAACACCATTCAGCAAATAATTGGCGATAAAATAGTATTTCCATCGTGAAGCATCATGCAGGGTATGCACGCGGGCATTACGCCAGAAGCGGTCTAAGCCATCTTCGCGCTGGCTACCACGACTGCCAGCCAGTTCAATCAGCTTCGATGATGCTTTTAATGCGGTTTCAGAACTGTGTGCACGCACTTTGGCTACATCTAGAGAGGCTTTGGCAACACTGACCTCAGTCGGAGCAACCTTGGCGGCATCAACAGAACGTGCGGCCTGTTTGAGTAACACTTCAGAAGCACGCACATCAGCTACCACACGGCCCAGTTCAAGTTTGGTCAGCGGATCATCGGTGGCCTTGTCCACACCAGAATCAATCCACGGACGCGCCTGACGTACACGGTCCAAGGTTTCCTCAAATGCAGCACGGGCAATGCCGGTTTCAATGGAGGCATGTAGCAATTGTGCGAAAGGACCGGAAATGGTTGGGCGGGAATAGGCCGTATCAAAACGTACCACATCTTCCTCAAGCACCTGCACGTTGTCAAATTTCACCGTGCCGCTGCCAGTGGTACGCTGGCCAAAACCGCTCCAGTCATCAATCAAGGTGAGACCTTCACTGTCACGTGGCACAAAAGCCAAGAATTGCTGCTCGCTTTCATCCACGACCAGTGTCGGAATGCGGTGCGCAAACAGGCTGCCGGTGCAATAGAATTTTTCACCATTGATCACATAGCCTTGCTCAGTTTTGCGAATCGCAGTTTGGCGCTGAGCAGCGGTTTTGGTTTTAAACTCAGCTAGGGCATTACCAAAACGGGCACCTTTTAGGACTTCGGCATAGAGTTTCTGTTTTTGTTCCTCCGTGCCGTTATTGCGCAGGATTTCCAGACCATAGAAATGGTTTTGTGGAATCTGACCGATTGATCCATCCACACCGCTCATCAGGGCAATCACTTGTGCCACTGTATAGCTAGATACTTCTGCACCACCATATTCTTTAGGTACAGTAATCGCCCAAAGTCCGGACTGGCTATAAGCCTCGATTTCTTCGAAAGGCAGAATACGTTCAGCATCACGTTGTACTGAATTAATCTTGAACTGCTCTGCCAGATTATGGGCAATTTCTAGTGCTTCTTCATCAGATTTGATGATGTGCGCATGTGCCAGCTGTTCTGACTGCAATGGACTAATGTTTTGAAATGAAGTCATGGCAAATATCCTTAAATCCAGGCGTGGCGGGCAGGGAGTTTATGATTTAGGTAATAATCCCCAAGTGCATGCAGCTTCCAGCGGATCGGGTCATGCAAGGTATGCACACGGGCATTACGCCAATGCTGATCCAGATTGTGCTGACTGAGGCTGGAGCGACTTCCACCCAATTCCAGTAATTTTTCCGAGATATGTAGCGCAGCATCGTTGGCATAGACCTTGGCTTCAGCCACTAGAATTGAGGCTTTGGCTGCCTGCTCATCAGTCACAGATTCCAGCTGATCCAGTTCATCCAGATATTCAGCGGCTTCATCCAGCAGTAAAATCGCGGCATCGAGCAGCACAGAAGATTTGCCAACTTCCTGCAGGGTATAATGTTCTAAGCTGGCTTTTTCGACTTGAGCATCGACAATTGGACGTGCTTTTTGTACGGCAGTCAGCGTATCGGCAAAAGCAGCTTCGGCAATGCCGACATCAATCGCGACCTGCATCAATTGGGAATAGGCACCGCGGTAGCTTGGTTGATTTCCTAACAGACGCTCATCAAAAATCAATAGCGGATCAACTTCGACATGCTGAAGTTTGACGGTACCACTCGAAGTCGTGCGTTGACCAAAGCCATTCCAATTGTCGATCACTTCCACACCTTCAGCATTGCGGTCGACAATGGTTAGTACTACATGGCCTTCTGGATGAATCGCTTTAATCGCTAACCAGTGCGCGAAGCTACTACCAGTTGAATAGAATTTCTCGCCATCCACAAAATAGCGGCCATTTTCAAATGTTAAAGTGGTGGCAAGCGTCTTGGTATCTTTGGTATTGCGCTCTGGACCGCCATTCGCCAGACGCTTACCTTTTAGAATTTCGTTATAAATAAACTGTTTTTGTTCTTCTGTGCCCATGATCTCGATCATGTTGAGTAATGCGATCTGGTTCTGCGGAATTTGCCCGACACTTGAGTCAGCCTTATTAATAATCCGGAATACATGAGCCAGGGTTTTATTGGCAACAAATGCACCGCCGTACTGTTTCGGAATACGCATGCCGCCCAGGCCTTTCTGGCTGAACAGGTCAATCTCAGCAAAAGGTAATAGACGTTGCTGATCACGCTGATTACGGCCTTCCAGGGCAAAGTCTGCAACCTGATAAGCAGCATTAATCGCGTCGAGATCATTTTCGATGATATGAACTTTTTCAGAAGTTAAACGAGACATAATGACATCCTAAATCGATGCCAAAACGTTACAGCGAAAGCTTTATGTAATTAAGCAATTGCTTTTGCAAAGCTTATAAAAAAAGCTCTTTAAGATAAAAACTGCTAGATTCTTATAAATTTGGAATATAGTAACTGATTAAAATTAAATAGATTTTGAATAATTTCTTAATTTTAATAGATGTTTTTAAAGCAGTGCATATCTGCTTTATAGATAATCAAGACAAAAAAATGTATAAAAATACTCATCGTCGTGCTGAATAAGCAACATCTTTATTTTGAATAAAAAGTTCATTGTATTTCCAGGCTAGGGTGACTAAAGTATCCGACTAAATTAGATGGTTTTAATGCGATCTAACCTAAAAACAAGCATGGAGAATTTATGCGCATCTTATACCAGTTTCCACTTTCTCATTTTTGTGAAAAGGCACGCTGGATGCTGGATTACAAAGAGCTGGAATATGTCGCGCAAAACCTCATGCCGGGTGCCCATCGTGCCTTTGCCCGCCTGAAAACTGGACAAAACCGTTTACCGATTCTGCGTGATCAGGAACGGTGGATTGCGGATTCGACCAAAATCGCTCTATATCTGGATGAGCAATATCCTGAACACCGTCTGCTACCTGCAGAAGCAAGCTTGCGTCAGCAGGCACTAGATATTGATGAAATCACCCAAGAATTAGGCCGCCATGTGCGTCGCTGGATGCTGGCTCAGGCTTTATCGCATGACCATGAATCGATGGATATTCTGATTGGAGAAAAAGGCTATCTGCGCCAGTTTGAAAAATTCTCCAAGCCATTGCTAAAAACCATTTTGACCAAGGGTTATGCCTTGACTGAAGAAACACTGGAACAGTCCAAACAATTTATCAAGGATTCGGTTGAGCAGCTTAATCAGATCCGTATGGAAAAAGAAGGACCTTATCTCGTCGGTTCGCGTTTCTCTCTGGCCGATATTGCGGTTTGTTCTATTTTGGCTCCTCTATTGGCTATTCCGGGAACGCCGTGGGAGAGGGAAAGCTTTGAATCGATGTCGGATGAATACCGGGAATATCAAAGTCATCTGGCTGAGTTGCCATTAGGGCAATATATTCAAAAGATGTATCGTAATGAGCGCAATGCCCGTGTTGATTGGCGCGGTGTATAAAATTAAAAATGAAATAAAAAAACGCGCATAAAGCGCGTTTTTTTATGAGATTAGAATTAACTCCAAGGGCTGGTTTGATCAATATCACTTGTTTTACTGAAGCCACTGAGCAGTGAGCTAAAGTCAAACTTCGGCAGGGAACTACCACTTGAGATATTGGTAATAGTTTCTTTAATGGTTGGGAGGATTTCAGTAATGCTGATATTCGTAGCCGTATCAGTATTACTAATGCCGGAAATCAATTCGCTAAGATCAGGCAGTTGTAGGGACGAGTTGTTACCGACTAAATTGCCAAGACTATCCGTGAATGCATCCAAACCTAAACCCTCTAAGCTTGGCACGCCAGAACCGAGTGACCCGAGCAGGTCGCCAATTTCAGGAAACTGAACACCATCCAGAAGATCCGAGAATTGACCTTCGCTATCAATCAGCGCAATCACTGGTTTTAGTGCTGTAATCACATTGTTGAGGTCGCTGGATAAGGTGAGCAGTAATGGGTTATTCACAAAATCCAGCACCACTTGTACGCCATTCAAGACATCGTAAAGAGAATTCACGATTTCTGCCTGATCAGCGTCAAGAACGTCACTATTCGCTAATAGATTCAACAGTGGATTGATGCCTTTTAGTACATCTGCGATGGTGTCTGGCACATTACCTGAACCTGCAGAACTGATTGCAGATACCAATGTAGTCACACTACCAACCACTGTTGGTAAAACTTGGGTAAGTTGATCCATATCAATGGATGAGTTACCTGTATCAATCGATGCAAGCAGTGGCATCAGGCTTTGCGTTACAGTTTGCGCAATGGTGCCCGTATCGATATTGCCTGAATTGCTGATTAGACCACTGAGCAAATTGGTAATAGCACCGATATCAAGGTCACTGCTTGCATTGCTCATTAAGTTACTGGCTAACAGATTGACTGAACTGGTATCTAAACTACCTGTTGAGCCACCGATCAATCCGCTGATCAAGTCAACAATTGCACCGATGTCGAGATCACTAGCGGCATTGCCACTGATGAGACCACCGACTAGGTTGGCAATTTGACCAATATCTACATCGCCAAGTCCGCCAGAACCACCAATTAAGTCACTAACCAGTTCAGCAATTTGTGCGATATCAATATCGCCACCTTGAATCAAGCCACCGACGAGGCCTGCAATTGCTCCGATATCAATACCATCAAATCCGCTAGAGCCACCGATTAAGCCGCTAACTAGTTGAGCGATTTGCGTAATATCAATGTCACCGCCTTGAATCAAGCCGCCGACTAGACCCGCTATTGCGCCGATATCAATGCCGCCTAATCCACCAGAACCACCAATTAAACCACTAGCCAGTTCAGCAATTTGAGCAATATCGATATCGCCATTACCACCAATAAGGTTGCTAACTAAGCCAGCGATTGAACCTATATCAATACCATTAAGTCCACTAGAGCCACCAATCAGACCGCTCAATAGTTGGGTGATTTGAGTAATATCAATATCACCACCTTGGATGAGACCACTGACGATACCGACGATGGCACCAATGTCTGTTCCACCAAGACCACCAGTACCTCCAATCCGGCCACTCAGCAGTTGAGTGATTTGGGTAAGATCAAGGTCGCCACCTTGCAATAAGTTGCCAGCCAGTTCAGCAATTTTACTAAGATCTAGATTACCAGTACTGCCACCCATCAATCCACTGACCAATTTGATAACTGCATTTAAATCCAGGGTTGATGTATTACTACCCATTAAACTGCCAAGTAGATTGCTGATTGAACCTATGTCAAAACTGCCACCATTGGCTTTCGTTAATTGGCTAATTAAACTGTTGATATCAAGTTTAGAAGCATTTGAGCCTGTAAATTGGCTAATTAAATCAGTGAGGGAACTGGAAGCTAAACTCTTGCCAGAAAGCAGGCTGTTTAAGAGAGAATCTAGGGAAGGGGTAGAGGGGGTAGAACCTGTAATAGAACCAATAATGCCAGAAAGACTGCCACCCAATAAACCACCAAGTAAACTCGTATTTTGTATCTCTGTCGTGAGCACTGGACTGAGTTTAGTTTTAATTGAACTAAGAATACTAAAAGCCATAATCGTTTTGCGAATTTTTATCTTGTTATGTTTGTTGTGTGTTTTAGATAAACCGCTCAATTCTTATTCAATTTCTATACAAGTGTAAATCTAAGTTGGATTAATCATGCTTTGAAAATCCAGTTATCAGCGTCATAGTTTTTATTCATAAATAGTTTAGTGATAAATAAGAATGATTTATTTAAAAAGAGACGTTTATCGAAAATTTGTTTTATACGACGAATAACCATAAACATGGTTTAAAACTGGTTATTGAGATGTTTCTGGCATTTTTTTTCAAATAACTGGTAATTTATGAAAAATTTATCAATACTATCAGCAAAACAATGATGTATTTGAATAAAATGGCAAGAGATTAAAGATGGAATTAGATCGTTTTGATAAGCACATTCTTGAAATTTTGACCCATGAAGATGTCAATCTGAATGAACTCTCGGAGAGAGTAAATTTATCTGTGAGTTCGGTACACCGCAGGATCAAGCATTTGATCGATCATAATATTATCAGTGGCTTGAAGCGCGAGATTAATTATCAAAAATTGGGCTTTAGTCTGCATGTGCTGTTGCAGGTTTCCTTAAGCAAGCATGATAGCGATACTTTTGCCAAATTTTTAGAAGAATTAGAAAATATTCCGGAAGTCATTAATGCTTTCCTGGTGACAGGACAGTCTGCGGATTTTATTGTCGAAGTTGTGGCACGTGATATGGAAAATTATAGTCAGATTCTATTAAGCCGAATCGGCAAGATCGAGCATGTCGTAGCACTGCATTCCAGCTTTGTGATCAAGGAATATAATGTTTTTAACTGTAGTGGTCTTTTAAATAAGGTTTAAAATTCCAGGCATTTTTTAACACATATAAAAAACGCACCCGAAGGTGCGTTTTGATCTCATAGAAGATTAGGCATCGAGTTGCGCTAAAACTTCATCAGAGAATTCAACGTTGGTATAAACGTTTTGAACATCGTCTAGGTCTTCAAGCATATCGATCATTTTCATGATTTTTTTCGCTTGGTCGATATCTGTGATTTCAGCTTTGGTAGACGGGCTCATCACCACTTCAGCGTTATCAGATTTTAAACCTGCAGCAGCTAAAGCATCTTGTACTGTACCGAAGCTTTCAGGCGTAGTGATCACCAGGATTTCATCTTCATCCACTTCGATGTCTTCAGCACCCGCTTCAAGCGCCACTTCCATGATTTGATCTTCTAAAGACACATCTTCAAAAGTAATTTCGCCACGTTTAGTGAATAGGAAGGATACTGAACCGTTGGTACCGAGGTTACCATCAGTTTTAGTAAAGCAGTGACGTACATCAGGAACCGTACGGTTCAGGTTATCTGTCATGGTTTCAACAATAACCGCAACGCCGCCTACGCCATAACCTTCATAGGTTACTTCTTTCAGATCGTCGTTATCTTCACCACCGGCACCACGCTGAATCGCGCGATTGATCACATCACGTGTCATGTTTACAGATAATGCTTTTTCTACAACAGCACGTAGACGAGGATTACTACCCGCATCAGCGCCACCGAGTTTAGCAGCAGTTGTTAATTCACGAATGTACTTGGTAAACAACTTACCACGACTGGCATCTTGTTTTGCTTTACGATGCTTAATATTGGCCCACTTGGAATGACCCGCCATGCGAAATATGCTCCTTGTAGATTGGCTGTATGCCTATCGAATTGCGCCGATTCTACCATAAGCTCTTTTTTTGAAAAAAGAGTCTGGATTTGAGATTTAATGATAATGCCAAAAAAATAGGCAATAAAATAGAAAGGCAAAGCAATAAATGTAAATAAAAACTTAAGAAAATACCTAAATAAGAAAAGAGCAGAAGAAACATTATTCTCAAGCCCTTTTATGGAAAGTTTATTCCGGGATAATAATATCCAGACCAACATTCTCTTTATAGAGCCGCTTGATTAAAGCCAGATCATGTGCAAGATCAGTAGGATAAATTTTGCCAAAAATCCCGCCTTGCTTGGTCTTGGAATTGGCATACATAAGCACAATTGGCACATTGGCAGCTTTGGCAATATGCCAGAAACCGGTACGGATCGGTTTGCGCGCTTCACCATTTTTGGCACGGGTGGCTTCAGGTGCGATCACCAGATTGAATTTTTCATTATTCTGAAAATGTTCAACCATTACGCTGACAATATCTTTATTGGCTTTACGGTCGACCGCGATACCACCCATGGCTTCCAGAATTGGTTTCATTGGGCCTTTGAACAGTTCTTTCTTGATCAGGGTATGAATTTTGATGTCATACATCTTAAAGAGCGCCAAAGATAGAACTGCATCCATCATGGATGTATGTTCAAATCCGACAATGACCTGTTTATCTTCGAGTACATCGGGTTCAACATGATATTGCCAACCGGCAAGTTTAAATGCAGATTCGCCAATAAATTTGTTTAGCATAAGTAGAAAGAAATAAGAGCTAACGGTATGAACTGCATAATTTCTTCCTGTTCTTATTCACAGTCAATAGGCATTAATTAAAATTCATTAATAATATAAAAAATCCAAAATCAAAAAAGTATATTAAATAGTTTTTTAAGACCTGAAAGATATAAATAAATACTTAATAATCCTTGAGATATATCATCTTATATAAAATAAGTCTTAAAATGATGAAAAAATGACTATCCAGCACAAATTTTAGTTATTAGACTTTTGTCGAAGAAAAGAAGAAATTGTGTCTTTTCTATTTTCTGGTCATTTTCTCTCTGAGATTGAAACCTATGACGTATATTACAGCTTTCATGTTCTCAATGCTTCTGTTAGCACTGGTTATTGTATGGTCTTTAATCGAAATCTATATGGATTTACGTAAAGACGAGAAATTGGAATCGGAATTTTAGTCTTTATAGATTTTTAAAGAATATTCTAGGATTATATTTCTATACTTAATATTTGGTATTTTTATTGATTATGGTTATATTGAGACGTAAAAGCGATTAATTTATTGGTTTGATATTCGAATAATTAGCGTGCTCTCTTTATTTTAGATAGAAAATATAGATGTCATATTAGGCTTTTGCTAGCTTAACTTAGACTGAAGTCTTAAATCCTAAGCAGGGCAGTTATTAAGGATAAAAAATGATTGCTGGCTAAGTGTGCAAGCAGAAAGAAAAGTACTTGTTTTTTGATCTAATCTTGGCTAGTATTCAATGCGCCTGAACTAGTTGAAATATAACAAATTCAGTCTATATAGGGCCTATAGCTCAGTTGGTTAGAGCAGCGGACTCATAATCCGTTGGTCGACAGTTCAAGTCTGTCTGGGCCCACCAAATACATCAAGCATCTAGGAGCAATACTCTTAGGTGCTTTTTTATTTTTTGAATTCATTTAAGCACTATCTATCTTCAAAAATAACTAAAATTTCAATCTCTTATCATAAGGTAGGCTTTTAGTAGGTGGGATTCTTTTATCGTTCATTGAATACTTAAATCACGGTGAGGGTCACCGATAATAAGATGAATGGTAGAAGGAATCGAACCATGGCTTTTAAGAATATTGCAGATCAAACAAACGGTTTTTATATCCCTTGTGTTTCACTTTTCGGTCCAGGCTGTGCCAAAGAAATTGGCGTTAAAGCACAAAATTTAGGTGCCAAGAAAGCTCTGATTGTGACCGATGAAGGCTTATACAAATTTGGTGTCGCAGATACCATCGCAAATTATTTAAAAGAGGCTGGTGTTGACAGCCATATCTTCCCAGGTGCAGAACCAAACCCAACAGATATTAACGTTCATAATGGCGTACAAGTCTACAATGACAACGGCTGCGATTTTATTGTATCACTCGGTGGCGGTTCTTCACATGACTGTGCCAAAGGTATTGGCCTGGTGACTGCCGGTGGTGGTCATATCCGCGACTATGAAGGTATTGATAAAAGTACTGTGCCTATGACACCGCTTATTGCAGTCAATACCACAGCGGGTACAGCGTCGGAAATGACACGCTTCTGTATCATTACCAATACCGATACCCATGTCAAAATGGCAATTGTGGATTGGCGTTGTACACCATTGATCGCGATCGATGATCCTAAATTGATGATTGCCAAGCCAGCGGGCTTAACTGCCGCGACTGGTATGGATGCCTTAACCCATGCGGTAGAAGCGTATGTTTCTACGGCAGCCAATCCGATTACGGATGCCTGTGCAGAAAAGGCCATTACCATGATCAGTGAATGGCTGAGTCAGGCAGTAGCAAATGGTGAAAATATTGAAGCACGTGATGCTATGAGCTATGCACAGTATCTGGCAGGCATGGCATTCAACAATGCATCACTCGGATATGTGCATGCGATGGCACACCAGCTGGGTGGTTTCTATAACCTGCCACATGGTGTATGTAATGCGATTTTGCTACCGCACGTATGCGAATTTAACCTGATTGCCTGTCCGGATCGCTATGCAAAAATTGCCCAGTTGATGGGTGTAAATACTGAAGGATTAACTGTGACTGAAGCAGCTTATGCAGCGATTGATGCCATTCGCCAGCTTTCAGCTTCAATTGGAATTCCATCTGGTCTGAAAGGCTTAGGGGTTAAAGAGGAAGACCTTGCCATTATGGCAGAAAATGCGCAAAAGGATGCCTGTATGCTGACCAACCCGCGTAAGGCTAGCCATGCACAAGTCGTAGAGATTTTTAAAGCGGCGCTGTAAGCCTCTATGTAAGTCGATTCTCTCCACTCGGCAGACTTACATTTTATGCAACCCTGTTCGCACTTCTTAGTGAAGTGCGCCAAGATAAATGTATCCCCATGCGATATTCTTGGCTGATCCTTACACCCTTGATAAGGATATAGAGCAGGCGTTGCTCTTTTTTTTTGCCTAAATTTTTGCTTTCAAAAAATATATTTGGGCAGTTAATTCATCAGGGTATAGCTTATTAAAATTAACTGAATGAACTCGATAATAATAAAATACTGGAATGAGCAGAGTATTGCTAAAAGCTTATTCGTAGCATGAGCTAAATCAATAAAATGTTATAATAAAAAATTATAATTCTAAAGTAGGGTCTGTTGACACTTACTGTTCATAATTAACCCTATAACGGTAGCCATAAAAATATACAGGCTAAGGCAACAGAACTTTGATAATTTCTTTTGAGCTTGTCATATCGAGTAGCTATTCCTCTAAATTGCTTTAATCTACAAAACATATTTTCAACTAAGTGCCTGATTTTATATAAATACCAGTCCATATGGTCATTGTTCGATTGGCTATTCGTTTTCTTTGGTATATTCGCTTTAGTCCCTGTTTTCCTGATCTGTTCACGCAGTGGTTCTGAATCATAGCCTTTATCTGCACATACCACTTTTGTCTCTTTTAAATCTAATGTTGATATTAAATCAGGTGCAACTTTAACATCATGTGTGGTTCCATCGGTAATCATGAAATCAATAGGATTGCCATGTACATCAACAATCAAATGTATTTTTGAGGAGTTTCCTCCTGCACTTTTAGAAATAGATTGATTCGCTATGCCGGCAGAATGTTGATGAGCACGTACATGAGAGCCATCAATAAAAATCCACTCCATATCGGGGCATGAGGCTAGTAATTTGAATAATCTAAGTAACTTACCGCTGCTTGACCAACGATTAAAACGTTTGAAAATAGAGTTTGAATGACCAAAACAAGAAGGAATATCTCGCCATGGACAACCTGTCCTAATTCTATAGAGAATAGCTTCAATAAAATTGCGTAAATTTGAGTTGTGGTGAATGGATAAATTACGCAGAATAACTTTCAACTTTTGCCAGTGTTGATCTGTCAGCATGGTACGAGGCATAGCGAATAGTAAAATTGGGTTTGGCGATTTGATTTTACTACTTCGCTATTTTTTTAAGCTAAAAGTGTCAACACACCCTAGTTAAATGCTTTTTATATTTTTATAAGTTGGAATCTTCTCAATGGAAGATAGCCGTAATTATCTTGCTAACAAGAAGCCAAACAAGAAATGATCTGATTTTTAAATATCCTGAAATTTAAGCAGGGTTTGATGTGCTGGATGACCTTTTGGCATCAGTTCAATCAGACGTTCAACCGCATCAATTGCTTCAGGAAAACGTGCTACATGTTTCAGCAGCACATCAGTTTCATTGGCTTTGAAAATAGCATCACTGAGACGTGATTCCAGACAATCCCGCCATGCACATAAAAATGGGCTTTCAGTTTTTGCCAGAAAAACTCCAGTATAAAGTTTTAAGGCTGAATCGATATAACCTGCATCTAAAGACTGTTCGGTTTGCAGGAAGTCTGCTTCAACATGCGCCAGCAATCGATAAGGGCGCGAACCAAGCATACCGCCCAGAATATCTCGTAACTGTGACATTTCAGCTTTTAGCGTACCCATGCTGACTTTACGTTCGCCATAAAGTGCCTGATGCAAGTGATCCAGACTTAAACCTTGTGGGAATAAAGCCAGAATAGCGAGAATTTCAGTCTGGCGTGGGGTTATGGTCAGGGTTTTACCATTAAAAATGACCTGCGGGACAGAAAAGGCACGAATATATAAACGCTGTTTTTGCGATTCCAGTAAAGCAGATTGAATGATGGATGCACAACGTTCGGCTGCTAATAGCCCTAAGCTATTATGTTTTTGCCAGTGGGTGGACAGATCAATAACCCCTAGAATCTGTTTGGAATAAGGATCAATAATGGGGGAGGCATAACAGACTAGATCCTGCACGGAAGGCATGTAATGTTCGCTGGAAAACACGCAGCTCGATTGTTGGGTTTTGATCGACAGGGCAAGGGCATTGGTCCCGACCAGTTCCTCACGCCACTGACCGCCTTCAACTAAGTGAATATTATCAGCAATTGTGCGCAATTCAGGGCAGGAGGCCCGCCATAGTACCGTACTGCCAATATCTCCAACGGCCAAAACCATAGAGGACTGTTCGGCAATATGCCTCAAACTTTCAGCACAATGTTCCAAGGCATGACTTAAAGCCGAAGAAGTGCTGATTTGTTTTATATCTGTTAATGGGGCAGCCAGACGATTTTTGGGAATCTCGGCTAAAGAAGAGCGTTGCCAGGAGCTAACGATGCTCTGTTCGAGTTGTGCTGCATGTGAAGGCGATAAACTGCTGCTTTGACGAAGCTGATCAATTTTTTGCCTTTGTTGTATCAAGCTCTGTTCTGTCATCATTCCTTATTCTCACAATAATTCATGATTTACATCCAAATGTAATTATTATTGTTTTTATGAGGAATCAAAAGAAATGTAAATCGGTTGAGTGCCAACCTTTCTCCAACCTTATAACGCGTATGTTAACTAAATAGAGTACGGATGTACCTTATACCAAAGCTGTAGATGCAGCATTTTTAAAGATTAAAATAAGCAAAGGAAATACATATGCGTTATATCGATCCGAACCAGCCTGGCTCAAAAGTTCATTTCAAAGCCCAGTATGACAACTTTATTGGTGGGCAATGGGTGCCGCCAGTCAAAGGCGAATACTTTGATAATATTTCTCCTGTAGATGGCAAGCTGTTTACCAAAGTGCCACGTTCTAGCGTGGAAGATATTGAACTGGCGCTGGATGCTGCGCATAAAGCTAAAGCACAATGGAATAAATCATCTCCAACGACTCGCTCTAACATTCTGCTCAAAATTGCTGATCGTCTCGAAGCCAATCTGGAACTGCTGGCGGTGGCTGAAACCTGGGACAATGGCAAGCCAATCCGTGAAACCCTGGCTGCTGATATTCCTTTAGCGATTGATCACTTCCGCTATTTCGCCGGCTGTATCCGTGCGCAAGAAGGCGGCATTTCTGAGATTGATGAAGATACCATTGCCTACCATTTCCATGAGCCTTTAGGTGTGGTTGGTCAGATCATTCCATGGAACTTCCCGATCTTGATGGCAGCATGGAAATTGGCACCGGCTTTGGCCGCAGGCAATTGTATCGTTCTGAAACCGGCAGAGCAGACCCCGGTCAGTATTCTGGTACTGGCTGAACTGATTCAGGACCTGTTACCTGAAGGTGTATTAAACATCGTGAATGGCTATGGTGTTGAAGTCGGCCGTCCACTGGCTGTGAATCCGCGTATTGCCAAAATTGCCTTCACTGGTTCGACTGCTGTAGGTCAGCAAATCATGCAATATGCCACTGAAAATATTATTTCGGTGACACTGGAACTTGGTGGTAAATCACCAAATATTTTCTTTGAAGATGTCATGGCGCAGCAGGATGATTATCTGGAAAAAGCACTGGAAGGTTTCACCATGTTTGCCTTGAACCAAGGGGAAATCTGTACCTGTCCATCACGTGCTTTGGTCCAGGAAAGTATTGCTGATCAGTTCCTGGAACTGGCAATCGATCGGGTTAAACGTATTAAAACTGGTCATCCACTCGATACTGAAACCATGATTGGTGCGCAGGCATCGCAGGAACAGCAGGACAAGATTCTGGGGTGTATTGCAACAGGTCGCGGCGAAGGTGCAGAAGTGCTTGTTGGTGGCGGTGTACGTCAGGAAGTCGGGCAAGGCTTCTACATTGAACCGACCATCTTTAAAGGCACCAATAATATGCGTACCTTCCAGGAAGAAATTTTTGGGCCGGTACTGGCAGTAACCACCTTTAAAGATTTTGATGATGCCATCAAGATTGCCAACGATACGATTTATGGCCTAGGTGCTGGTGTCTGGTCACGTTCGGCACATACCTCGTATCGCGCTGGCCGTGCCATTGAAGCGGGTCGTGTCTGGACCAACTGCTATCATATCTATCCGGCCCATGCAGCCTTTGGTGGTTACAAGAAATCTGGGATCGGTCGTGAAAACCACAAGATGATGCTGGATCATTACCAGCAGACCAAAAACCTGTTGGTGAGTTATTCAACCAAGCCAGCTGGTTTCTTCTAAATAAAAGCAAAAAAGCGAACTTCGGTTCGCTTTTTTTATAGTAGAGAATCTTTAATAAGTGGTATTTGAGATATAGATCACAGATGCTAATTAAAAGCATGAATCAATTGAAATTTAACTTTATCGGAAAGTTGAAAAAATGAATGAAATAGGTTTTACATTTTGAAAAATTCTGGTTATAAGTTAGAGGTGGTTTTTATCCAGAACAACAAATCGACACTCAGGAAGGGTGCCTAAAGAAGCGTATTTTAAAAATGATGAAACGGGAGTTTTATAATGCTTCAACTACTGAAAAAACTATTCTGCTTGCACATTTATGAATACCAGCAAATGGAGGAAATTGGGGCAGATTGGGAATGCCGCAAATGTGGTACCCAAAGAGATTAAAAAATACTGCAAGAAAAAGTGAGCGATATGCTCACTTTTTTATATCCATTATATTTAATCTAAACTCATATCCATTAAAATCATTACCAGTACCACATGATGAGAAGGCTTAAATGAGCAAAGATTTCCATGCCAAAACCTATATTGTAGATGAAAATCTGGCTGACACTTTACACTGGTTAAGCCTGCATCAGGACTGTTATGACTCTTTTAGTTTTGATGCACTGACGCAGGAACTGGTCGTACATCATGCCAATGGAACAGACCAGATCCGGATCGGTGATTATCTCAATGCCAGTTATGGCATTTTAATTACTGCGCATAACTTTTCAGCATCTTGAATTATTTCAATTAACTTGCCATTGCATCAGTCGCCAATGCGCGGATGCTTGGCTTTGGTTGTTCTGCTACCAGTCCCAATTTTTCAAAGAGCTGTTGGTCACGACCTTTGGCTGTATTTGGAGTCGTTAGAAGTTTTTCGCCTGAGAAAATTGAGTTGGCGCCTGCCATAAATGCCAATGCCTGATCTGAGTCAGTCAGTGATTCACGGCCTGCCGAAAGACGAATATAACTTTTTGGCATCAGAATGCGGGCCACTGCAATAGTTCGAATCCATTCAATCACATCCAGTTTTTCAACATCTGCCATCGGTGTGCCTTCGATTGGCACCAGCATATTGATAGGCACAGATTCCGGATGAATTGGAAGGGTAGAAAGCTCAAACAATAAACCGATCCGGTCATTACGACTTTCACCTAAGCCGACAATGCCACCACTACACACTTTTAAACCCGCTTGACGCACATGATCCAGTGTATCCAATCGGTCATCAAAACTGCGGGTACTGATAATATGTGAATAGTATTCACGTGACGTATCCAGATTGTGATTGTAATAATCCAGTCCTGCATCTTTCAGGCGTTCTGCCTGTGAGGCATTCAGCATGCCTAAAGTCATACAGGTTTCGAGTCCCAGTGCTTTGACTTCACGTACCATGTCCAGTACATAAGGCATATCACGTTCATGCGGATTACGCCATGCTGCTCCCATACAGAAACGTGAACTGCCAGAGGCAAGAGCTTCTTTTGCTTCCTGAATTACTTTTTCTACTGCGATTCGTTTTTCCGCTTCGAGTTTGGAGTCATAATGTGCGGACTGAGAACAGTATTTGCAATCTTCTGGGCATTTACCGGTTTTAATAGAGAGCAGGGTACTGACCTGAACGGCATTGGCATCAAAATATTGACGATGAACCTGTTGAGCCTGAAAGAGCAAATCCATTAAAGGTTGTTGATACAGGGCCTCAATTTCTGCACGAGACCAATCATTACGTATCGGATCAATACTGTTCATCTGTCCATCCTTGTTCATATTTATTTATCAGGCTCCATCTTAAGTAAAAGTATCGCCATCTTCATTAGCAAAATATGACCTTATAGAAAAAACAAAACCCACACAAGGTGAGCTTTGTAGTTGAACTCTTGATCGGAGTTTATTCACGATGATTTCCGTGAATATTCTGGTTTTGTAAATCACTACGATGTTGCTTGTTTAATACACGTTCATCTTGTTCGTGCTGGTTATTTTTTGGAGAGCCAAGCGGGCCATGTTGTGACTGCTGCTGTTGCTGTTGTTGCTGCTTCTGGTGTTGATGTTGCAACTCTTCAAGCTGTTCCTGATTTTGATGTTGTGTATCAGATGACTTTTGCATATCCACCTCCGGCTTTATTTCTATTCTTTTTCCTTTATGCCATAGCTTGCACAGTAACTGTGTAAGGCTTTGACGAGAAAATGTGAACCGAAGTAAAAATTGAAAATTACCGGGATTTTGCCAGTTGTTCCTGTATGGCCCAGTCAATATGAACTTGTACAATCTCATCATGTTGATTCTGCTGAGCTTGTAATGCCTGGACAATCTGTGGATCAAAAGGCGCATTACCCAAGCCGATCGCAATATTGCGCATAAAGCTCTGATAGCCGGTACGGCGTAATGGACTGCCTTCAGTTGAGCTTAAAAATGTAGCTTCATCCCATTGCCAGAGATCCAGTAAACTCACTTGATCCAGTCCATGTCGGGGGTGAAAATCTTCAATATTAGTTTTTTGAGCAAAGCTGTTCCACGGACAAATCAACTGACAATCATCGCAACCGAAGACCCGGTTACCAATCCCTCGACGTAACTCCTCTGGAATGATCCCTTTATACTCAATGGTTAAATAAGCAATACAGCGACGTGCATCCAGCATATACGGTTCAACAATAGCCTGTGTCGGACAAATATCAATACAGGCTGTGCATGAACCACAATGTTTGCTTGCAGGCTCATCAAAGGGCAGTTCCAGTGAGCTAAACAGCTCACCTAAAACAAAGAAAGACCCGGATTTTTTATGGATTAATAAAGTATGTTTACCGGTCCAGCCCATGCCCGCACTTTCGGCCAGGGATTTTTCAAATACAGGAGCAGAGTCTGCAAAGGGGCGGGATTCAAATTCACCGACTTTTTCCCGAATTTTAGAAGCCAGCATTTTTAGGCGCCCGCGCATGGTCTTATGATAGTCACGACCACGGGCATAACGGGCAATAATCGCAGAATTTGGTGCATAGGGCACTAGACGCGGTTCTGGAAGATCGACCAGATAATCCATTCGTACACAGATCACGGATTTGGTATTGGGAATAAGCAGTGTGGGATCGGCACGTTTTTCCAGATTTTCTTCCAAAAACTTCATATCACCGTGATAGCCGCGGTCTAAATATTCCTGCAAGCGGACTAATTCTGCTTGAGCATCCGGTTGGGCAATGACACAATCAGAAAAACCCAGTTCTCGTGCCTGCGCTTTGATCCACGCTTTCAGTTCATGGGGATCTTGTTGATAAACTTGGATTTGCGCTTGGGAATCGGGTGTTGTCATAAACCAGAAACAGGAAATAAGAAATGCAGCAGCAAGTTTATCATAGCCGCAATATACAAGCATGGGAGCAGCGCTGGTTTGGCAAGCAAAATAGTTCTTATGGTTTGATGCAACAGGTAGCATGGTCGATTGCGCAGCGACTCATCCCTTTGTTGGAACAACAGCAATTGACCCGAATCGCTGTGTGTTGCGGTCAGGGTAATAATGCCGGTGATGGTTATCTGATAGGTAAATATTTAAAACAGGCCGGTTTTGAAATAGATATTTATGCAGCAGAACCCAATCCATCACAGGATCTGGCTCAAGCAATCCGGGAAACTCAGCAAATCGGTATACCCACTTATTCAGGTTTTAATTTTCAGAAACAATATGATGTCTATATTGATGCCTTATTTGGGATCGGCTTGAACCGTGATCTGAATGAAAATTGGCAACAGATTATTCAAAGCATTAATGCCCAGCAAGGTCTTAAAATTGCAGTGGATATTCCAAGCGGACTGCATGCCAATACCGGACAGTCTTTGCCGGTTGCCATTAAGGCAGATCATAGTTTTACTGTTTTAGGTTTAAAGGCGGGACTATTTACCGGACGAGGCAAAGAATATGCCGGCAAGGTAGAGGTCATCTCGGTTATTCCTCCCGATGCTGAACTTGTGCCGATAGCTCAAATTTCCTCGACTCAAATTCATCTGCCTAAACGTGAAGCTTTTGGACATAAGGGCAGTTATGGGCATGTGCTCGTAATTGGGGGGCATGCCGATATGGGCGGTGCGGTCATTATGGCAGCTGAGGCAGCCTTTGCTGCCGGTGCAGGTAAGGTCACTGTGGTTTGTGATGCCAAACATCATACTGCCATTTTGTCACGTGCTCCGAATATCATGCTGCGTGATATTAATGCGCTAGATGCTGAGCAACGCCAAGCTTTAGTTCGTCATGTGGATGCTGTCTGTTTTGGTATGGGGTTAGGACGAGATACTTGGGCTGAACAGCAATATAAATACTGGTTTGACCTGATTCAGCAATCAGAACTGGAGACAGTTCTCGATGCAGACGCCTTGTGGTTTCTGGCAAAATCACCACAAAAGTTGAATGCCCATACTTATGCAACACCACATCCGGGTGAAGCGGCTACTTTGTTAGAAATGAAAGCATCAGAAGTCGAAGCAGATCGTATTCAGGCAATTCAACAGCTCCAGCAAAAATATCAGGGACAATGGGTGCTCAAAGGTTCAGGTAGCCTGATTTTAGAAGATGCTCTTTTCATCTGTACCGCAGGCAATGCCGGTATGGGAACCGGAGGAATGGGAGATGTACTTGCTGGCATGATCGCAAGTTTGAAAGCCCAATTTAAAGATGCCACCCATTTACATGAAATCGTAACTTTGCACGCACTTGCCGGTGATGTATTGGCGAAAAAAGGTGAACGCGGCTTGCAGGCACAAGATATGAAACATGCCATTTACCAGGTTGTGAACCACTAAGGACAATAAAAATGCAGGCCATTCATTTGATCATTCAGGGCAAAGTGCAGGGCGTGGGCTACCGTCGCTGGTTTGAACAACAAGCAATTCAATTAGGTTTAAAGGGTTTTGTGCGTAATCTGGAAACAGGCGAAGTTGAGGCTATCATTGTGGGGAAGGAAGCGATTGTTCGGGAAATGATCCAGCTCAGCAGAACTGGACCACAACGTGCAGAAGTCACTGCAATTCATCAGCAGAAATTGACTCTTCAGGACGCTGATTTTCAGGATTTTAAAGTATTAACTAAAGACTAACGACGACGGGTGCTGACCCGGCTGCGTCCGCGTGCCATACCGCCTAAGGCATTCAATACGGCCATTTTACTCATGCTGCCTGAAGCATGAGCATGACAAATCGCAGCAGCAAGTGCATCGGCAGCATCTTGTTGCGGTTTGATTGTCAGGTTCAGAATACGCATAACCATCATCTGAACCTGTTCTTTGTCTGCAGCGCCATAGCCCACAACAGACTGTTTGATCTGCCGTGCCGTATATTCGGCAACTTTCAGATCCAGATTCACCAAGGCTGCGACTGCCGCACCACGAGCCTGACCCAGTTTGAGAGCAGAATCCGGATTTTGTGCCATAAACACCTGTTCCACCGCAGCCTCGGTCGGGCCGTAAAATTTGACAATCCGTTCGACACCAGCAAAGATTCGTTTTAAACGTTCAGGCATTTCCGCTGTTTCAGTTCTAATCGTTCCTGCATCAACAAAAGTGAGTTTTGAACCTTCTTTCTGGATGATACCGTAACCTGTTAGACGCGAACCGGGATCAATCCCAATAATTAATGACATGCCTGCACTTTAAAAATAAAATAATGCCCATATTGTTACATAAGCGTATCAAAAAAGCTTGATCCTGATGAAGCAGTTGATTACAGCATCCTAATATTTATTTTACTGAGATTAGATTAATTTTCATGAAATTATTTCTTATTATCCTGGCCGGCTTAGTCCTCGAAGTATTTGTATGGATTGGCGTGGGTGACCTTGTCGGGAGCATGTGGTACGTATTTTTCTGGTTCGTAGCGGCCTTCTTTATCGGTATGAACCTGATCCGGAAATATTCGGCCGGTGTAATGCCACAAATGCAGCAAATGCAGATGGGACAGATGAGTGCAGATCCAGCATTATCAAATAATTTGCCTAAAATCTTAGCCGGCTTTTTCCTGCTGATTCCTGGTTTGATTAGTGATGTGCTTGCGGTATTAATGCTGATTCCACCTGTACAACGTGCTTTCCAGGCAGCCATGATGAAAATGATGATGAAACGTCAGCAAGCCATGATGGAAAAAATGATAGGTGGCATGATGGGCGATGTCGGTGGCGGTGCAGATCAAAACCCGTTTGCTGAAATGATGCGTCAAATGCAGGATATGCAGAACCAGCAGGGGGGGCATGGTGATTCGACCATTATTGATGGTGAAGCCCGTGAAGTGACCCCAGAAGCCAAGAAAATTGAAATGAAAGATGTGAACAAGAAATAAAATCACGCTTTCAATATAAATGCTTCAAGCCGAATCTCATGATTCGGCTTTTTTATTGGAACTTTCTAATTTCATTAAACAAAAGTTATAATAGTTTTTTTACCATTTGATCTTTTTTAAATGTCTTTGCTTTTTACCATCTGTTTTCTACATTTTGTAGCTCAATTAAGTCCCGGTCCTGACATCTTACTTATCGCAACAAGTGCAGCTTCTACGACACGTATGAATGCCCTAAAGGTAATTGCCGGAATTTCAGCGGGGATCGTGGTTTGGGTGGTATTGACGCTAGCAGGCTTTACCGTATTGATCGACCAGTTTCCCTGGATTCAACAGGTATTGATGGTCATCGGTGGGCTATTTTTGGCCAAAATGGGCTGGGCCATGCTAAAAGGTGGATGGCAAGGTTTTCAGAACAGGCATCAAGCTCAAGATGATTTAAATACGGTAGAAACACCAAAAAGTTACTTTATGCAGGGTTTATTGACTAATCTGTCGAATCCTAAAACCCTGATCTATTTCAGTAGCGTATTTTCACTTGCACTGAGCTCATCAGCTTCTGATTATTTAAAAGCGCAACTGGCAGTGATTATTCCGCTGCAAACCTTTATTACTTTTACTTTACTGATGCTATTAATTTCCCATCCCAAAATTAAAGAGGCTTACCAGCGATCAGGAAGTTATATCGATATGATTTCAGGCGGGTTATTCCTGATTTTTGCAGTCTGGTTATGGTATGACGCGTTGGTTCTAATGAACTAAAAATCTTAATTCGATGGGGTAATAGAGGAGTTTTCGGTAGAAAGCTGCTGTGCAGCGGAAGCATCAGAAACTGGATGATCCTGTTTCTGCACTGGAGACTGATAACGATTCGGTTTAAGGGTGGCCTCAGTATTTTCCGAACCCTGATAACTGCGACTGCGATTGGCACGCTCACGTAAGCCGCCTTTTTTAATTAACTGAACCATTTTCATCTCTCACTGCAAGATGACTTATTGTAATTCAAATTTTCTATTCTGGCAGCGTTTCATATTCAAGTTAAAATCGCATAAAAAAGACCTGATCCAAGTCAGGTCTTGCTTGAGGATAAAAAAATTAGCGCGGACGTTTATTATCTTGTTGCAGCACATCAAATAAAGATGATTGAGCTGGCGCTTCTTGTTGCTGTGACTGGATATAGACATGCATTACCTTGAATGCGATTGCAGTAACCAGACAGGCCACCAGACATAAAATCCAAAAACCATAAGGGCTGCGAATATTATGTGAGCCACAGGCATGACATTCTTTTTGGCCAGCTTCCACAACTTTATCGCAGCACGCACAGTGATATTGATAGTACATTGCTAAGCTCCATTACATTTTTGATATTTTTTTTGTTATCTTTCACGGACTTTTATTTCAGGTATTTCAGGTCTGCATTTCATGTTAATGATGAAATTAGACGCTGACAAGTCATATAACAAAAAGTTACCCAAGTCTCAGTGAGGAAAACAAATAATAATTGGCTAAGTACATAACATCGTTACATTATTTCAATAAAATTCTCTGAAATAATTAACTATGCTATCTATCAATTCATAAGCAATTTTTGAACCAGTTCGAGTGGAGCTTAAGAAAAACAAGTATAAAATGGCAAATAGACAGGGCAAAAACTTGGATGAATTGATCTGCCCTACAAAATAGAATGATATGGAATATATTTTGCTTATTTTTTAACTATTCGTTGCACTGTATTAAGTCTATAAAAATGTTTAATTTCAATAATTTTTATGAAAGTGCCCTATAAACTTAAGGAACAATACTGATCTCATGAAGAAAATATCACTGTTTTTATCATCCTTGCTTTGTATAAGCAGTCTTTATGCCCAATCGGATATTGAAAAGGAAGTTATTGCCCAGTTTCAGCAGGATTTTAATGCGCAAAATTATACAGCAATTTTTGAAAAGTTTTCACCTGAAGCGAAAAAGGCAATTCCTTTAAATATGTTTGAAAAAGTCTCTAAAGACTTGCAGCAGCAACTCGGCAAAATACAAAGTCTTGAGTATATAGAGTCTAAAGGCAAAGAGACTGCAGTCTATAAGGCCAACTTTGAAAAAGATCGTCTGAAACTCAGCATGAGTTTGAATAATGATCAACAGATTTCCGGCCTTTTATTTACGCCCTATATCGAATCTACCGCAGCAAATAATAAGACAGTCAATGCTATTCAAGGCTATCCAAAAGCGATTGCAGAGAAAATTTATCAGGTTACTCGTACTTTTCCAGAACAAACTCAAGTAGCGATAGCGGTATTAGATCAGGACAAACCCCATTACTATGGAGTACAGAAGCATAAGGACAAAATCCAGGCCAAGGCCAATCAGGATAAAATCTTTGCAATTGGTTCTCTGACCAAAGTGATGACATCAACCATATTGGCTGAACTGGTGACACAAAATAAAATTAAACTGGATGACAAGATTAATCCTTATTATGCCTTTCCATTCAAGGACAATATCCAGGTTCGCTTTCAGGATTTAGCCAATCATACGTCTGGACTGCCACGACTACCGAGTAATTTGGAAGTAGATGATGATACTGATCCATATAAGGAATATGATGCAGCTAAACTGGAAGAATATTTAAAAAATTCCTTAGAGCTTGAACATGCAAATAACAGTGGAAAAGTGCCACATTATTCTAATTTGGCTGTGGCTTTATTGGGACAGAGTTTGAGTCAATCGCAAAATAAGGATTTTGCTGAGTTACTCAATGAATATGTCTTTAAAAAGTATGGGATGAAACATAGCTATACCTCGCCTGATCAAGCAGCTAAGCAACTTGTGTCTGCATTTGATGCCCAAGGAAAAGAAATCACCACCTGGGCATTTGATACCTTTTTACCTGCGGGCGGTGTACTCTCTACAGCTTCAGATTTAACCAGATTTGCACAAGCTCAACTCGATGCAAAAAATGCGGCAGTACAATTAACTCAGCAAGCAACCACAGAACAAGCAGGTAGCTACCAATTGGGATTGGGCTGGTTTGTGCGAGAACAGGAAAATGGCACCAAAATCATCTGGCATGGGGGAAATACCGCAGGGCATTCTGCTATTTTGATGATTGATTTAAACAAGAAAAAGGCAGTGACGATTTTAGCCAATGTCGCTGCTGTACATCCTGAAATGGGAAATATTGAAAAACTGGCAGCTCAACTCTTACAGGAATAAATCAGCTTTGAGATAGTAAAAAGCCCGCATTGTGCGGGCTTTTTTAATTCATGGATTTTAAGGATTACTGACCAGAACGAATGATGTAATCAAAGGCAAATAATGATGCTTTGGCACCTTCACCAGTCGCGATGATGATCTGTTTGTAAGGAACAGTGGTACAGTCACCTGCAGCAAACACACCTTTCACATTGGTTTCATTGCGTTCGTTAATCACAATCTCACC
>NZ_VOZF01000023.1:0-47670 GCF_013419905.1 Acinetobacter sp. YH12046
GCCTATTTAAGTGATGTGCTGAAAAGGTTGCCGACACATAAAGTGACTCAGATTGAAGAATTGCTACCACACCGCTGGAAACCTAAATCGAATTAAAAAATAGGCATGGGGTTCAGCGGACGCTTACGTGCTACAGCTCTATCTTGTCAATCAATGGTCAGCTGCAGAAAAACCTCAATTGCTTTTAAAGGCTTTGCAGCATTCTCATAGTCTGGTGACGGCACGTATCAACGGTCGGCTGGTCGGCTTGGGAAATGCGATTTCAGATGGTTATCTGGTGGTGTATTTCCCACATTTATTGGTTCACCCGGAGGTGCAGCGACAGGGTATTGGTCGTCTGATCATGCAAGAAATGCTGCAACGTTATTCAGGATTTCATCAGAAAATTCTGGTGGCTGATCAGCATGCCACTGAATTTTATAAAGCTCTAGGTTTTGAGCGTGCAGGGCATACACAAGCGATGTGGATTTATCAAGGAACGGATCATTGAGTTGTCTTGCCAATAATACCGTCCATATTTTTTCTAGCTTTTAATAGATTTTATCATAGCCTTCAGGACGGGTCTTAAAGCGACGGTGGAACCACATATATTGCGTCGGTGCAATGCGCAACTGGCGTTCAATAATCAGATTTACCCGGGTTGCATCATCGACTTCATCCGCACTTGGCAGGTTCTCTACCGCAGGCTCGATCAACACACAGTAGCATGGATCTTTAATATCACCAGTTCGATAAAAATAGAGTGGAATGGCAGCGGCTTTGGTCATTTTTAATAAGCGACGATGTGCAGTGACTGTGGCTGCAGGTACTCCAAAAAAGGGTGCCATCACACCCTGTTTTAAACCAAAATCCTGATCCGGACTGTACCAGATAGCATGGCCATTTTTCAGGTTACGCACCAGACCGCGCATATCATCATGGTCAATCTGGTTGGCATAAATGGTGGCACGGCAGCGGTAAATCAGCATATCGAGCAAGGGATTATTTTGTGGTCGATACACCACGTCCGGCTCAAAATACTGTGCACATAAATAACCACCAGCATCCAGCAAAGTCGAGTGGGTACCGAGCAATAAAGCCCCTTTACCTTCTGCCTGAGCCTGCTGGATATGTTCCAGCCCTTCAATCTGTACCCGGCCTTTAAACCATTTTGGACAGTACCAGGCATTCAAGGTCTCAAATACACCGAGCATCTGGTCAATAAAGACCATACGAGCATTGTCCTGAACTTCTTGAGCTGACCATTCAGGGAAACAAACTTCCAGATTGCGAAGCGTGGTTTCACGGCGAGATTTCAAATATTTAAATGCCATCTGGCCAAGTAGACGTGCCAGACGATGCTGAATCGCCCAAGGTAAGATGGCCAGAATCATCAGAAATACAATACCCACCCAGATACCCCAGTATTGCGGCAACAGGAATGACCATTGAAATTCACCGGGTTTGTATTCTGGCGTTCGACTCATAAATTCA
Organism: Acinetobacter sp. YH12046; assembly: GCF_013419905.1. Lineage (NCBI taxonomy): Bacteria > Pseudomonadati > Pseudomonadota > Gammaproteobacteria > Moraxellales > Moraxellaceae > Acinetobacter > Acinetobacter sp. YH12046. The sequence continues at coordinate 1,474 of NZ_VOZF01000023.1, forward strand.
ATATTTGAAATCAAAGATGTCAGCAGTGTAGCAGAAGAGCTTTTTGAAATAAAAAACTGCAAAATAAAAAAGCACCTGTACGAATACAGATGCTTAGTGACTAGGCGATTTAAAGATTAGCCTTTGGTCATATTTTCCAGTTGGTCCCAACGTTCCATTTTTTCCAGCAAAATCTCATCAATTTCGCCTAAACGTTCAGAGGCCTTGGTCGCTGCTGCTGCATCTGTGACAAACCACGAGCCATCCGCCAGTTTGTCAGAAAGTTCAGCTTGTTCTTTTTCCAGTGCTTCAATTTCAGCCGGTAACATTTCCAGTTCACGCTGATCTTTGTAGCTGAGTTTTTTCTTCGGAGCCGATGCTACAGGTGTAACTGCTGCTTCAGCTTTGGCCTGAGCTTTTTTGACAGCCATTTTCTGGTCAACCACAGTTTGATCTGGACGTTGTTCCAGATAATCCTGATAGCCACCGACATATTCATCAATATTGCCTTTGCCATCAAAGACCCAGGTTGATGTGACGACATTGTCCATAAAAGCACGGTCATGCGAGATCAGTAGCAGGGTGCCTTTGTATTCCGCCAGCATTTCTTCCAGCAGTTCTAGCGTCACCATATCCAGATCGTTGGTCGGTTCGTCCATCACGATCAGGTTGGATGGTTTCAGTAATAGTTTGGCGAGCAGAATACGGTTGCGTTCACCACCTGAAAGGGCTTTAACTGGCGTACGGGCACGTTCTGGGGAGAACAGGAAGTCTTGTAAATAGCTATAGATATGACGACGTTGGCCATTCACATCGACATGATCTGAACCTTCCGAAACGTTATCTTTAACTGATTTTTCCAGATCCAGCACATTACGTAGCTGGTCAAAATAAGCAATTTCCAACTGGGTACCGGTTTTGACTGTACCGCCATGCTCGATTTCTCCCAGAATGGCTTTGATTAGTGTAGTTTTACCGACACCATTATCACCCACCAGACCAATACGGTCACCACGCATTACCAGCGCCGAGAAGTCATTGATGATCGGTGCATTGTCACTAAACTTCACGCTCAGATGTTCAATCTCGAACACCACTTTGCCTGAACGCTGTGCTTCCTGAGTCGACATGTTGACTTTGCCTTGCTGGAAGCGGCGTGCTTTAGACTCTTCACGCAATTCTTTCAGAGCACGGACACGACCTTCGTTACGGGTACGACGTGCTTTAATGCCTTGACGAATCCAGGCTTCTTCTTCAGCGAGTTTTTTCTCGAACAGGGCATTCTGTTTTTCTTCTGCTTCCAGCTGCTGAGCTTTTAGGTCGAGGTAACGTGAATAGTTGCCTTCATAGCTACGCAAAATACCACGGTCCAGCTCGACAATACGGGTCGCAATACTGTCCACAAAGGCACGGTCATGCGAAATAAACAGTAAGGTCAGGTTGTTCTGCTCGAGCAGGAATTTTTCCAGCCACTCGATACTTTCGACATCCAGATGGTTGGTCGGTTCGTCGAGTAACAGCACATCAGGTTGGGTGAGCAGGGCACGTGCCAACAGGACACGGCGTTTACGACCGCCAGATAAATCGGCCAGATCCGCTTCAGGATCCAGTCCCATTTTACTTAGGATTGAATTAACCTTAGTTTCTAAAGCCCAGCCATCCAGCTGATCCATCTGATGCTGCAAATGTCCCATGCGGTCACAGGCTTCCATATCACCGAGCACGCAAGCTTCACTGGCTTCATGGTAAGCACGCAACACTTCTGAAGCTTCACCAGCGCCGTCGGCAACAATATCTGCAACCTTGCCGGAATCCATTGGCACGTCTTGGGCCAGCATGGAAATGGTGATGCCATTTTGTAACGAAACTTCACCACTATCCGGGAGTAAACTTCCTTCAATCAGTTTAAGTAAGGTAGACTTACCCTCACCATTACGGCCAATCAAACATACTCGTTCACCGCGTTCCAAATTAAAGTTGGCGCCGTCGAGCAAGGCAGGTCCGCCAAATGCCAGTTGGACATCCCTTAAAGTAATATAGGCCATAATGTTAATGTTTCCTGAAATCCCAAATGAGGACTTAAAATGACTAAACAACAAAATCTAAATGATCAGGCGTCATTTTCCGCACCCATTGAAGATTTGCAAGTGCGAATTGCATTTTTAGATGATTTAGTTGAACAGCTGAATCAGCAGGTCACTCGCCAGAATCTGGAAATTGCCGATTTAAAAAAACAAATGCAGTTGTTATATCAACGTGTTGAGTCTGCAGATTTGTCCGAAGGGATTGATGCTTTTGATCCGGTCACCAACCGTCCACCGCATTATTAATTTACAAATAATTTTTAAAAAGAAAACAAAAAGAAAGCCCTCCAGTCGTGAGGGTTTTCTTTTAAGTAGGTGAAGCTCGATAAACCTAAACCAAGTCGCCACTTTTACTTCGTCCAAGATGATCTTTAAAATCTAAATATCGTCATGGAAGGAGGAAACTATTTGACCTTTCACACACTTCCTACTCTAATAGTATTTTTCTAGCTCAGTTTTTAATCTTGCCTTATGCGCCAAAAAGTTGTCCTTCTTGATCTCGAAAATAACTTTCCTACAGCCAAACTGTTACGTGACATTGTTGAACATTATCCGACCTTGTATTTGTTTAACTGTGCCGGAAAATTCGAGTTTGCTCTAGAAGAACTGACTGAGTTGGCGAGCTGGATCAGCAGTGGACAAATTATCATTCTGGATGTCCCGGAAGCAGAGCATAAGGAATATGAATATGCCGTGATTGTGGGCCAGTTGATGGCTTTGCTGGAAGCAGATACTCAGGTCGAGCTGATCTCTGCGATGGATAGCAGTGAAATGCTAATGCAGATGCTACAGGCTTCAGATATTGATTGCAGCCTGATTCAGGTGTTGCCAGAGGATGCATCAACAGAGACTCAAGATAAACCCAAAATCCAGTTGCCAAGTATTGAAGCCATTAAAGCTAAACCGGCTTTGCAGCTGGTGAAAAAATATTGTGATGCGCTCGGCAAGATGAGTGGTAAACCGACCACGCTCGAAACCTTAAAAAATTCTGTCACCAATATTCTGCAAGTTTTACCAGGCAAAGCCCAGCATGTAGTTGGCATGCTGATTAATCTGAAAATAGTCAAACGTTATGACGAGCAAATCAGTTTCCGTAAAAAAGTGCTGAAACAGTGGGTGCAGCTGGATCTCAATGAACATGTACCCATTGAAAAACCAGCTTTGAATCAGGTGGTCTCGAAGCTTAATCCTGAAGAGCCTGTTGTTGAACCTGCTCAATCTCTAATCCAGTCTGCCCAGCAAGGCCTGTTCAAAAACTTTAATAAAATTGATCCGGTACAGCTCGAAGTTGCACGCAAGCTGCGCGAATTACAGGGAAATAAGCCTAAAGATATTTATGAATTACGTGATTTGCTCGAGCAGTTATTTCCAAAATCCGATGTCCGTCTTTTACTTAAAGAGTTGATTGAAAAAGGATATATTTATTGGAATGGTCACGAAGTGTTATATAGTCATGAGATGTTTCTAAATTAGAATAATCTCATGAGGGCATATGAAAAAAATACTGTTATTGGATATTGAAAACTTACCTAAAACTGAAACAGAGCTCCTTCAATATCTTGCCCAATATCAATATGTTTATCTGGTCTATGCCAAAACGCCCATGGGGTTTAGTCTGGATGGTGTCGTCAGGCTTGCACCTGCAATCAGTGCAGGAAAACTAAAAGTCCTGAAGATGCCTAAAATAGGTAAAGACGCTGCTGATTTTGGCCTATGTTTTATTGCTGGACAGCTTTCTACCCAATATAAAAGCTCTGAAGTTTGCTTCGAGATTATGTCGAATGACTTTTCTATGGAATATGTGGCGGACTTACTTAAAATTGCCAAATTTCAGGCTAAAGTTATTTCAGCTAAACCATTAGTCAATCCAAATATTGCTCAGCAAATAAAAGCAGAAATAGACATTCAAAAACTGATTTTTCAATACTGCTCCAATTTAGTGAGAAGTAACTTTTCTAAGCCTGCAAAAGTAGAAACTTTAATCAACTCGCTTAAAGCCAATTTAAAAGTGGAAGAAAAATATGCTCAGCTTTTAGTAGATGAATTAATTAGAATAAAAATTATTAAAAATCAGTCTGGTAAGCTTCAATATCAGACTGCAGCAATTGAAAAATTTTATAAACAGCATTTAGCTACCGTCGAAACCGTCGAAACCGTCGAAACCGTCGAAACCGTCGAAACCGTCGAAACCGTCGAAACCGTCGAAACCGTCGAAACCGTCGAAACCGTCGAAACCGTCGAAACCGTCGAAACCGTCGAAACTCAAGATGAAGTGACTGAAAGAAAATTAAGTCATTTACGTCTGCGCCTGATGCCTTATCTCAATGTTTTTGCAGAACGTCGGCCTAAATTTATTGCCAGTTTCGAGGCGTTACTAGAGCGATGCGTGCCTAAGGAAGAGGTACGAGAATCACTCGATTTACTCATCAAACATCAGCTAATACAGTTAAATAAACGGGAAATTATTTATAGTCCGCAGCTGCTGGGAAATTAAATTTATCCAGCGGTGCTTGCCTTTTATAGCGGGCTTATGCAAATCTAATATAAGAACATAAAGGTTGAACTATGGAAAATACCGGAATCTGGGTGGCAGTTGTCATCATCGTTTTCGTACTGGGGTCTATTTTTGGTCTGCGTGTGAGTCCTAGAGAAAAGGCATTAGGACTTATGCGTGATAAAGCCCGCAAGATGGGCTTACATCCACGTCTGGTGGTTGCACCGGACTGGACCAACATTCCCAAGGCGACTGAAAGTCGTGCCAGTATGGTGGCCTATTATAGTGTGCTGCTTCCAGATGCCCGTTTACCGCTGATGCGTGCCCGCGTGGTTGATAACAAACTTGAACTGGTGTATGGGGATGACAAATTTAAAGATTTTCCCATTGCATTAAAGGGCATTTATGCTATTGATATGCAGGCAAACTGTGTAGGACTCTATTGGGATGAAGAATCTGATCTTAGAGCCACACAACTTGATGACATCAAGGCACTATTACATTCTTTGGCTGAACTTTAATTTTAGAAATAAACAGGATTAAACGGTTAATATGGCGAACGCTCCTCGGTCCACATCAAAAAGCAGCACGGCGAAGTCTTCCGACGCTGGAAGTAAACGTGCCTTGGTGATTGTGGAGTCGCCTGCAAAAGCGAAAACAATCAACAAGTATCTCGGTTCAAACTACATCGTGAAATCCTCGGTGGGTCATGTGCGTGACTTGCCAACGGGCGGCTCTGCGAAAACTGCAGAGAAAAAACCGGTGACCCGAACCAAGCTGACTGAAGCAGAAAAAGCGGAAAAATCACAGCAGGCGTTGATTAACCGGATGGGTGTCGATCCAGAACATGACTGGAAAGCCAAATATGAAGTCCTTCCGGGCAAGGAAGGCGTAGTCGCTGAACTGAAAAAACTGGCATCGCAAGTCGATGAAGTGTATCTCGCAACGGATTTGGACCGTGAAGGGGAAGCGATTGCCTGGCATTTAAAAGAAGTGATCGGCGGCGATGATTCACGCTATCAACGTGTGGTCTTTAACGAAATTACCAAAAATGCCATTCAGGAAGCGTTTAAACAGCCCTCACGTCTAGATACCAATAAGGTCAATGCCCAGCAGGCACGCCGTTTCCTGGATCGTGTCGTCGGCTTCATGATTTCGCCACTGCTATGGGAAAAAATTGCCCGTGGTCTGTCTGCGGGGCGTGTACAGTCTGTCGCTGTAAAGCTGGTCGTGGAACGCGAACGTGAAATTCGTAAGTTCATTCCTGAAGAATACTGGCAGGTTTTTGCAGATACCAAATCCAAGAAAGATGATATTCGTCTGGAAGCGGTCAAGCAAAATGGCAAGACTTTAAAGCTGCATAATAAAGCTGAAACAGATGCTTTACTGAATCTGATTAAAGACGCTGAATATAAAGTTATTAGCCGTGAAGATAAGCCGACCAAGGTGAATCCAAGTGCGCCGTATATCACGTCTACCTTGCAACAGGCCGCAAGTACCCGTCTAGGTTTCTCGGTAAAGAAAACCATGATGCTGGCACAGCGCCTGTATGAAGCTGGTTTCATTACCTATATGCGTACTGACTCCACCTTCCTGAGTGATGATGCAGTCAATATGGTGCGTGGTCATATCGAGTCTGAATATGGCGAGAAATATCTGCCAGCCAAGCCGAACCGTTATGGTAATAAAGCTGGTGCGCAGGAAGCCCATGAGGCCATTCGTCCATCCAATGTGGCATTGAAAGGCGATAGTCTGGCTGGAGTGGAACGTGATGCACAGCGTCTGTATGACCTGATCTGGCGTCAATTTGTAGCTTGTCAGATGACACCAGCAGAATATTTATCATCGACTATTTTAGTGGATGCGAATGGTGTTGAACTGAAAGCCAAAGGTCGTACTCTGGTATTTGATGGTTTCACCAAAGTTCGTGGCCAGAACAAATCTGATGATGATGTACTGTTGCCTGCTGTGAAAGTTGGTGAAGTGCTGAAGCTGGAAAAACTAGATCCATCTCAACATTTTACCAAACCACCGGCACGTTTTACTGAAGCATCATTGGTAAAAGAGCTTGAGAAAAAAGGTATTGGTCGTCCTTCGACTTATGCTGCCATTATCTCGACCATTCAGGATCGTGGTTACGTAAAACTGGAGAACCGTCGTCTCTTTGCTGAGAAGATGGGTGAGATCGTCACCGATCGTCTGGATGAAAGCTTCAATAACCTGATGAACTATGACTTTACTGCAGACCTTGAAGGTCAGCTGGATAAAGTGGCAGATGGTGAGCGTAACTGGAAAGATCTGTTAGACAGCTTCTATGGTGACTTCAAAAAACGTCTGACCAATGCTCAGGGTGAAAACGGCATGCGCCGCAATCAGCCTGTCGAAGTTGAAGCAGTCCATTGTAAAGAATGTGACCGTCCGATGCAGATCCGTACCGGAACAACGGGTGTATTCCTGGGCTGTTCAGGTTATAACCTGCCACCGAAAGAACGTTGCAAAGGTACATTGAACCTGACTCCGGTTGAATCTCTGGCTGCACTGTCTGATGATGATGCAGCAGAAACTGCTGACCTGATGTCGAAAAAACGTTGTCCAGTCTGTGGCACTGCAATGGACAGCTATGTGATTGATGGCGGCCGTAAACTGCATATCTGTGGTAATAACCCGGACTGTACAGGTTATGAGCTGGAAGAAGGCGAATTCAAGATTAAGGGTTATGATGGCCCAACCATTCCATGTGATAAATGTGATGGTGAAATGCAGCTGAAAACTGGCCGTTTTGGTCCATATTTTGCCTGTACCAGCTGTGAGAATACCCGTAAAGTCTTGAAGAATGGTCAACCTGCGCCTCCGCGTGTTGATCCGATCAAGATGGAACACTTACGTTCAACCAAGCATGATGATTTCTTTGTTCTGCGTGATGGTGCCGCCGGTCTGTTCCTGGCCGCGAGCAAGTTCCCGAAAGTCCGTGAAACTCGCGCACCGAAGGTTGCAGAACTGCGTACTGTGGCGGATCAGCTAGATCCAAAATATCAGTTTATTTTGCAGGCACCAGATGTGGATCCTGAAGGAAATCCAACCTTAGTGAAATTCAGCCGTAAGAACCAGTCTCAATATATTGGTTCGGAAACCCCTGAAGGCAAGCAAACCAAATGGTCGCTGGTCTATCAGGATGGCAAATGGGTTGAGGCCTAAGCTATAAGACATCAAGAAAATGCTGACGAAAGTCGGCATTTTTTTATGACGGACTATTTTTGATCAATATAGTTCTAGGATATTCTAGGCGTTAAATAATAAAAGATTAAAGTAGGAATCATGCATGACTTGGCTAGATAAATTCCTGTTCTTAAGTATTGGATTAGGATCTATCCTCTATTTCATGCTTGGAAAGATTAATGAAATGGGTATTCCTATGGATCGGGGAATGCTGATGATTCTGGTGATTATTATGTCACTGGTTAGTTTGAGCTGTGTTTTATATCTGCGCTCTGAAGATCAAAAAACGAAACAAAAATAAAATTTAAATTAACTCTCTATTGGCGTGTTCATATGTGGAAAAAGATCCGAATCCTGATTTTATTGATGATTTTGTTTGTGGTGGCAGTAAATGCTTATCGAGATCAGAATCAGGACTGGAACAAACCAATCTTTGTTCTGTTGCATCCGATCAATGCAGATGGATTGGCGACCACACAGCAATATATCCAGCAATTGTCTGTTCAGGATCTAAAAGGAACACAAGAATATCTGGAAAAAGCGGCCCAGCAGTACCGTGGACAGCCCACTTATTTTTATTTTAATCTGGGGCGTGAACTTAAAGAATTGCCGCCTAAAGTGCCGGAGCAGGCCTCACTCATCGATACCGTTTTATGGAGTTTGAAATTCCGTTTTTATGCCTGGAAACAGCATCAAAGTACTGATGGTTCACCTAGTGTGACTTTATATTTAAATTATTATGATCCTGCACAAACCAAGCAATTAAGGCATTCAACTGCCTTGCAAAAAGGCCGGATTGGATCAGTCAATTTATTTGCCTCCAAAAAACAGGCTGAACAGAATAAAATTGTCTTGGTACATGAGTTGCTGCATGCTTTTGGGGCCTCGGACAAATATGATTTAGCGACAGGACAGCCGCTTTATCCGGTGGGTTATGCATTTCCAGATCAGCAACCTTTGTTTCCGCAAGCCAAAGCAGAGCTGATGGCAGGTCATATTCCCACTTCTCAAACGACCAGCAAAATGCCAGATGCTTTAGAGCAGACATTAATTAATGCGATCACAGCCATTGAACTTGGGTGGAAAGAATAACAACCTCCTTGTCACTGACCCCATAGCTGTTGCCAGCTTGAAGTCATGACATGAAAGTTGCATTTTTTATACAGTATGGTCAATTAAATCGCTTAAGATAAATTAAACGAACAGCATCAAGAAGAATAAAAATGAAAACAGTAGGTAATGACCTTGTATTCGATTCCTTACATCGAAACCGGAAATGGTATCTGCTCTTTGGTATCTTGCTGGTTATTTTTGGTTTGATCTTATTGGCGACCTTACCTGTGGCAACCTTATCTGCAGTATTTATATTTGGCGTGCTGATGATGGTCGGTGGGGTCTTACATATTATCGCATCCTTCAAGATTTTTGAGGGCGGTATGCGCTGGTTCTGGGCCTTATTTGGCCTGCTGTATTTAGTCGCCGGATATTTTGCTTTTACCACACCCGTGCAAACCGCGATCGTTCTAACCAATGTTCTGGCCATTATCCTGATTATTGCAGGAGTCATCCGCTTAATAAATGCCTTTGTATTCCGGCCAATGGCGGGATGGGGCTGGATCCTGTTTTCCGGCATACTGACTCTCCTGGCCGGAATCATGATCTTGCGGACACCAGATGCTCCGTTCTGGGTGTTGGGCTTGTTTCTAGCCGTTGATATTTTATTTCAGGGTATTAACTACCTGATGCTTGCTTCCTATATTCGCCGTGAGGTTCCGAAAAGTTCATCTAAGGTTTAATCCTTTGTTTTAAGAGCATTATATACACTCTTTTTGATACTGTAGAGATACCAAAAAGAGTGATCGTCGCTATATGTCAAAAATCTTTGTTCTTGCACCAGATGCCTTTAAAGAAAGTATGAGTGCTCAACAGGCATGTGGAGCAATGCAGCGGGGTATCCAGAAAGTCATTCCGGATGCCTGTATCATACAGGTACCGATGGCTGATGGTGGTGAAGGAACTGTCGATGCGCTAATTTCAAGCCTAAGGGGACAGCAAATTCCATGTGAAGTGACCGGGCCACTGTTTGAGCAACGTATTCATACCTATTGGGGTTTAATGGACGCAGGTCAAACCGCCGTGATTGAAATGGCCAAGGCCAATGGCATTCATTTATTACCACCTTCACAGCGTAATCCGATGTTCACGTCAACCTATGGCACAGGAGAGATGATTAAACAGGCATTGGATCTGGGAGTGAAAAAAATCATCATTGGGCTGGGTGGCAGTATTACCAATGATGCTGGTGCAGGGATGGCTCAGGCACTGGGCGTGCGGTTTTTAAATCATGTAGGTGAGCCAATTCAGGTCTGTGGTGGAAACTTAGATCTGGTCAAATCAATGGATTTATCTGGACTGGATCCACGTTTAGCAGATACTGAAATAATCATTGCATCAGATGTCAATAATCCGCTGTGTGGACCACATGGTGCATCGATAATCTTTGGCCCACAGAAAGGGGCAATGCCGGAAATGGTCAAGCAACTGGATCAAAACCTTGGTCATTTTGCCGATGTAGCCGCTAGGCAGATTGGCCATGATCATCGTCATGTTGCAGGTGCGGGTGCAGCCGGTGGACTGGGTTTTGGTTTAATGGCATTCACCGCTGCCTCTATTCGTTCCGGGGTGGAACTGATGATTGAACAGGTTCAATTGAGCGAGAAAATAGCTCAGGCAGATTATGTCCTGACTGGTGAAGGTAAAATTGATTTTCAAACCAAATTCGGTAAAACACCATTTGGGGTGGCACAAGTGGCCAAACAATTGAATAAACCTGTGATTGCTTTTGCGGGTCTAGTCGGTGAAGGAATTGAGGATCTGTTTGAATCAGGATTTAGCCAGATTATTGGTATTAATCCACCAGATTGTCCTTTAGAAGAAGCCTTAAAAAATGCAGAAGTAAATCTGCAATTAGCAGTTTCGAAAGTTTGTGCTGATTTGGATTTAGTACAATAGGTTTAAAAGCTAGACATCATAGTCATTATAGACCTTGTTCTAAATAACGCTGTGCAAGTTGAATTTCGGCACTATATTCAGCTTGGTTTTGTGGTTTTGGTAGTTTGATGGCTGGCGGGATGCCAACGCCGTCAATTTCTTTACCTGCAGGGCGGTGAATATAGGTTGATGCATAGTAAATTTGAAGTTGCTTGGAAGGCGAGGTCTTTTCCATCACATTTGAGGCATCAAGAGCGCCATAGGTTGGCCGCCCCATCGTGACCACACGAGGATTTTGCTGCGCAGTTAATACAAATTGTTCGCATGAGCTACCGCAATTTTTATCGATCAAGATTACCACCTTTTGCGGTGTTGCTAAAATATCTTTGCTTGTAACCACCTCTTGCGATTCTTTGTATGAACTCATACTGACCCATTGATTTTGCTGTTCACGCATTTTTTTAATTGTTTTATTGAGATGAGTCAGTGAATCTTCATCTGTTAAAAAGCTTTTGTATGCTTCCCATCCGTCAATATTGGTAGAGGAGGCATAAATTTGTGGAGAGGTATTCCAGTACTTCGCTTCCCCTAAAATCTTATATAATACTTCAGCTGTTTGGTCACTGCCGCCATCATTGTTACGCAAGTCAATAATCAAATACGGTGCTTTTAAAAGATTATCTTGATTACTGGATACCACCTGCTGAATTTTTTCATACAGAGCATAGTCAAAAGATAAAATGGTTAGTAAGGTGGTGGAATCAGATAGTTTTTTTGTGGTAACTCTCTCAGCTTTATTTTCTGTTATCACTTCAATTGGTACTTGCGTGTCTGAAGATTGCTGTTGTGCTGCTTGTGCATCTGGATGAATACTAATACCTAAATGACCATTTCGAATGGATTTCATGAAAGGTCGAATAATTTTTTGACACTCCACAACGGTTTTTACACCCTGAAGTTTTTCTTTTTGTTGATTGAAAATCTGTTGAATCTGTTCAGGGTAGGTGGTCCATCTTTTGGCAATAATCCCTGCATCATTTTCAAGGATGAGGTGGGCGGTATATTCAAGGTCTTTTAAGCAGACTTCGGGTGTCATTTCTATAGAAACTGTTTCTGCATGTAAATTTGAATACATGCCAAAGCTCATGATCAAAGCGCTGAGTGTTTTATAGGTTGTATGCAAGTTGCAGCATCCTTGTTTTTATTAAAAAATACGAGATTTATTGAGCAATTTTTATACCAATATTTAACTTATAAAATCAAATGTAAAACATCAACTTAGTTGTATTTAAATGCATGAAACAAAAAAAGAGTTCTACAATAAATCAAAAGGAAAATAACAGCAGAACACCCAGAATCTAGCCTGCTCTGTTAAACTATCTTTCTCCCTAGTACATTGAGACACTATGAGTTTAGCCTCCCTGATAGATGAATTAAATCCGCAACAAAAGCAAGCTGCGACAACAGAAGCAAAGCACAGTTTGGTTTTGGCTGGGGCAGGCTGTGGCAAGACCAAGACCATCGTGGCACGTGCAGCTTACTTGATTGAACAGGGCGTACCAGCGAATCAAATTCAGATTCTGACCTTTACACGTCGTGCGGCGAGTGAAATCGTGGCACGGGTGGAACTGGCACTCGGTGAACAGGCCAAAGGCTTACGTGCATCAACGTTTCATACCTTCTGTATGTATCTGCTGCGCCGGATTCCAAAGGCTTTTGGACTGGAACAGTTTTCGATTATTGATCGTGATGATCAGCTGATGATGTTCCGCCTGATTCGCGGTCGTGATGACAAGAAGAACCCCAATCATTTGCCTAAGCCTCAGGAATTATGTGATTTGTATTCCTTTGCTCGGAACACCCGGCAGAAACTGAGTCTGGCTTTGGAAAAGCAGATGCCAGAATATCTGGCACTCAAAGACCAGATTGCCGACATTATGAAGGAATATGAAGCGCGTAAGTGTGCGCGTAGCTTTCTGGATTATGATGATATCCTCGCTGTGGTGGCGACTGCTTTGGCACAGTCTGAAGGGCTAGTGGAATATGTGTCCTCAATTTGTCGGCATATGCTGGTGGATGAAATGCAGGATACTAATCCATTGCAATGGGCATTGCTGGAACCGCTAAAAGATCAGATCAGTCTGTTTTGTGTTGGCGATGATGCACAGTCGATTTATGGTTTCCGTGGTGCTGATTTTGAAAATATTCACCATTTCAAGGAACGGGTACCGGATGCAAAAATTTTTAAACTAGAAAAGAATTACCGCTCAACTCAGGAAATTCTGGATCTATCTAACTGGCTGCTGGATCAGTCCGAAATCAAATATGACAAGCGTCTGGATGCGCATCGTGGTGAAGGTATCAAGCCAAAGATGCATATTTTCCCGAACGAGTTTGATGAAGCGAAATGGATCGCGATTGATATAAAAGAGCGCCATTATCTGCAAGGCAGCAAATGGTCCGATCATATGGTGCTGGTACGTTCCAGTTATGCAGCGCGACATATTGAAGCAGCCTGCATCGCGGCCAATGTTCCGTATCGATTCATCGGCGGGATGAAACTGTTAGAAACTGCACATGTGAAAGATCTGCTCAGCCTGTTGCGTGTGGTGGCGAATCCTCTGGATGATATTGCCTGGATGCGTTTTTTAACGTTGTGGAATGGTGTGGGTGATGTCGGAGCGAGTAAGCTGTCTCAGCAGCTTTTAGCTGAGCCAGAGATGGATATCATTGCCGACAAGCTAGAAAAATTTGGCAAGATTCCACTGGAAACCATTCTGATTATGAAGCAAATGGCGGTACTCAAAACCGAAGTACAGGCCTGTGTTGGTCTGGCAGTCCAAGCCATTGAAGCACAACTGGCCGAGAACTATAAAAAAGACTGGAATCGCCGTCAGGGAGATTTTGAATTGGTAAAACAGCTAGCTTCTAAACATGCTCAAGTGAGTGAATTTCTGGAAGAGTATGTGCTCGATCCGGTCTCTATTTCTGAAATTGAACGCCAGTCGGATACGGATGTAGTGACCCTCATTACCATTCACTCGGCCAAGGGTACGGAACAGAAAGTCTGTTATGTGGCCAATGTCACGCCGGGACAATATCCGCATGCACGGGCGCAAGGGGATTTCGATGATGTCGAGGAAGAGCGTCGTGTGCTGTATGTAGCGTTGACTCGTGCACAGAATGAGCTGATTCTGACCAAACAAAACCTGAATCACTGGGCGCGTGAAACGGTAGATGAGCAGGGGCGTAAAATTGAAAGCTATTTTCTCAATGATTTGACCCGCAATTTATGTGTCACAGAAACCCATTACAAAACCCGTCAACAGACTGTGAAAAGTGCTTTAATTGAACGCCAATCGATTAATTTAGATTTTGGGATTGATCTCGATTAAACTATCCCTTCTGGGTTTGACGCAAAAAGTAGAGTAGGCACGTGCTTTTTGATTATTTTTGCCTATCTTCTTAAGGTTATCCGATGAAAATTTTAGTTCGTAACTTGGCGCGCACTGTAACAGAAGCTGAATTGCTGACCCTGTTTCAGCAATATGGTACTGTTGAGTCTTGTACGCTGGTCATGGATGCAGAAACAGGCAAGTCTAAAGGTTTTGCCTTTGTAGAAATGCCACATGGCCGTGAAGCTGTTAAAGCGATTAAAGGTTTAAATACACTGCGCCTGCATGGTCAGGGGATTCGTGTGAAGCAAGCTGAAGAAAAGCCACAGGCTTAAATAACAGCTGATAAAAAAGAGCATGTATGATGCTCTTTTTTTTGCCTTTAAAAAGGCCTAGATTTTTACTGAAGGGTTAATATCAGCAGTCTGAAGTATCAAGATCATGCAGAATAGATCGACAGCGTAGACAATCTTGCATTGCGTAATGCGAGCGGACGTTTTACTTTATAAGAGCCAAAATTTGTTTTAATGCTTAGGAAATCTCGATGACACGAGTTGCTCGCTATCATGCGGACCGTACCAATCAAAAACTTTATTTCGCCCGTATGGCCTGTCAGCAGGCTGAACAGACTGATCATGTGCAGCAGGCACAAGCTCATCGTGAAGCTGCCGTATTCCATCTGCATGGGGCGCTGCTGGCCTTTTTGCAGGAACTGGTACGCTATTACCGTCTGAATGACCTGAGCCCGACGCTGAAATCGATTGAAGAGCTTATGGCGGCTAAGGGGCAGGTATCACCTGAAGTGACCGTATTACAGCATTTATCCAAAGATGGTTTTTTGGCTGAACTGAAACGTGCTTACCGTCTCTGCCAATATGCGCCAGAGCCAAGTTCGCCACAACCCGAAGACGAAACTTCTTCAAATCTCATCATTAAAGTCACACAGACACCACAAGCCTGGTTACCTGATACTGCTATATTACGAGAATGGCATCGTGACCTGACGCAGCTTATTGATGGTTTTCGTAATGAGATGGTTGAATTTTAATCTGATCAGCTGTACTTGAAATTGCGATTATTAACCCTATATCAATTACTCTAATGATGCAAAGTGCAATCGCTCTTTGCCACCATGTTGAACATGGAGGATATATGTCTATAGAACAGTTGAAAGATTTATTTGGTAATCAAGACGCGATTTTGGAACTCGTTCAACTTGAAGGTGGCGCGTTGGCATTACGAAATGCGGGCTCAAAAAAACAGCCATTAGTCATGATTCAGTTTAATGACGAGGTGAAAGCCCTGTTGGGTGATCAAACGCCTGTGATTGCACAACACATGATTCAGGCCGCTTTATATGGTTTGCTGGAACAGCAGGTCAATGAATGGCAAGCTGAAGTTGTGGATGAAGAGCCCAAATATATGAGTTAAATTGCCTACCCTGGCGAGCAGGAAAGCACACTTGAAGTGTGCTTTTTTTGTGTTTCTAAAATGAGAAAAATAGAGAATAAGAGAAAAATTAAGTCGGTTAGATTAGAGACGCAATTTGAAATTTTATGGTTTAGCGATCTGATAAATTCCAGTTCAATCAAAAAAAAGAAGTTGCCAATTCTGACAACTTCTTTAAGAAATCAGCCTGAATAATGCGTAGGCGGATGGTTATGCGCAATCTCGATCTGGTTCAAAATATGATTGCTCATATTTCTCGCCATTTCCTCTTTGGCATAGTACACCTCGCCAATATTGTCACGGCGAATCACTTCGGCTTCTTCCTTGCTTTCCGCACATAGCAGGATCTGAATAGCAGGGTTTAGGGTCTTGGCAATATCCACGATTTTATGGATATCAATAATATCCATCGGTGAGATCACCAATAGACGTGCATGCTGAATGTGAGCCTGAATCAACACACCGGGTTCAGTTGCGACACCAGAAACTGCCGCAATGCCTTTTTTACGCAAATTCTCTACGATCTCACGGTTTTCTTCGGCAATGACTACCTTAATATCTTGCTCCATTAGAGATAAGGTAATTCGACGACCGACTTCACCATGACCCACAATCACCACCTGATCACGCAGATAGTCCTGCGAGACCTCATCCGGTAGCATGGCAAGCGGATCACCACTACGCTCCAATAAGCGCGCCAGAGACGAACGTTCGCGGATCCATTTTTGTACCGGTTCTACTGCTGAGAAAATAAACGAGTTCAGGGTAATCGAAATCAGGGCACCCGCTAGAATCAGGTTTTGTCCATCGAGTGACAATAGATTTAGCGATACACCAAGTGCGGCCAGAATAAAAGAGAATTCACCGATTTGTGCCAGAGATGCACCGACGGTGAGTGCCGTATTGATTGGGTAACGGAAGAACAGCACCAGTGCCATCGCTGCGATGGTTTTACCAATCATGATAATACCGAGCACCGCCAACACATGAAGTGGCTGATCCATCAGGATACGCGGATCAAACAGCATACCGACGGACACAAAGAACAGAATCGAGAAGATTTCACGCAGTGGTAAAGTTTCTTCCTCGGCACGGTGGCTGAAGTCAGACTCTTTCACTACCATCCCGGCAAAGAACGCACCGAGTGCCATGGATACGCCAAAGACCTTATAAGCCCCAAAGGCAATCGATACGGCTGCAGCTACGACGGTTAAGGTAAATAGCTCACGTGAGCCTAAACGTGCCACCACCTGCATGATCATTGGCACTAAACGTTTACCAATAATCAGCATGAAAGCAATAAAGCCGGCTACTTTGAGCAAGGTAATGCCTAAGGTGATCCAGACATTCTGATCGCTACTACTACCTTCCAGTGCCTGACCACCGAGAAGTACTGCAGTTGCGGGTAATAATACCAGTGCCAGCACCATGACCAGATCTTCAACCAGAAGCCAGCCGACTGCAATTTTCCCGTTAATGGATTCGAGCAGGCCACGATCCCCTAGGGCTTTGAGAAGCACGACGGTACTGGCACAGGACAGGCTTAAACCAAAGATCAGGGCAGAGCCAAAATTCCAGCCCCAGAGCATGGAGACCCCGACCCCGAGCAGTGTCGCGACTGCAATCTGCAAGACTGCACCCGGCAAGGCAATACGCCTGACCTGCATCAGGTCATTCAGAGAAAAGTGCATCCCGACACCAAACATCAGGAACATGACGCCAAGTTCGGCCAGCTGGTTCGCCAGATGCACATCTCCAACCACGCCTGGGGTGTTCGGGCTAATCAGAATCCCGGCAACCAGATAACCAATCAGTGGGGGAAGGCGTAGACGTGCAGCGATATAGCCAAAAACCAGGGCCAAGCCAAAACCGACAGCTAACAGGATAATGAGCTCTACGTCATGTGGCACTAAACACTCCTTTAAAATAAATTTTATGAAATTTCAGTTTTTTATGGGAAATAAGCACAGAAAATGCCAGAAGAAACAGAAAGTTTATCAAGCCGCATAAAAAAAATGCAAAAAAAAACGACCGGGAAGGTCGCTTTTTTCAAAAAACTAAAATTATTTGATTTTAGCTTCTTTGAAGATTACGTGTTGACGGATTTTTGGATCAAATTTTTTGATTTCCATTTTTTCCGGCATAGTACGTTTGTTCTTAGTAGTGGTATAGAAATAACCTGTACCAGCTGAAGAAACTAAGCGAATCTTATCACGCATTGTCCTGACTCCTTACTTAGATCTTTTGACCTTGAGCACGAAGGTCAGCAACAACCTTTTCAATGCCCAATTTGTCGATAATACGCATACCTTTAGTGGTTAAACGAAGACGTACAAAACGTTTTTCGCTTTCTAACCAGAAACGGTGGTGGTGCAGGTTCGGCTCGAACCGGCGCTTAGTTTTGTTGTTGGCGTGTGAGACGTTGTTACCAACGACTGGACGCTTGCCGGTAACTTGGCAAACCTTAGACATGGTGTAACTCCATTGATTTAGCCAACAGCAAATCTGTATGGCCAGTCAAAAATAAACGGATTGAATTCATTCAAGGGGCGTTTTATATCAAAAATGCGCTTAAAAGACAAGCGATTTTGTCTAAAACGAAGCATGAGCCCGTGTGATAGCTCATGCCTTGATCATTTATCGAAGAAGTGTCTTCGAAATCAGCTTATGGATCGGCTTATTAAACGGAGGCAGAATGTATTTCAAGCTATACAGCTTAGGATTCGACATTACTGACCGTTCATGCGACAAACTGAAGAAGCCTTCTGGCCCATGATATTTACCCATACCGGAAGCACCGACACCACCAAATGGCAGGTCATCCTGTGCGACATGGGTTAATACAGTATTTTGCCCGAAATGCCCTGAATGGGTACGCTGTGCGACATAATCAGCACGCGCCTGATCAAAGTCGAAATAGTATAATGCAAGTGGACGCGGACGGCTATTAATAAAGTCGATAACGTCGTCAATTTGATCATATTCCATGATCGGCAGGAGCGGTCCAAAGATTTCATGCTGCATAATCTGCATGCTTGGCATGACATTGGTCACGATGGTCGGTGCAATTTTACGCAGGTCTGCTGGCGATTCATTACGCGGATTAATTTCAATAATCTGCGCGCCTTGCTCACGGGCATCATCCAGATAACCTTGCAAACGATTGTACTGCTTGTCATTGATAATCGAGGTGTAATCCTGATTATGGCTGATGTCCGGATACATGCTTTCGACACAGGCTTTAAAATGATCGATAAACTCGGCAGTTTTGCCACGTGGCAGGAACATATAATCCGGCGCTACGCAGGTCTGTCCGGCATTCCAGAGCTTGCCCACGGCAATACGCTGAGCCACATCACGCAGGTCAATCGATGGATGCACCAGTACAGGGGACTTGCCACCCAGTTCCAGAATTACCGGTACCAGATTTTCCGCAGCTGCTGCCATCACGGTTTTACCGACAGCAGTTGAACCAGTAAAGATCATCTTGTCAAAAGCCAGTCGGCAGAAGGCATCAGATACCGTACCGCCACCATTCACCACGGCAACCAGTTCTTTAGGGAAAGCTTCAGCTAAGGCTTTTTCCAGTACCTTGCCAAAAGCAGCCGATGAACTGGAAATCTTGATCATGGCATGGTTGCCCGCAGCCAACGCACAGATCAGAGGACCGATGGATAATAATAAAGGGTAGTTCCACGGTGCGATGATGCCGATCACACCTAGAGGTTGATACTGTACCCAGGCTTTTGCCGGCTGGTGAATAATACCGACATGACGCTTGGACGGTTTCATCCAGCCGGTCAGGTTTTTACTGTAATATTTAATATGTTCAAGACAAGTCATTAACTCGCCAATTTTGGTTTCCCCGACAGAGCGATTACCATAGTCCTGATTAATTGCATCGGCAAATTGATCTTGATACTTAACTAAGATACGCTTAAGCCGAGCTAAACGATCGATACGTTCCTTTGCAGTCGGCAGTGGGTAGCGTAAGTAGGCGTGTTTTTGTTGAGCCAGAATTTCATTGAGGTGCTGGCTATCAAGAAAATGTGGTGTCATTGAAGTTGTTTTTGTGTGACTGTTCATGCCGCACTACCATTATTCAAAATCGATTAATTAATTTTTAGAGCAAATACTCTAATTAGTCAAGTTACTTTATGTGTTAGCCTTACTAATGCATGAACTGAATGGTTATTTTAGGATGTCCCAAACCAAAACGTTAAAAACCAAAGAGCGTATCTTACAGCTCAGCTTGCAGTTGTTTAATGAACGTGGCGAACGATCTGTAACCACCAATCATATTGCTGCTGAACTCGGCATGAGTCCGGGTAATCTGTATTACCATTTCCGTAATAAAAATGAAATTATCAAGGAACTGATGGAGCAGTATCAGCATCAGACGCTGGAAATGCTGGCACTTCCAGAAGACCGTGCTCTAGATGCCAATGACAAGATTCATTATTTTCAGGTACTGAGCAGTCAGCTTTGGGCTTATCGTTTTCTGCACCGTGATGTTTATCATCTGGTCGAAAATAACGAAGATTTCCGCAAGCTTTATCCACGCTTTGCCGGACAGGTCATGCAGCAGGGACAAAAAATTTATAAAGCCTTCGTAAATGCCGGCCTGATGGAAATGACCGATTCAGAAATTGAAGCGCTGATCATTAACCTCTGGATCGTACTGACCAACTGGACCAACTTCCTGTATATGTCGGGTCATATTACCGATTCCAACACTCTGGAAGAAAAATGGGTCTGGCAGGCACTGCGTCAGATGGTGTTCCTGGAAGGTGCTTACCTGCGTGGTGAAAGCCGTCAGACGTATGAAAGCTTACTTAACTCATTCGGTTCTTCAGAGCTGTTTGCCAGTCTGTCGTCGCCTAAACCGCCCGAATCTGAACAAACTATTCAGAATATCCAAGAAACGCGTTAGAATACTCGGCTTATTTTTTTAATTTAACTAATTAGTGACCTTAACCAACATGAATATGACGACTGCTAATACCGCACGTTTATTGATTACTTGTGAAGACAAGCCGGGCATCGTGCAGGCTGTTTCAAGCTTCTTGTATCATCAGGGTGCCAACATTACGGCGCTTGATCAATACGCGACAGCAGCGCAGGGCGGACGTTACTTCATGCGTGTTGAGTTTGAACTGGACAATCTGCAAAGCCGTAAAGAAAGCCTGTTGCAGACTTTTGCTGCCAATGTTGCAGAGCGCTATGGCATGCACTGGCGTCTGGCACTGGTCAGTGATGTGAAAAAGGTCGGTATTCTGGTTTCTAAAGTCGACCATGCGTTGCTAGAGCTGTTATGGCGTCATGCACGCGGCGGTCTGCCATGTGAAATCACTAAAGTGGTATCTAACCACGAAACTCTACGTGAATCAGTAGAAAACTTTGGTATTCCGTTTGAAGTGGTTCCTGTGACCAAAGAGAACAAACGTGAGGCCTATGCACAGATTGATGAACTGATGCAGGGTAACGATCTGCTGGTCTTAGCCCGTTATATGCAGATTCTCGATGAAGAGTTCGTAAGTAAATGGGAAATGAAAGTGATCAATATTCACCATTCATTCCTGCCAGCGTTCGTGGGTGCTAATCCTTACAAACAGGCTTATGACAAAGGTGTAAAACTGATCGGTGCAACTGCACACTATGTGACAGCTGATCTGGATCAGGGTCCAATCATCGAGCAGGATGTAGAGCGTGTGAACCATGACTTTACTGTTGAACAGCTGCGTGAATTGGGTCAGGATGTTGAACGTAATGTGCTGGCACGTGCAGTGAGATGGCATCTGGAAGACCGTGTGATTGTCGACGGCAATAAAACTGTCGTGTTCCAATAAGCGCTTGCATCTCGGTTTAAAAAAGGCATACTTTAAGTATGCCTTTTTTGTTTGAAACAAAAATAATGGAGAAAAGTGGGATTAGTAGTTGAAAATGAAAACACTTCTCATTTATTATTGGCGTACTTTAATTGTGCTAACCGATGAGCTTGATAGTTTGTTTCGCATCATCTCTTCGAGGTAAATAGATTTAATGAGTCAAGTTGCTGCTCCCATGACACCACCACCGTCAAATCAGATGAAAAAGAAAGTCGTTTCTATTCTGGCGGCGGTTCTGGTTGGACACGTGGGTCTCTTATGGGCAGTCAGCCAGATGGAAGCACCTGAACTGAAACAGGTCGATAAAGAACCTTTAAAGGTTCGTTTTGTCAAACTTCAGGAAGCCCCAAAACCTTTACCACCCAAGCCAAAGCCGCCAGAGCCTAAACAAGAGCCACCAAAGCCGAAAGAAGTTAAAATTGTAGAAAAACCGCTGCCACCGCCACCCAAAAAAGTAGAAAAAATTGAGCAGGTGAAAAAAGCAGAAACGCCTAAACCTGTTACTGCACCGCCAGTTGAAGCCAAACCGGCACCAAGTCCAGTGGTTCCTGCGGTCGTGACTGAAACTAAAAAAGTGGCACCTGCGCCTGCACCGGTTGCGCCACCCGCACCTGTCGCACCGCCGACTCCACCTGCACCGCCAGCACCGAAAAGTGTTGCAATTGGCGGCGGCGTATCCTGGCAGCGTGCACCAAAAGTGTCGCTCTCGGCAGGAGAGTTAAAATCAGCCTGTTCATTGGTAGTGGATGTATCTGCAAATGAGCAGGGGAAAGTGGTCTCTGCGACCGCACGAAATTCGAGTTGTAGTCCGGCCGTTACGCGCAAAGTTGAATCAGCGGTACGTCGTGCACAACTGACCAAATATGTTGAAAATGGTGTGGCTTATCCAACCCGAGTGGAACAGCCTTTCGATTTTCAGATTACCAAATAACGGCTAACCCATTAGGAGTTCGAATATGAACTTTTCAGTTTATTGGCAACACGCTGATGCAGTCAGTAAAACACTGTATTTCGTGTTATTGGCAATGTCGATTGCGACATGGACCATTTTTGTGCTGCGTTTAATGGGCACTCGCCAACTTAAACAGATTGCCTATGCTCAATTATCTAACGCATTAGGGCAATTGAAAAATAAAATGACTCCTTTGGCATTTGAACAACGTAAAGCTGTAGCTGAGCAGGCTTTATTGCGTCAGATCGCATTAGAAAAAGGTAATGCGGAAAAAGGTGTATCTGTCTTGGGTACCATCGCTTCAATTTCACCCTTTGTCGGTCTGTTCGGTACAGTATGGGGGATCTTCCACGCACTGGTTGCCGTGGGTAAGAGCGGTCAGGCAGGTCTGGCACAAGTAGCCACTCCAGTGGGTGAAGCGCTGATCATGACCGGTCTGGGTCTGGCTGTGGCGATTCCTGCAGTACTTGCATATAACATCTGTGTACGTGTCAACCGTACTTTAAGCAATGAACTGCAAGACCATGCGCATAGCTTATTGATTGATACCATGTTGCAACAGGACTCTTCTGCAAAGAAGGCTGATGCAAAAGTAGCACAAGACAGTTTAGTTGGAGGTCAAGCTTAATGGCTTTTCAATTGGGTGAAGACAACGATACAGGCATGAATGAGATGAATCTCATTCCCCTGATCGACATTATGTTGGTATTGATGATCATCTTTCTGGTGACAGCGACCGTTGCGAACCCATCAATTCCATTAACCTTGCCGCAAACCACTGCAGAAATTATTGACCTGCCACCGGAAAATGTCACCATCAGCATCAATGCGAAAGGTGATGTAGCATGGAACGGCGATGTGCTGACCTTGGAACAACTTGAAACCCGTTTCAATGAGGCGAGCCAGGCACAGCGTCAACCGACCATCGTATTGAAAGCAGATAAAGAATCACGTTATGACACCGTTGCTCAAGTGATGTCACGCGCGAGTGGAGCCGGACTCAGCGATATTGCCTTTGCAACTGATAACTAATTTTTTACTCTCAATGAAAAAAGCGACTGAGATCAGTCGCTTTTTTATTGCCTTAATTTAAGAGGGCATTCAATTCAGCAGAACCAGTTTAATGGGTTTTAAGCAGCGTCATAAACTTATGTTGTAATTTGTTCAGCTTGGGCGGAATCGCGAAATTACAGTAGCCCTGATTCGGATTCTTGGCAAAGAAATTCTGATGATATTCTTCGGCAGGGTAGAAAGTCGGTGCAGGGCTAAGTTCAGTCACAATATTCAATCCTTCAGCTTTCAATGAGTCTATTGTGAGCTGTGCAGTTTCTTTCTGCTCATCATTAAAATAATAAATCACAGAACGATACTGCGTGCCGACATCATTGCCCTGACGGTTTAATGTCGTTGGATCATGGGTTGCGAAAAAGACTTCGAGCAACTGACTATACGTAATCTGATTTTCATCGAAATCGATCAGGATCACTTCGGCATGATTGGTATCACCGCCGCAGACTTGCTCATAGGTCGGATTAGGATTTTGTCCACCCGCATAGCCGCTGACGACCTTCTGTACGCCCTGAAGCTGTAAAAATACTGCTTCGGTACACCAAAAGCATCCACCACCAAATAGTGCTTGTTGCATGGTTAAGTCCTCATCATTGTAGAGTGCTGATTATTGAATGTTCATATGAGTATGAAAGATATAAAGCCTGCACGACACAGGTTTTTTGTAGTCAAAACTTAGCGAGGCTGTACTGCACTTTCTAACTGAATGAGTAAATTGCCATGACGGTCCATTAATTTCAGGGTTTTACCATAGACCTGATAATGAGTCACTTTGCTCAGTGTCTCCTTAAATTTCTGATCCAGACCTGCATTATCCAGACAAGCCATTTCGGTACTCGCCATCTGGCTTAAGTTAAGGGTGTCTTTGCCGGCAGTGTAGCTGCCCATTATACGGTTACAGCCATCTGCGCCAGACACGCGTTGAGTCGCTGCATCGAATTGCAGACTTGGAATATTGCGTGCTGTCGGTGCTGTAGTAATTTCGGTATTACCAATCTGGTTCACAATCCAGGTGCGATTTTGCAGGAGCTGTAAATTATTTTCAGTTTTGACTGATGAGGTACTCGGTACGGTTTCACAACCTGACATAGCAAAGACTGAACCTAAAATCATGATTGCTGTTAATTTTTTTAGCATGAGAGAGACTCTAATTCTGAGTTAGCTATTTGTATATAAACAAAAAAATGCAATATATGCCAGTTGATTTTGTATCTTTCTTTAAGTTGGATAGCTTAGAAAATTATCTGGAACTCGGCTCAGGTAGGCCCTGACGCAGGCGTTGTGAATACTCCTGACTGGAGATCTGACCGATATCTTTAACCCGTGGATTAACGTGTGCACGCTGATACCAGGTTTGTATATCCCAGCGCTGATCTAGCGCTTTTAAATCATATAGATAATCGGGTAAATATCCAGAAGCCAGCAGACGGTAATCTGAAGGAAGCTGTTGTTGAGATACTGCCTGAGCCATATCAAAGACCAGCGTCGTGCAGTTACTGCTCAAGGTGTTATACCATTTAGGTTCTTTGGCCAGTTCATCAGCCTTACGCAGATATTCTTTAAATAGGGCCTGAGCTTCTGCTTGCGGCATTTTGACCGGAAAAAAGTAAACCTGCTCACCACGAATATTGCTACGCGTATATACAATATCTTTCTCATCTGAGGCGACCAAACTCAGTTCATATTTTCGGAAGAAGCCACCAATAGCAGAAAATTTCTCATCCTTTTCTTTGCGAATTTCGATCGAGAAGGCGAGCGGTTTCTGATTGGCAAAATCAAAACTGACCAGCGTATGGGCAATTTTAGGTCCCATCCAGTAAGAGGTAATAATGTTTACCCCGGTAATGTCGTTTAGATCAAAACTCCGGCTTTCCCAGCGTTCGGTATATTGACCCTCTGCTTGCCAGTCAAAATTACGGATATTGTGCAAGGTGACTTGATTGCCTTGCTGCTCATAGGAGAGCAGTCGGGAAACTTCAGGATTCCAGTCACGATCCTGACGAGGTTCTATGCTTAAATAAGCCAGTAAGCTGACCAGAAAGGCTAGCAGATAAAGCACTGTATCCACCTGGCGGGAAATCAGATGCTTGGTGAAATAAATGCCCAAGACCACACAGGCAAATAGAAGCCAGAGACCGATCAGAATGATGCTGCCAATTTTACCCAAGGGTTGTTGCACCCAGAGCATCAGGCTCAGCCAAAGACTTGAACACAGGACAAATACACTAAACAGACTCCCTAATAACCACAGGCTCCAATGCTTTTCTGAATGATCTTGTCCTTGCATGTTCAATCTTTTATAGAAAATAGGCTTTATTTTCTGTATGTTGCGAACTCAAATGCAATACCGGTTTTGTCATCGATATGTTGTTCTGATGCAACTTTTTTGAACTGGGCCGGAATTTCCGGATAGTAGGCGTGACCTTGCACATCCAGTTCAACATGGGTCAGTTCCAGACGATCAGCGATCTCCAGAGTCTGTTTAAAGATTTCACCACCGCCAATAATAAAAATAGCATTCGGTTTTTCTGAAGTCTGCACATCGGCCACGGCTTGAGTCAAGGCATCTTCAATCGTATGCGCGACTTTGACGCCTTCAAAAGACCAGTCAGGATCGCGGGTAATCACCCAGTTCACACGTTTAGGCAACGCACGGCCCATCGACTCAAGCGTTTTACGACCCATGACAATCACGCCACCCTGGGTAATTTCCTTAAAGTGCTTGAGATCTGCTGAGATATGCCAAGGCAGATCATTGTCCTTACCAATACAGCGCTGCTGATCCATTGCCACGACATGAACGACTTCTAAATCCTGAAATGCCATACCCATACTCAAAAACAGATAAAAATTATTGCTATTAAAATGCAAAATCCCACTTTAAGCAAAGTGGGATTTGAATATTTTCCGGGGCTTAACCAGAATTAAACTGCAACTGGTGCCTTGATTCCTGGATGTGATTCATAACCCACAATTTCAATATCTTCAAATTTGAAATCAAACAGGTCTTTAACTTCAGGATTCAGTTTTAACTGGCACAGGCCTAAAGGCTCACGACTGAGTTGAAGTTTGGCCTGTTCAAAATGATTGGCATATAAATGCGTATCACCACCCGTCCAGACAAAATCACCGACATCCAGATCACACACCTGTGCAATCATATGAGTCAATAGAGCATAGCTAGCAATATTAAATGGAACGCCAAGAAATTTTATGCCCCCATTTTTATGCACACTGCGTTTAGACATAAGGGAATGGGTATCATTATGTCACTGTGCATTTTTTATTTTGCATATTCAGTCTATCTTAAACAAAATAATTGAGCCTAGAGATGGCTTCGAAAAAGTATAAAAATTGCTTCTGTGTTGAAAATTAGTGCCAAAGATTTACTGCTTTAAAATTAAATCGTCTATTACATTCGTCAGTAGTTGCTTGTTATGACGTTGAATTAAACGTGCATCCATTCCTAAAGAAATGGGTTTTTCAACATCTAAAACTGGATGATCTCCAATAAATAGCATTTCTGACATTTCACAGTTGAAATGGGTCTTAATAACTTCATAGATATAATCTTCAGGTTTTATAGCCCCAATCTCATAACTTAAAAAAAGTGCATCAAATACATGTGGAAGCAGCTTTTTAAGTTGCTCTCCGTAAGGCATGGCTAAATTAGAACATAGTGCAATTTTAAATCCATGCTCTTTTAATATTTGTAATGTGGATATCGTATCTTTATAAAGTTCAATTGTACTTAACTCAAATAGAAGATCATCGTTGATTTCGTGCAAAAGTTGAGTTGGAATATTTTCTCCAAAGAGCATAGCTAATTGTGCAATATCAACAGGATTAGACATAATAACACTTGCATCTTTGGTGCTTGGTTTTCTACCATTATCTTTTAGCCACTTCATTAACTTGCGATATGGAGATCGGCTTGTACCGATTTTTACAAGTGTACCGAAGGCATCAAAAATAATGACTTTAGGAAGGTGATTCATCATTCTTACTATGGATACTAAATTTATATTTTAAGTAGAAGAGTATGGAAAATGAAAAACTAATTTAGCTAAAGTTTTTAAATCTCTTATATTTTCAAACTTAGAAATTACTATCAGTTTTTCTTCAAAAATACTTCTAATTTCTGTTTCTTCAGAAACCAAATAAAAAGGTTTAAGATCTCCAAAATTATTCATAAAGACTCCCCATTTAAAGGCCCTTTTAAAGTCTTTCCATCCTCTTTTATTATCTACTAAAAGACTGATAATCATATAAGATTCTAAGAACTCTATCATCTTATTTGCTGCTGTATAACGTATTGTGTCGAAGGCGCTTCGCATATTTTCAAGAGATTGAGAATATTCTTTATGTTCAAATAGAAAGACTGCATCAACCCAATTTTTAAGCCATGGGCTGAGAGAGTCATTATTAACTCTATTGTATTGTTCTAACCACACTTCATAATTTGATTCCGAACCCTTTATAAGCTGATAACCATGAATCATATTCTCAATATTTTCTTCAAGGGGTTTCATTATTTTTTCAGCTTTTCCTGTTAACCCTAAGTACCGATGTATGCGTACAGTTGCTGAATGATAAGGTTTATCTTTAGGTATCCAAAGTTCTAATAATTGTCTAACAGTAAACTTTTCCTGCATTTCTAAAAGATTTTTATGACATCTCTGATCATAAGCAATAAGAAGCTCAGTCAAAAAAAACTCTTTTTCTTCTAAGCTCATTGAATTTAGTTCTTTAATAGGTTCCTCAAATAAAATGAGAAAATCTCTTTTTACTGCAGAATAAGCTTGTATGAATAAACCTATATATCGTGTTTTAAAAGAATCACCATATGTTGATGACAATATATTACTGCAATAGGTCAGGAATCTAGCGATTAAAAGAAATAGGGTATATGTATCTGCTAATTTAGTATTAATCCTTTGTTTTTTAAAAGCTCTATGGAAGGTGCTGAGAATTTGAGAGGTACTCGGCAGTTGAACTTTTCCAGTTAACCAATTTTTGACATTATTTAGGTCTTTATCAGTTTGATCTACATCATCAAGTTGATGAAATGTTTGATATGTAATTTTTTCGGAATCATAAATCCAAGTCATAGCATGGACTAAAGGATTTTTTTCTGAATTGTCTAACCAACCTAATAAGTCGGGTGCTTCAGGATACGAGTCATTTAATAGATATTTGTAGTAAATTTCTGAAGGGAAACATAGACGTGCAATATCAACAATGAATCTTTCAATAAGATTTTCTATATTTTGTTTTTTATTTAAAAACGTATGCTCTTGTAATATTATTCTTAAATAGCCTTTAAATAATTCAACTATTGGATTTACAATAATTTTTTTAAATTTTTCTTCCACAACAAGAGATGTAAGTGAAGAGAATATTTCCTCACTGTAATGATTAAAATTTTCTAAGAAGTTACATTCTTTTTCTTCTGCTAAACGCTTTAGATTTTTATGCAAGCTTTTAGGTTTAATAGAAATATCTAAAATCTCTTCACCTTTTGTCGGGATGAGACCAGTAGCATTATAAAAAAACTTTAATAAATCGCCTTGTGAAGGAAAAGCAACAGGTTTCATAATTTATTCAACTTCTTTAAAGGTTTTAGCTAGGTACTTTTAAGTACCTAGCTGACTTTTTACTTTTTAACTTGTGGATTTAGTTGTGTACCACGGTTACCTTGATTCTGATCATATGTACGATTAGTACCTGATGTTCCTTTATTTGCATTACTAATATCTGCATTGTGATTGCTAGTAGAT
Organism: Acinetobacter sp. YH12046; assembly: GCF_013419905.1. Taxonomy (NCBI): domain Bacteria; kingdom Pseudomonadati; phylum Pseudomonadota; class Gammaproteobacteria; order Moraxellales; family Moraxellaceae; genus Acinetobacter; species Acinetobacter sp. YH12046. The sequence goes on from NZ_VOZF01000023.1 coordinate 30,770, forward strand.
TTTTTAGACATAATATTTACCAATTAAGTAATAGTGAGACTTGATAATAGGCAGATATCTAAAAAAAATTAAAAAAAAGTGGCGACATGTTTTTTTCGTTATATTTTTTACTAAATAATTATCAAGATCTTTGTGCAACACAGCCTATCTTGAGTATATTTTCTATTGTTTTAATTTTCACTTTGCAAAAATCAATTTGAGAAACAATCTCTTCTTTATATTTTTTAATTGAACTGCATAATTCTGGGTAAGATAAACTTAATTCATCAATGAATTCAGCCTGTTTTATTAGAAATTTTAACTCTTTGTTTAGTTGATTTTTTTGAATATTTAATGGATTTTTTTCTTCATTATTGATCAACTGTTTTCTCAATTCTTTTATTTTTTGAGTTTCACTATATAAGTAAGATTTTTTCTTAAATAGTGATCTTTGAGCAACCAAGTAGTCATTTTTCGATAATAATTTTATAGCTGCATACATATCTTCTCGTAAGCTTTTAACATTGGATGAATCCAACTGATCTGATTGTCTAATAATCTCCCAAAAACATTTGGCTTCCCAATCCTCAATTTCATAATTTTTTATTATTTCAAGAAATTGGTCAGCCAATGGAATATTAAACCTCATCATTTTGGACACCTTTAGAAAGTAAAAGAGGATTATAGTCCGTGGATGTTTAGTCCTCAATTAGTGATATTTCTTTTTTTTGAGCAGTTTGTTCCAAATGTCAGAATTATCAAAAGTAATTGGTTGTTCAATCCGCAACAAAAGAAAAGAGAAAAATATCACTCAAGAATCACTCGCATTGCAATGTGGAATTGATCGTAGTTATATGGGACGTATTGAACGTGGTGAGGTCAATATCACAGTAGAAAAACTATATGAAATAGCATCAGCTATGCAAATTCCGGCCAAAGATTTGATTCCCTAGTTTTATTCAAATATAAACTAGAAATCCAATCTAATTTTAAAAACTACCAACCTAAATTAGGTGTATCTATTTTATTTTTATTATTGCCTGAAGCTCTTTTCCTTATTTTTCCTCTTAGTTTTAAGAGCTCTATAGGAGATAAAGGAGGCTCGGGCAGAAATGAATCAATCTCATCTAAGATTTCCAAAGCCTGAAGAATAGCTATCAGATCAGCCAGTCGAACATTTCCTTTCTCTGCTTTTAGCACTGTCCTTTTTGAAACCCACGCCCTGTCTGCGACTTCTACTTGTGTCATGTCTCGGTTTAATCGTGCTCGCTTTAACCGTAGCCCAATTACTTCGGCAATGTAGGAGGGATTATCACTTTTATAAAATTTCATTTTTAAAATTTGAACTATTAATAAATTAACTTAAAGATATTCTTTCTACACCGAATCGCCAAATATCATGGAAGGTGACGTTAAGTGCCAAAATCTGTACTTAACAAAGATTTTTATAGGATTAAGTACAAGATATTGCACTTAATAGCACACCCCACATCCAAATTATTTTAGTAAAAATCTTAATTTACTTAAATTTTATTTAATCCAATAATGTAGAAGAAATACATAAAATCGAACATGGTAGTTGAAGGCATACGTTGTGTAGTTACCTGATGGTTTCAACCACCTTTTATATAGTCTGTTTGGGGCTTCTATGTCAGATATTGCAAAAGCAGTTCAGGAACGGGTAAAAGGATTTCGCCTTGGGTATGTCTTTTCTGTGGACGAGTTTGAACAGTATGGAAAGACTGAAGTGGTTTATCAGGAGCTTTATCGTTTAACTGAGCAAGGCGTGATTAATAGCATTCAGCACGGTATTTATTATAAACCTGAACCAAACCGTATGTTGAAGGGGCGATACCTGAGCCCTGATGTTTATGAGGTGGTCAAAGTGATTGCTGAAAAAAATGGTGAACTCATCCAGGTTCATGGAGGTATAGCCGCAAATCGGCTTAAATTAAGTACTCAAGTTCCAGTGATGGATGTGTTTTACACTTCAGGTAACTCTCGTGAATTTGAGATTGGCGGCACTCACGTAAGATTGCTGCATACTAAAAATAGTAAATTTTTCCAATATCCATTGGGCAGCCGTGTAGGAATGGCTATATCAGCATTACTCTTTTTGGGAAAAGAGATTGTTGATTTAAATACAGTTAAAAAGCTTGAAAAAACGCTTACATCTGAAGAATGGATATTACTTTATCAGTCCTCTTTGCCTGCATGGTTGCATAAGTTACTGGATGAGCAGAAGACAAAGTTTTACTTTTAAGCCCAGGTTATTTGCATTCCTTATCCATAGCTTTTTCTCTTAATTTCTCCCACAATACCCTCAAAGAAATTTGAGAGTCATCAGCGTGATTACAGGCGAGATTAAAAGCAAAATTGACCAGATTTGGAATGCATTTTGGAGTGGCGGTATTTCCAATCCTTTAGAAGTCATGGAGCAAATGACTTATTTGCTATTTATTCGCCGACTGGATGAAATTCAGATCACCAAAGAAAAGAAAGCCAACCGTTTAAAGAAGCCTGTAGAACATCCAATTTTCACGCCTGAACAAGATCATCTTCGTTGGTCAAAGTTTATTACTTTAGGCGATGCTGCAACTTTATATAATACCGTTGCCAATGAAGTCTTTCCTTTCATTAAAAACTTAGGTGCAGAAGACGAAACCACTTATAGCCATCACATGAAGGATGCGCGTTTTACCATTCCTACGCCTGCGCTTTTAACCAAAGTGGTGGATTTAGTTGCCGATGTGCCCATGGATGATAAAGACACCAAGGGCGATATTTACGAGTATATGCTCGGTAAAATTGCATCAGCTGGTCAAAACGGTCAGTTTCGTACGCCTCGCCATATCATCAAGATGATTGTGGAGCTGATGCAACCTAAGCCAACCGATACCATTTGTGATCCTGCTTGTGGTACAGCAGGCTTTTTAGTCGCTGCAAGTGAATATTTAAACGATCATTACAGTACTGAGATTTTTGCCAATCCTGAAGCAGCTAAACGCTTTAGTGAAGAAACTTTTTTTGGTTATGACTTTGATAGCACTATGCTTCGTATTGGTTCAATGAACATGATGCTGCACGGTGTTGAAAACCCACGTATTGAAAACCGTGATTCTTTGAGTGAAACGCATTCACATATTGCGGAAAAATACAGTCTGATTCTTGCCAATCCGCCATTTGCAGGAAGTTTGGACAATGAAAGCTGTGCCAAGAACATTCAAGCCGTAGTCAAAACCAAAAAGACCGAATTGCTATTTTTAGCCTTGTTCTTACGTCTACTTAAAACTGGCGGTCGTGCTGCGGTGATTGTGCCTGATGGTGTGTTATTTGGTTCATCGAAAGCGCATAAAGATTTGCGTCAAAAGATCGTAGAAGAGCAAAAGCTTGAAGCCATTATTTCGATGCCATCTGGTGTATTTAAGCCTTATGCTGGGGTTTCAACTGCCATTATGATTTTCACCAAAACCATGTCGGGCGGTACGGACAAAGTTTGGTTTTATGATATGCAGGCGGATGGTTATTCGCTTGATGATAAGCGCAATGAGCTAGATAGTTCAAAGCATGAAAATAACAACATTCCTGACATTATTGCTCGTTTTAAAAACTTAGAAGCAGAAAGCACTCGTAAAGCCAGAGAGCAAAGCTTTATGGTGGATAAAGCTGATATTGCTGCCAATGGTTATGACCTGTCGATTAACCGTTATAAGGAAGTAGTATATGAGCAAGTGGAATATGAAGCACCAAGCAAGATTTTGGCGGATTTAGAAGCACTTGAGCAGGATATTTTAAAAGGTATGGCTACGCTTAAGGAGTTGTTGAAATAATGACTCAAATTGTAAAAATTGGAGATATTTCTACTCAAATTCGTGGTGTTTCCTATTCAAAAAATGATGCTATTTCGAATATGCAAGAAGGATATTTACCTGTTTTAAGAGCTAATAATATTCAAGAACAAGGTCTGATTTTAGAAGATTTTGTTTATGTTCCTGAAAGTGAAATTTCCGAAAAGCAAAGAATCTTAGCAGGTGACGTACTTATTGCTGCATCAAGTGGAAGTATTAGTTTAGTGGGTAAGGCTGCTTCGGCAAAAGAAGACATCGATGCAGGATTTGGTGCATTTTGTAAGATACTTCGCCCAAATACTGAGTTAGTTGATCCAAGATATTTTGCTAATTATTTTCAGACTCAAAAATATCGTCAGATTATTTCTAATTTAGCTGCTGGTGCAAACATTAATAATCTAAAGAATGAGCATTTAGATGATTTAGAAATTCCACTCCCACCACTTACAGAACAACGCCGAATTGCATCTATTTTAGATCAAGCGGATGAGCTACGCCAAAAACGGCAGCAAGCGATTGAAAAGTTAGATCAGCTTTTACAATCCACCTTTATTGAAATGTTTGGCGATCCTGTCAGTAATCCTAAAGGATGGGAAAAGGTAGAAGTCGGCAAGGTGACAACATGTATAGTTCCTGGACGAGATAAGCCCAAAAGTTTCACGGGCTCTATTCCTTGGATTACTACAGATGACTTAAATTCTCTAGGTTATACATCTCAGTCAAAAAAACGAATGGGACTAACACAAACTGAAATAGATGATGTTCGAGCAAAAGTAATTCCATTTCAAAGTGTTGTGATGAGTTGTGTAGGAAATCTTGGAATTACAAGTATTGCAAACAATGAATTTGTGATGAATCAACAATTACATAGTTACCAATGTCTTGAGCAGATAACACCTGAATTTTTAATGTTCTGCTTACCATTTGAAAAGAATTATATGTTTTCTCGTGCGACATCAACTACTTTGCCGTATATGAATAAATCTGTTTGTAATAGTGTACCTGTAATTCTGCCACCGATAGATTTACAAGAAAAGTGGTCTAAAATTTTATTAAATATTGAAGAACACAAGCAAAGTCTTTATAAACAGCTAGATATGCAAAATCAATTGTTTAGCGCATTACAAAACCAAGCATTTAACGGCACTTTATAACATTTAATTAAAAATATGAGGGAATATATACATGAGCAACTTTCAGTTTTTAGAAGCTGGAAAGCCTGTGTATATCCCCTCTAAAATCTACTTAAAATAAATATAAAAATTTAATAGCGAGACAAATCTTGTCTATCAAATGCATTATGCTAAACCAAGTTCAAGAAATAAGCATAAAACTATGAATACAAAAGAATCTTTCGTATCCCAATTTTTTCGGATTTTAAATGTCTTTCAGGCATTACCGAAGTCGCCAAATCACCATATTTCTATCGAAGATTTACTAGAAAGCTTAAAAACAACCTATGAACCATTCCATGCTCCGCGTAAAACTCTGCAACGTGATTTAAAAACATTAAATGAAATTTTGCATCGAGGACATATAGATCAAGTCGTAGCAAGCGGTCGTCGTTCTGCTTGTTACCGCTTATCTCCAGATGCTCAACTCAATTTAAATAAACAAAATATTATTCAAGATGAGTTTCAATCACTTGCAACTATTCATAGTTACAACTTTTTAAAACCTTATTTCCCAGAATCTTGGCAAAAGACACTTTCTCAACAGTTTGAACAAGCTCAAAACGTTTTAGATCTAAAAAACAAAAATGTATGGCTGACAAAATTTGGCTTTGCGTTGGACGGGGCTTTTCAAACGCATCTCAATCCAAAAAATGAAATTAAAGAACTTATTTTTAAGTGCATTCACCAAGATAACTCATGGTTAGAAATTTTATATCACCCTGAAGCTTTTGAACGAGAAGCTACACGCTATACGATCAAGCCGCACGGAGTCATCGTGAGAGGCAGAAAGCAGTATCTCATCGCTTCTAAAATTAATCATAATCGTAAAATCCAGATTCGTACCTTTACCATGCATCGAATTTTACATGCAGAACCAACGCCAGAAAGTTTAAGCATCGATATACAAGATATTGATATGCAAAAAGCAATTGAACAATATGAGTTTGAAGGTTTCTACAATGATGATCAACCGAAAGAAATTCAGTTGAATTGCTCAAATGTTTTACTATCTGAGCTGAAATTTTCAGAAATTCATCCATCACAGCAAATATGGAATGATGATGCAGACGCTTATTTTACCTTAACCGCTGAAATGCCTATTACTCAATCTTTCCTTGAATGGTTGGTGCAAAAGGCTCAATGGATTGAGGTCGAATACCCCGAGGACTTAAGAGAAGAAGTCAAAAATAGAATTATAGAAATGGCACAAAACTATGCAATAGAAACAAATGAAGACAAGATGGAATGGGATGAAGATTTCGATGAATGTTTTGATGAAGAATGTGAGCTACAAACGCTTGAAAGCATTCTTGCTGAACCTGAAGCTGACAATCAACTAATCCTTCATAATTGTTTCGCACAAGCGATTCAATTAATTAGCAAACAAGAAACAATTAGTGCTGTCGAACTTCGACGAAAATTACCTATTTCTTACAACTCGGCGGTAGAAATCATAGATCAGATGTTACAACTAGGTTTTATCAAAAGTAACGAAGATACAGGCAAATACTCGGTTTTAATTAAAAAATAAGGAGAGACACATGATGGAAGATGCTCATGTGATACCACTAGATTTGCAGACCGCTCAGGGTAGTTTAGAGCAATTTAAACAACTGATTGAGGCATCGCCTTTAGATCAGGAAGAAGATTCATTTATACCTTTAAGTATTTATCGGGCCGAAAATGCAATTCAATCTTTTAAGAAGCTGCCTCTGACTAAAACACATCGCAAGTCCTTTATTGAAATAATGGGGCTAAGCCATTTAGAAAATGTAAGCTCAAAGACACTTGCATTTTTTATGGACAGCAAAGAAGAACATAACTTAAAAGACCTTGTAGTCAATGCGTTGTTTAGTGTGATGGGTGAAAGCTTTCCCTATCAGATCCATACTGAAAATATCATTCTTGAAGAAAGGACTGGACAAGGACGTATAGACCTTTGGATTGAAACTGACGAACACATCCTCGTGATTGAAAATAAGATTCACCATCATGCAAATAATAATCCGTTTGACGATTATGTTTCACATGCGCATGCCAACAATCCTAAGGATAAAAAACTAAAATTTATTCTATTAGTTATAAAAGAACCAGAAGCAGCACCTGAAAATTTTACCGTCATTACGCACTTTGAATTATCTAAACATATTTTAAAAGAGCTGGGACAAAAAAGCTTACAGGCAGATCAGTACTATCTTACCTATCTCATTGATTATATTTCAGCAATTGAAAAATTTAACCCACATTCGGAGTATGCAAAAATGCAAATGGACATCGTTAATTTTTACCGCAATAACCGTGAAGTTCTAGAAAGCATTCAAGATGAAAAAAATAAAGAGTCGGTATATCAGTATTATGAAAAAGAAGTACGCGATATTGTTGATTTGTTAAAAGATCGAGAGCTAGATTATTTCTCAGATGTTGCTGAGTTTGTAAAATATGAGGGAGATTTATCTTCTATAGGAGGCTCATTAAATAGTAAAACGTTGCATACGATACAAGATGATTATCAATTAGAATTCGAGATTTATAAAAGTACCGCATACACCAGTTTGTGGTGTCGTCGATTTAAAGCAAAATACATAAAAAAACAAGACTCACTTGAATTTCAAGCATTTTTAAAAAATGAGAACATTCCTTTTCTTGAACAAGATGAACACTATGATGTGCTCTTACTTGAAGAAAATGAATCTATCACTGCTGAAGAATTTGTAGAAAAAGCTTACCCTGTCATTAAAAAAATTCTGAATAAAAGCGGTGTAACTAACCATTAAAGTCTCCGACTTTTTATAGGCAAATGAGCTATACGGATTCTAAACATCCGTATAGTGCGTAAATTTTTAGCTTGAATGCACAGCTACAGACGGTTTTAAGGCTGCTACGAGTTGCCTGTATTTTATTTTTATAAAGCTATTATTGAAATTAACCTTATACTTTAGATAATTAGTTATTAAATCAAAAGGTTGATTCAGTTATAGTATGGAAATAAAGCATATTTAAAAAAAATATTTGAGGGAATGATGAGCAATTTTCAGTTTTTAGAATCAGACTTTCCAAGTTTGGCAGTCACAGCAAAAGAAGCTGAAAAGCTCGTGTATATCTCCCCACAATTTGCTCTCGCTGCGGCAAGAACATCGCTTGAAAACCTTGTTCTATGGCTGTATCAATACGATAAAAAGCTCACTCAGCCTTATGATGCTTCACTACACAACCTACTTAATGATCTAAAATTTAAAGACCTGATTCCACCCTATATTTGGGACAAAATGGATAATATCCGCATGGTCGGCAACAGTGCCGTACATGGGAAAAAGTTCAAACAACTCACCACTGAAGAAACGGTAAGACACATCAGCCATTTATTTTTGATGTATGTCTGGTTTGAACGTAACTATGGATCACCATCAAAAGATCGTTCGCAGCCGCATATCTTTAAAACTGAACTGATTCCAAACACTGACAACACCCAACAAATCACCGCCAACCAAGAACAACTACAGAAAGAAACCGAAGCCAAAGAAAAGCAATTTGCAGAGCAACACAAAGCGCTACGAGAACTCGAACAACGCCTGTTTGAACAATCTGCAAACTTAGAAGAACGTGAAAAACTATTAGCTAATATAGATGCTGAACTTGCACAAAAACGTGCAGACGTTGAACAAGCCAAGATTGCCAACAGCAAAATCGAAGACCCTACCGACTATAAAGAAGACGAAACTCGAAAACTTAAAATTGACCTCATGCTTGAAGAAGCAGGCTGGGAAATAGGTACATCGGTTCGAGAGGAAGTTGCTGTAACAGGTATGCCGAGTCCATCGGGTAAAGGTGCAGTGGATTATGTGCTGTATGATGCCAATGGCTTGCCTTTGGCTGTGGTTGAAGCAAAACGCACATCGACCGACCCTGATATTGGACAACAACAAGCCAAACTCTATGCAGACTGTTTAGAGCAACAAACAGGACAACGACCTGTCATATTCTATACCAATGGCTACAAAACCCGAATTTGGAATGATGTGCAAGGTGGCCCACCACGCTTAGTACATGGTTTTTATACGCAGGCAGAACTCAAGCGTCTGATCGAAAGACGTAAGAACAACCCTGATTTAAGTAGCTTCCCGATCAATGCGGACATTGTAGAGCGTTACTACCAAACTCGTGCCATCAAAGCCATGCTTGCAGCCTATCAACGTAAAGAACGTGCAGGCTTACTGATTATGGCAACAGGCACAGGTAAAACACGTACTGCCATTGCACTGGTCGATGTGCTGATGAAAGCCAATGTGGTGCAAAAAGCCTTATTCCTTGCAGACCGTACTTCATTGGTCAATCAGGCGCACAATGCCTTTAAAGCCAATTTAAAAGATGCTTCATTCGTCAATTTACTTGAGGATAAAAATCAAGTTGGTCGAGTGTATTTCTCGACCTATCAAACCATGATGGGTTTGATTGATGAAATGAATGCCGATGGCACACGTAAATTCGGTACAGGCATGTTTGACCTGATTATTATTGATGAAGCCCACCGCAGCGTTTATCAAAAATTTGGTGAGATTTTTAAATACTTCGATAGTTTGCTTGTTGGTTTAACCGCAACGCCACGAGATGAAGTAGATCGTGATACATACGCACTTTTTGGCTTAGAAAGCGGTGTCCCAACCGATTACTACGACCTCGATCAAGCCATTGCAGATGATTATCTCGTGCCACCTAAAGCTTATTCAGTTCCACTTAAATTCATGCGTGAAGGCGTGAAATATGACGAACTCTCTGAAGAAGAAAAACAACATTGGGATAGCCTAAATTGGGGCGATGAAGATGCACCTGAAGAAGTCTCAGCATCCAAGATTAATAAAGAGCTGTTTAATACAGGCACGATTGATTTAATGCTCAAGCACTTGATGGAAAATGGTATTAAAACCGAAGGCGGTGATCGTCTTGGTAAAACCATTATCTTTGCCGTAAATCAAAAACATGCCCAGTTTATTGCTGATCGCTTCAATGAAAACTATCCGCAATATGATGGCAAGTTTGCCCGTGTCATTACTCATGCCACTAAGTATCCACAAAGCTTAATTGATGACTTTAGCAAGAAAGATTTACCTGAGCCACAGATTGCGATTTCAGTGGATATGCTCGATACAGGCATTGATGTACCTGAAGTGGTCAACTTAGTATTCTTTAAAGCGGTACGCTCTAAAGTGAAATTTATGCAGATGATCGGGCGTGGTACTCGCTTGTGTAAGGACTTATTTGCTCCAGAGCATGACAAAACAGAATTCTATATTTTCGATTATTGTTCTAACTTTGAATACTTCAATGAGAACCCAGATGGTGCCCCTGTATCTACTACAGAACCATTGGGTCAACGCTTGTTTAAGGCTCGATTAAATATCCTAAGTTTGCTGAACACATCTGACTCTAAAGTAGAACAACAAGCAAATGAGTTGAACGTAGTGCGGAAAGAAATCCTGCAAGGATTACAAACAGAAGTGAAGTCCATGAACAAGGACAACTTCATCGTGAAATCTGAATTAGAGCATGTAGAGTATTTTCAAAAGGATGAAGCTTGGGACAGTTTAGATGACCTAGCTATTGGTACATTAAGAGAGCATGTTTCTAAACTTCCAAATGAACTAGAGTCCGAAGCACTAGAAGCTAAACTGTTTGACATGCTCTGCTATAACATTGAACTTGCCGTATTAAATAAGAACAACAAGGCCGCCGCTAGTTATGCAAACAAAGTCATCGAAATTGCTTCTAAGTTGGAAACTAAAGAAAATATCCCTGCAGTAGCATCACAGATTAACTTAATTCAAGAAATGCAAACTGAAGCGTACTGGGAAGGCATTACAGTTCTAATGCTAGAGTCGATGCGTAAACGTATCCGAGGCTTGGTGAAGCTGATTGAGAAATCTACATCAACGATTGTCTACTCGATGCTGGATGATGAGATTGGTGAAGCGACTGAAGTTGATATCCCCGTGGTTTCAAGCGGTGTAAACATTGCTCAATACCGAAAACGAGTTGAGAGCTTCATCAAAGCTCATGAAGATCATATTACTATTGCTAAGTTAAAGCGTGGTTTAGCACTAACACCAACTGATCTAAGTGAGCTAGAACGATTCGTTTTTGAAGCTCAGGAAGTTGAAAGCAAAGAGAAGTTCGAGCAGTGTTTTGGTACAGATAAACCTCTTCCTCTTTTCATTCGCTCTCTCGTTGGTTTAGATCGTCAAGCGGTTCAACAGGCGTTCTCTAAGTATTTACAAGGTTCAACTTATAACGAGAAGCAAATTCGTTTCATAGAAATGATTGTTGAACATTTAACTATTCGGGGAACTTTAGAATCATCACAACTTTATGAACCACCGTTTAATCAAATCCACTATGAAGGGATTGATGGTGTGTTTGGTGATGCAGAGGCTGACAACATATTTGGGGTTGTTGAAGCGTTTAATGAAAGTGCGGTGGCTTAGTTATATTATTTAGGAGGGGGATGTCTTGGGTATATTGTTAGATAAAGTCAGAATTTGTGGTTTTCGTGGTATTTCGAATATTGAAATGACATTATCCAAAGTCACGGTACTATTAGGGCAAAATAATGCTGGTAAAACTTCGGTAATTAAAGCACTTCAGTTAGCATTAGGAGATTATTCTCGCTATTTGTCAGATGAAGATTTTCATGTAAATCAATATATATATGATCAAAAGAAAATAATTATTGATGTAAGATTTGTCCCATTCGAAGAAGAGGAACAAAAAGAGATTTTTTCTGAAGAATGGCAGCAAGAGTTTGCAGATAAGATCCAATCACAAGTTGATGGTCAGCAATTTGTTGGTATTAGAACTATAGTAAAACCTGATTCAATTAAAGGGGGATATCTTGTTGAAAGATACCATTTAGATCATTGGCCAGAGTACGATAATTGGCAAAGTACAAACATAAATACGAATAATAAATTTAAGAAAAAATTAGATTGTGTACCATTTATTTCGATTGATGCACAACGTGATATTTATAGTGAATTAAAAGACAAATCTTCTTTTATCGGTCGTGTTCTTTCTAGCGTAGAGTATAGTCAAAACGATATTGCTTCGCTTGAGCAAATGGTAGCTGAGGTGAATCAGGCGGCTATTGAAAAGAGCGATCCATTAAAACAATTAAAGAATCATTTAGATACATTAAACCATTCTTTGAATTGTGATGGGCAAACCGAACTCACACCATTTCCTAAAAGAATTAGAGATCTTTCAAAAAGATTCAGTGTGCATTATGGAAGCTCGTCCGATAACTCATTTTCTATGGAATATCATGGAATGGGGACGAGAAGTTGGGCATCAATGTTGACTGTTAAAGCCTTTACAGAGCTATTAGTATCTAAACATGAACAAGAAATGGAACCTTTGTTTCCAATTATGGCAGCAGAAGAGCCTGAAGCACATTTACATCCAAATGCTCAAAGGACATTATATAAGCAACTAATTAATTCACATGGTCAAGTAATTATTAGTTCACATTCTCCTTATATTGCGGGGTTGGCAGAGGTTAATGAGATTAGATATTTAAAAATTATTGATGATTCGGTCAAAGTATTTCAATTAAGAGAAAATTTTGAGGGCGATGATTTAAGGAAAATAAAACGTGAGGTAATTCATTCTAGAGGTGAATTATTGTTTTCAAAAGCTATAGTGCTTTCTGAAGGAGAAACAGAAGAACAAGTTTTACCATTATTATTTGAGGCATATTCAGGGAAAACTGCTTTTGAATTGGGAATAAATTTCGTTGGAGTAAACGGTTCTGGAGCTAGATATCTTCCATTTTTAACGTTAGCTAAGGATCTAGATATTCCTGTTTTTATATTTTCTGATGGTGAGCCAGCGACTGTACAACAACTAAAGAAAAATTATGAGAAAGTCTTTGGAGAAGTGGATTTAGAGAACTGCAATAATATTATTATTCTAGATGGTACTGACTTTGAAGGATACTTACTAGATCAGAATTATACAGAGTTAATAGAAAATACTATTAGAGAAGTTAATGGTGAAGAGTATTTACAACATTGGATAGAGCTTAAGAATGGCACTCCATTAAGACAGGTTAAATCTAGTAAACCTCCATGCACAACATGCAACCAATTTATATTTGAATCTCAAATTAGAGACTACGATGGTGACGCTGGAAAAAAACGAGCGATCCTTGATATTTTGGATTCAAGTAAACCTCAGTATGCAAAAGCTATTGCTGAAAGTTTATTATCTTTACCTGTTGATAACTTACCACAAAAAGTAAAAGATCTTTTTCAACAAATAATTACTGGAACTTGATATGAATCTCTCAAAGGTACAGCTTCAGATTGTGAAAGCACCAGTTGATATAGCTATTCAAGTCCTTGCCTCTGCGGGAGCAGGAAAAACTAGGGTTCTCACAGAGCGTATTAAGTATATATTGGCATTGACTAAGAAGGATGGAGTTATTGCTTTCACATTTACAAATAAAGCTGCTGATGAAATGTTGATGAGACTTTCTCAAGAAGAAAATATTCAAGAGAGAACTTGGATTACTACTATTCATTCAGTTGCACAAAGAATTCTTGAGAAATATGGTCATACTGTTGGATTACCAACGGATCTTCATATTTACGAAAGAGATCAGGATAAAATGGAAATTTTCATGCAATCTTTACGTGAAGATGGCATTGATGTTGATGAATATTTAAATGTTACAGATACGAAAGAGCTGAGAAATAGGGAAAAGGCACTACAGAGATATTTAGAGATCTTTGCTCATATTAAAAGAGAGCTTCTTACGGAGTTTGAGGTCTTTGAACTCTATCAAAATAAAAATGTATGGAAAATATATCTAGATTATCAGGATTCAATGATTCGTAGTGGGGGAATTGATTATGATGATATTTTAGTATATGCGCATCGAATATTGATAACACATGATTGGATAGCCAAAATTTACAGAGCAAAATATAAACATATTTGTGTTGATGAGGCTCAAGATCTTAATAAAATACAGTATGAGTTTATCAAGGCTTTTTGTGGTGACACATTAAAAAGTATCTTTATGGTTGGTGATCCTAATCAAATGATTTATGGTTTTAATGGATCATCTAATAGATATCTATGTGATGAGTTTGTAAGGGATTTTTTACCAAAAAAATATGATTTAAAAGAGAACTACAGAAGTACAAGAGAAGTTATTCAAGTTGTGAATAAGCTAAAATCGGATTCTCAGGTTGTAAGTGAGTACGCTCTAGAGGGGCAAGTACATTTTAATGAGTATGAGAATGAGATAGAGGAAGCTAAAGGGGTCGTAGCTCAGATACAAAATTTACTTCAAATGAGAATACATTATGAGATTGAGGGTGAAATCACACTTGATAAGATGGTGGTTATCGCTAGAAATCGTTTTGTATTTAATAGCTTGGAGAAAGTCCTTAGAGATAATAATATTGCCTATTCTCTGAAGAAAGGAGAAAGACTGCTTGAACCTTCGACTAAATTTGCTAAGACCTTAGATTTTTCTATTCGAATTAAGCTGAATCCAAAGGATTGGGTGAGTGGTAAAAAATTATGTCAACTACTCCAATTAAAGGAACCTTTAAATTGGAATAATGAAGCGTTGTTAGAATTAGCGGATAAAATAAATATTTCTAGTGATCCCAATCGTCAACTGTTATCAGAATTATTAATCGCTGTTTATAAATTGGAGATCGATGATCCCAAAATACCAAAATTAATCAAAGATTTTCGTGAGAAATTTACTATTTTGGTTGAAAAACAATCAAATGTTTCAGATGCCAAATATGAAGATATTAGATTAAGTATCCAAGAGCTAGATGAATTTAATCACACATGGACAATCTTTAAAAGAAAAGGAGTAGGAGACTCTTTAACGGCCTTTAGGAATGCATTAGTGTTAGGGCAGCTTTCTGAAAGTAATTCCGACAAAGGTTTAACTTTAAGTACAGTTCATACTATGAAGGGTTTAGAGAAAGATATTGTTTTCTTAATAGGTATGTGTGAAGGGGTATTCCCAGATTATCGGGCACTTTCAAAAGAGCAATTCGAAGATGAACGAAATAGTGCATTTGTTGCAGTAACTAGGGCAAAAAGATGGTTATATGTTTCTTATCCTAAGCAAAGGAAAATGCCTTGGGGTGATATAAAAAAACAGAAAAAATCTAGATTTATGATTGAAATGGAAAGGGGTCATGAAGCACGCCTTTGAGGTCTGTGCAACAAACACTTAACATTCTATAATATCGAATTAGCTCATTAATGTTAGATTTCATGGTTATTACAAAGCAATGAAAAATAATATTTTTTGGGAAAACTTGACCAATATTTTGTCTGAATATTACATAAATGTGATATTGGTGGAATCTTGGTTGGTAATATTTAGGTGGTTAAATGAAGCAATATCTAGATTTGTGTCAACGCATAGTTGATGAAGGCGTGTGGGTTGAAAATGAACGGACTGGAAAGCGTTGTTTAACCGTTATTAATGCTGATCTAGAGTACAACGTAGGGGCGAATGAATTCCCCTTAGTCACCACTCGAAAAAGTTATTGGAAAGCAGCAATTGCAGAATTATTAGGCTACCTACGTGGTTATGATAATGCTGCTCAGTTTAGAGCTATTGGCTGTAATACTTGGAATGCAAATGCTAACGAAAATGGAGCTTGGTTAGCTAACCCTCATCGTAAAGGTGAAGACGATATGGGGCGAGTATACGGAGTCCAAGGGCGCCATTGGCGTAACTCTGAAGGTAAAGAGTTTGACCAGCTTCGTAAGATCTATGATGACTTACGCGAAGGTATTGATGACCGTGGTGAAATTCTGACTTTCTATAACCCAGGGGAGTTTGATATGGGTTGCCTACGACCTTGTATGCATACTCATACCTTCTCTTTGGTAGGGGATACACTTTACTTAACATCATCACAACGTTCGTGTGATGTACCTTTGGGCCAAAATTTTAACCAAATTCAGGTTTTTACTCTGTTAGCTCTGATGGCTCAAATTACAGGACATAAAGCTGGAAAGGCTTATCACAAGATTGTGAATGCGCATATTTATGAGGATCAGTTAGAACTCATGCGTGATGTTCAGCTTAAACGTGAACCTTATCCTGCGCCAAAACTCCATATCAACCCTGAAATTAAAACGCTTGAAGATATTGAAACATGGGTGACATTAGATGACTTTGAAGTTGAAGGTTATCAATATCATGAACCTATTGCTTATCCGTTTTCAGTCTAAATAAGTTTATTTGAAGATAAAAATATTTCTGTTGGGCAAAAGTTTAAAAACTTTATCTCAACAGAAAACCTTATTTTCATATTAATGTTTTAGAGGACTGATATAAATACCCTCAAATTTTAATAATTCTTTTAATTTCTTAATTTCTTTTTCAGCCTCTAAGAGTAAATTTTGATCGGTTTTGTATAATTTTTTATAATAATCTTTGGATTGTTTCATTTCTTTATACTGAAGCTCGAAATGATCACATTGATTTTTCATATTCTGATATTCATTAAACCAGTAGATAAGTTCAGCTCTTGCTTGTATTAACAACTTCTCTGGTGACATTTCATTCTCAGCACTATTTAAAGCCAGTTTTTCTTTTTTCTGTTTTGCTTTCTTTATTCGTGCCTCTTTAATTTCTTTAAGTTTCTCGATAGGTTCGAATCGGTTTCTAATAGTATTCCGATGAATTCCTGTAAGTTTACATAATTGTGCAATAGTTGCTTTTAGTTTGTAAGCGTCCGCTGAACACACCTTATGAATTCATCCTATAAGCCTTAATTTAGTCCCCACTTAAAAACAAGTGGGGACTAAAATTTATGACTACAAATCATCAGACATCCATCGCATCTCTTGCGAA
>NZ_VOZF01000024.1:0-47463 GCF_013419905.1 Acinetobacter sp. YH12046
CATGAAATACGGTATTCTGATGTGACAAAACCTGAATCCTGGTCGTTAAAGTGTTTGTTTGCACTCATATTTTAACTGTTAGGACTCAGGTTTTTTTATTTAAAGCAAACTATGGGACAGCAGTGCGCTGTACGCGCCTTTTTTATTTAAAACAGTTATTTTTTGTCGTTGCCGCCGAACAGTGGGCCCATACCACCGCCACCGCCAAACTGTTTTTGCAGACCGCTCAGTGATTTCATCATTTTTGCCATACCCGACGGATTAGCAAATTTCTTCATCATCTTCGCCATTTGCGCATGCTGTTTAATCAGCTTGTTGACTTCTGAGACTTCCATACCGCAACCTGCTGCAATACGCTTTTTACGGCTTGGATTCATCAGGTCAGGGTTACGACGTTCCTTGATGGTCATCGACTGGATAATCGCTTCCATTTTCTTCACTTGCTTTTCAGGATTCGCCTGCGCAATCGCATCTTGAATACCAGAATTGCTCATGCCTGGAAGTTTGTCCAGGAAGCCCATCATGCCGCCCATCTTGTTCATCTGCTCGAATTGCATCAGCATATCTTCAAAGTTGAAGCTACCGCCTTTCTGCAATTTCTTCGCCATTTTCTCGGCTTTTTCTTTGTCGATTTTGCGTTCAACTTCTTCGACCAAAGAAAGCACGTCACCCATGCCCAGAATACGCTGTGCCACACGTTCCGGATGGAATGGCTCAAGCGCATCCAGTTTTTCGCCCATACCGAGGAACTTGATTGGCTTGCCAGTAATCGCACGAACAGACAGTGCTGCACCACCGCGCGCATCACCATCAGTTTTAGTCAGGATCACACCTGTCAAAGGAAGCGCATCGTTAAATGCTTTGGCCGTATTTGCCGCATCCTGACCGGTCATGGCATCGACCACGAACAGGGTTTCAGTCGGATTAATCGCTGCATGCAGCTCTTTAATCTCTTCCATCATATCGTCATCGATATGCAGACGACCTGCGGTATCGACAATCAGTACATCGGCAAACTGGATTTTTGCCTGTTCAATTGCACGATTAACGATACTGATTGGTTTTTCAGTAGCACTCGATTCAAGGAAAATCGCGCCAACTTCGCCAGCCACCGTCTGTAGCTGCTTGATCGCAGCCGGACGATAAACGTCGGCAGACACCATAGCTACTTTTTTCTTTTGACGCTCTTGCAGGAAGCGCGCAAGTTTGGCTGCAGTCGTGGTTTTACCCGCACCCTGCAAACCGGCAAGCAGTACCACCACCGGTGGTTTTGCTGCAAGGTCAAGGCTTTCATTAGCCTCGCCCATCATTTTGGTCAATTCGTCATAGACGATTTTGACGAAGGCTTGCCCTGGTGATAACTGAGTCATCACTTCCTGGCCTAATGCTTCTTCCTTAACTTTCGCGATAAATTCACGAGTTACAGGTAACGCAACGTCGGCTTCAAGAAGTGCCATACGTACTTCACGTAACGTATCTTTAATATTGTCTTCGGTTAGCTGCCCTGAGCCAGTAACATTTCTTAAACTCTGCGTGAGTCGTTCTGTTAAGGTATCAAACATTGCAAAATCCGCTTAAAATAGCCAGTAGCAAAAAATTGTTTCTTAAAATAGAAAATTTATGCATAGAATGCTATAGGATACTGTAGTTCGCACTGAATTTATATAAATGAATATTCATCACCCTTAAAAAGGTTTGACATGCTTAGCCTACCCTTGGTTTACACGATCTTAGCATTAATCGCTTATACCTCCTCTTTTTGGTATCTGTTCATTCATTTAATGACTAAACGTACTCCAAATCAATGGTTTGTCGGCTTAACAGCTTTAGTTGGACTGGTACTGCATGCTTTGGTTTTATCAGGTGACATGTATACCCCGATGGGGATGAATTATGATGTATTTGCCTTACTTTCCTTTACGTCAGGGCTAATGCTGCTGCTAAGTATCATTTACAGTACCTATCGGCCGATTATTGCTTTAAACCTGATTGGTATCCCCGTCGCTGCAACCGGCCTAATTCTCGGTTTCAGTTTCACCCAGCCAGCGAAAGTCATTGCACAGAATTCTCTAGGCCTGGATATTCATATTATCTTGTCCCTATCCGCTTATGCTGTGTTATTGATGGCGACGATTCAGGCCGTCATTTTGCGGTTTCAGGATCGTGAACTGAAGAAAAAACAGAAACGTCGGGTTTGGGTGAATCTGTTGCCCTCCTATCAGGATATGGAATCTTTATTGTTCGATATGCTGATGACCGGTTTCATTTTACTGACACTGGCATTGGGTTTTGGCTTCTTTACCATCGATAATTTCTTTGCCCAGCATCTGGCCCATAAGACTGCCTTTAGTATTGTGTCCTGGCTGGTTTATGGTGCATTACTGATCGGCCACTGGAAATTTGGCTGGCGTGGTCAGAAAGCAGTGCGCTTTACCCTGCTTGGGTTTGGCCTGCTGGCGCTCGGCTTTATCGGTTCCAAATTTGTGCTGGAAATGCTGTTAAACAAATAAATTGATTTACCTCTACTTTATATTTTTAAAGCCCAGCTAAGACTGGGCTTTTTATTTAATTATCCTTTTCTTGATCTGGATTTATCCTTCCCACTCGTAGCGATAGCGGCCAACTCACCACCCGGGGCAATTCTGGATCTTCCCATTCTGGCAATAAGGCATCTGCCAGTACATTCAGCGGATTATGTCCGAGTGCCTGGGTGGCTGCTTTTACGGCTGACCAGGTACTCATATAGCCTATCAGTTGGTAAAAGTTCCACTCGACTTGTAATACCGGCGGCTGTACAGAAATTTCCTGAAATGGAAATGGCAGATTTTTGTATCCTTCATCGACATGGCGACGTTCAGGTGCCCAATAGGGTGCGATCGTCACTTCATAAAAATGTCTGAAATAATGATTCAGATGTTCTTCATCAATGCTGAATACCCCATAACTAATAAGAGCCAGAATGGCATTGGATTTTGCAATACGGCGAACTTCCGCATAGAACTTGTCCAGATCCAGCCAATGGGCAGCTTGTGCGACTGAAATCAGATCTACACTCTGGTCAACACATGGGATTTCTTCGGCTAAGGCCTGATGATATTGAATTTTCGGATGAGGTTTGGCCTGTGCGATTTGTTCGCTACTCGCATCAATGGCAATGATCTGATCAAAATAATGCGCCAAAACCTCTGAAAACTGTCCTGAGCCACAGCCGACGTCTAAAGCCAATTTGGTACTCGTTGATAGCTCTGCCAGCATCTTCCCCAAAGTGTCCGGATAATGCGGGCGAAACAAGGCATAATCTTGGGACTGCTGGGAGAAATGGTCTTTAAATTCCCGCCTTTCCATCTGCACTTTCCTGACCTGTTTTCTAACAGCTTAACTCGATCCAGAAAGGCGACAATAGTAATTTGGTTTCATTTCCAATAATTTTTAAAACTAAAAAATTAGCGTATTTAAATTATCTAAATTTTTTAAACATCAGCTAGTTTAACTATTTTGCTTGATTTGATAATCCGCTTTAAAGTTCTGATAACTACGTCGCTCTGCGGAATTTTCGGTTAAAGCTTTTACTTCCTGCATGGTATTCAAGCAACGTGCAGTGAGCTGGATATATTGCTCGGTGCCATGGCTTTTCCAGGCAATTTCTTTTTCCTCTAAGGGACGAACTACTTTCGCCGGACTGCCAAGTACCAGATTATTTGCTGGTACTTTGAATTTAGCCTTGACTGTACTGTTGGCCCCAACAATGACATTCTCCCCGATTTCGGCCTCATCCAGAATCACACTATTCATACCGATCAGGGCATTTTTTCGTACCACGCAGCCATGCAGAATGGCACCATGACCGACATGGCCATATTCTTCAACCAAGGTCACACTGTCCGGAAATCCATGGATGGTACAGGAGTCTTGGACATTGGCATTTTTCTGGATATGAATCCGGCCAAAATCGGCCCGCAGCGAAGCGAACGGACCAATATAAACTCCGGCTTCAATGATCACATCACCGATCAGCACAGCCGTAGGATGGATATAAGCTTCAGGGCTGACGACAGGAATCACCCCATCAATCGCATAACATGGCATAGACTCCTCCTTGAGCTATTACATTCATGATTTTTTAAAATATTAAAAAGTCAATTCCGGCTGCTTTAAGCCACCAAAACGTTTATAAAATTGTGGATGTGCAGGTGGCATAAGGCCTTCCGCGGTCCGGGCAGTCTCTAGGAAAAACTCATCTCCTGCTGCAAATACTGCCTGATATAGATTGGTACTTAAGTTACGTGCAATCAGTGACAACCAGTCTGTTGGTAACAGTTCAAATGGCAGATTCGGGTCTTTCAGTAAAATACGGCGATATTGATGGATCAGCAGAATACGAATCTGAAAGGCTTGTACTGGATCCAGTTCCTCTTCATTTTCCACCAGATAGAAAAACTCGCGGAAATCGCTAATAAATTTTTCATAACGCTGATGCAGTTCCGGGATTGGCCAATTGGTTTCGACCATGCGTTTAATGGTTGGATAAGATTCCTGCCAAAGCTGTAAAGTTTCAGCACGAAACACTACGACTTGATCAGTCATCTTGTTATTCAGTAACAGGTTTTGCAGTTTCTGCTGATCACACCCCGGATAGGCCATGACATTGGTCGCGATATTGGCAAAGCCTAACCATTCCAGTTCTTTTTTCAGTGTCTGTTTATTTTCCAGTTCAACTGAACTGAGTAGAACCAGATCCCATTTCTGGTCCCATTCATTATGTTGGAAGCTGTAAATTTTCTGGTCTGCGGTAATAAAACGCTGACGGCTGCTTTCGGTAATCCGGTAATAACTGGTGCGGCCAATTTTTTCAGAACTCAGCCAGCCATTTTGTACCAGACGGAATACGGCGGTACGCACAGAACGCTCATTGAAGCCGAATACATCCATCAGCTGAATCAGGCTGGCAAGACTAATGACTCCCCCGCGGTGATAAATACTGTCACCAAAAATCGTCATTACCAATGAGGTTCCACTGAGGGTCTCATTCTGAATGAAATCATCAATTACTTGTTTTAATTTCGGATTCATTATGTTCAATTTACCTTGTCAAAGCCGGATGACAGACCTGAGCCTGTCATCCAGATGTATTTAAGCGGACTTTCGGATATCAAACACCCGCTGAGCCTTACCTTCAGAACGTGGCAAGCTACCTTCCGGTAAAACTTCCACACTGACACTAATCCCGACCATGGTCTTGATTTGTACTTTCAGCTGATTTGCCAATTGGTGTGTCATATTTATAGCATTATCTTTACGCATTTCGGTACGAATATGCAATGTATCCAGGTGACCCTGTTTACAAATCTGAATCTGATAATTTGGAATAAGCTGCGGAATATGCAGGATTTGCTCTTCAATTTGTGATGGGAACACATTCACACCACGAATAATCATCATGTCATCACTGCGACCGACAATCTTATCCATACGACGCATGGTACGTGCTGTACCTGGCAATAAGCGTGTCAGATCACGGGTACGGTAACGAATCACCGGCATACCTTCTTTGGTGATGGTGGTAAATACCAGTTCACCCAGCTCACCATCAGGTAATACTTCACCGGTTTCCGGATGGATAATTTCAGGATAGAAGTGATCTTCCCAGATGGTAGGACCATCTTTGGATTCCAGACATTCCATCGCCACACCCGGCCCCATCACTTCAGACAGGCCATAAATATCTAGCGCATCAATACCCAGACGTTCTTCGATTTCACGGCGCATTTCATTGGTCCATGGCTCTGCGCCAAAGATCCCGGTCTTGATGGAACAATCCTTGGCAGTCCCGAATTTTTTCTCCAGACATTCAATAATGTTCAGACAATAAGATGGTGTGACCATTAAAGCTGTTGGCTTGAAATCATGAATCAATTGTGCCTGTTTGTCGGTCTGGCCACCTGACATTGGAATTACGGTAGCGCCCAGACGTTCTACACCATAATGTGCACCTAGACCACCAGTAAACAGGCCGTAACCATAAGATACCTGAATCGTATCTTTACTGCTGAGTCCTGCTGCACGTAACGAGCGTGCCACCACATCTGACCAAGTATTAATGTCATTCTGGGTATAACCGACTACAGTCGGCTGACCTGTAGTACCTGAAGAAGCATGTACACGGACAATCTGCTCCTGAGGCACAGCAAACATGCCAAATGGATAGTTTTCGCGAAGATCCTGCTTGGTGGTGAACGGGAATTTTGCCAGGTCTTCCAGTGATTTTAAGTCATCCGGATGGACACCGGCTTCATCAAACTTTTTCTTGTAAACCGTACTTTTCTGATAAGCATGCTGCAGTGTTTTTTTCATACGTTCCAATTGCAGGCTACGTAATTCATCTACTGAAGCGGTTTCAATCTGTTCCATTGCATTGTTATTCATATTCTTGCTCCTGCTGCAGTCATCCTGACTGCTGATGATTTCTCTTTTGATTCAGTCCTTAAGCCACATTTTCCAGAATCAGTGCGACACCCTGTCCAACACCGACACACATGGTACAAAGGGCATATTTTCCTTGCTTGCGCTGTAATTCTTTCATGGCAGTAATCACGAGTCGTGTACCGCTCATTCCGAGTGGATGGCCAAGGGCAATAGCACCCCCGTTTGGATTGACTCGTGGATCATCATCCTGAAGGCCTAGCTCACGTAGCACTGCAAGTGCCTGTGCGGCAAAGGCTTCATTCAGTTCGATCACATCCATCTGTTCCAGACTTAAGTTTGTCTGTTTTAATACTTTCTGTATCGCTGGTACTGGTCCAATCCCCATATAGCGTGGCTCTACACCTGCACTGGCAATTCCTACCACCCGTACTAGCGGTTTCAGTCCATATTGTTCTGCGAAATATTTATTACCCAGTAGCACACAGGCTGCACCGTCATTGACACCAGACGCATTACCCGCAGTTACCGAACCACCTTCCTTTCGAAATGGTGCTTTTAAAGAAGATAACTTTTCTAAAGTAGTATCGGCACGTGGATGTTCATCTTCAGCAATCACCCGAGTAGAACCCTTAGCGCCCTTGATTTCCACTGGCAGGATTTCTGCCTGAAAAATACCATTCTGCTGTGCCTGTGCAGTTTTTTGCTGGCTACGATAAGCAAACAGATCCTGATCTTCACGATTAATCTGATATTTTTCAGCCACATTTTCTGCTGTTTCCGGCATGCTATCTACGCCGAAACCTGCCTTGAATTTTGGATTGATAAATCGCCAGCCAATGGTGGTGTCATAAATTTCCGGAGTACGGCTAAATGCTGTGGTTGGCTTGGATTGTACAAATGGCGCACGGCTCATGGATTCTACCCCACCGGCCACTACAAATTGCGCTTCACCCGATTTAATTGCACGTGCTGCCAGGCCGACCGCATCCAGACCGGAAGCACAGAGACGATTTACAGTAATCGCGGGTACACTTTCCGGCAGGCCCGCTAAAAGTGCTGCCATACGCGCGACATTACGATTATCTTCACCGGCCTGATTAGCACAGCCTAAAATCACTTCATCAACTTCTGCCCATGGCAGGTTGGGATGCTGCTGTTTTAAATACTGGATCGGTAAAGCAGCAAGGTCATCAGTACGAATACTGCTCAAACCACCTGCGTAACGACCAATTGGGGTACGAATACCGTCAAAAATATAAACATGTTCCATCGTTCTTGTTCCTTAGCTCGCCATCCCTTAGTCTGTTGGCGATACTTGTTGCGCCTGTCCTAGCGCTGTCTGCTTAGTTCAATATATACCAGGTTGTATCACTCTTCACCAAAAATACGATACATATTTTTTAATATTTGTAAATTCCTGACATATTAAATTCCACTTACTCATCCAAATCATTTTTTTGAATAAAAAAAATAAAAAATAATTCAAAAATCAACATCTTGAGTATAAAAATAGTGCATAAATCTATATTTTCAGATTTCATTTACTATCAGGGTACTACTACATATAACATAGGACCTAGCTAACCATCAGACCAAATAGGTATCATATTCATACCTGTCAGTAATAATTCAACTCGACCAAGTTGCTAAGCGATAACTGAAAGGAAAAAATCCAACAACTTTGAGCCGAGTCAAATCCATCTCCGGCAGATTTAGCAGCCCTTATATTGTGGTGTGCGTTTTTGCATAAAGGCCTGAACGCCCTCACGATAATCATTAGAACGGCCCGCCAGACGTTGCAGATCCCGCTCCAGAATCAGTTGCTCATCCAGATTATTGTCTGCAGCGGCATGAATCGCTTTCTTGATCAGGGATAGACCATAAGTCGGCTGAGTCGCCAGATGTTCAGCCATTTTTTCAGTTTCTGCCTTTAACTGATCATCTTCAACTACCTGCCAGATCATGCCGAGTTGCAGCGCACGTTCAGCCGAGATTTTGTCACCCAGCATCGCCAGACCCATTGCTTGGGCACGGCCAACCAGGCGTGGCAGGAACCAGGTACCCCCTGAATCTGGCACCAGACCGAGACGGCAGAAGGCCTGAATAAATGAAGCAGATTTCGCTGCTACCACGATGTCACAAGCCAGAGCAATATTGGCACCTGCACCCGCTGCTACACCATTTACGGCACAGATCACCGGTTTTGGCATTTCAGTAATCAGTTTAATCAGCGGGTTGTAGTATTTTTCAATGGATAAACCTAAATCTGGAGCATCAGCATTTGGATCTACTACACGGTCGTTCAGGTCCTGACCAGCGCAGAAACCACGACCTTCTGCAGAAATCACCACTGCGCGAATTGCTGAATCTTGCGCCCAGCGTTTTACGACAGAAGATACTTCCTGATGCATGGTTTCATTAAAACTGTTGAGCTGTTTTGGACGATTAAAAGTCAGGTAGCCCACTGCATTTTTTTCTTCAACAATAATTGTTTGGTAATCCATTACACACCTTTTAAGTTTCTATTTCGTTCATGCATTTATCTGCATGGTGCTTAATTTAAAATCTTTACTCGTCGAAACTGAGACGAACATTTCGAGTGGTTGGACGCGCCTGACAGCTCAGCACATAACCTTTCTGGATTTCTTCTTCTTCCAGGCTATAGTTGATTGCCATTTCCACTTCACCTTGCAGCACCTTACATTTACAGGTTGCGCATACCCCGCCCTTGCAGGCATATGGCAGATCTGCACCAGCACGTAAAGCCGCATCCAGAATGCTGTCATCCTGTTTGGACACTTCAATGATCAGCTCACGACCATCCAGAATGATGTTGACCCTTTCCTCGGTACGGCTTTCGATCTGCTGCGCAGAGGCTTTTGGTGCAGTACCGGTATTAAAGCGTTCGGTGTGAATTTTGCTGCGTTCGATCCCAAGGGTTGGCAAAACGGTTTCTACTGCATTCATCATTTCTTCAGGGCCACAGGCAAAGCAGTGATCGGTTTCTGCTGGAATCAGGCCTGCCTGGAACAGCTGCTGCAGTTTTTCTGCATCAATACGACCATTGAAAATCTCGCTGTCATTCAGTTCACGCGAGAAAATATTGATCAGTTGCAAACGCTCTTTAAAACGGTCTTTCAGATCCATAATCTGTTCAGAGAACATAGTCTGTTTCCAGGAACGGTTACCATAAACCAAAGTAAAAATGGCATCTTGTTGACGGTTCAACACTGCTTTGACAATAGACAAAATTGGTGTAATGCCACTACCTGCAGCAAAACCCAGATAATGTTTACCACCAGTCTTGGCCGCTTTCTGGAAAAACACACCTTGTGGTGGCATTACTTCCAGTACATCGCCCACTTTCAGGTTTTCATTCGCCCAAGTTGAAAACTGGCCTTGATCAATTTTCTTGATCGCAATACTCATGTCTTCATCACTATCGCTACAGATC
This sequence comes from Acinetobacter sp. YH12046, assembly GCF_013419905.1. NCBI lineage: Bacteria > Pseudomonadati > Pseudomonadota > Gammaproteobacteria > Moraxellales > Moraxellaceae > Acinetobacter > Acinetobacter sp. YH12046. Next base: position 9,878 of record NZ_VOZF01000024.1, read on the forward strand.
GAATAGCAACGGCGCAATTCTTCCTGTTCTGTCATATGACGGATGGTCAGGTGTTGGCCCGGCTGATACTGAAAATTTTCGGCATGTTCCGGACTCAGTTCAAAAGCAATGCAAATTGCCTGTTCAGTCTGAGGCTGAATCGATTTAATGGTTAACGGAATAAACTGGCTCATTTCAAAATCCTTCTTAAGCTGTGGCGATCTCACGCTTTATTGTTATAGCTTGTGCGCTTAAGCCCTTAAATACATTTAAAATAGTCAAACGGCTCCAGGCATTCCTGACATTTGTACAGCGCCTTGCAAGCGGTTGAACTGAATTCACTGAGTAATCGGGTGTGGTGGCTATGACAATGTGGACACTGGATACCATCACTGAGTGCAACATGAGTGCCGCAGCTATTCGATTCACCTTTAGGTGGAGCAATACCGTATCGCTGCAATTTATGTTTACCTTCCTCACTCATCCAGTCAGTGGTCCATGCTTCTGACAGATCGACCACGACTTTGACCGGCGTCAGCTCATGTGCTGCAAATGCCTGGGTGATTTCCGCCTTGAGCAGATCGGTTGCCGGACAGCCACTATAAGTGGGGGTCAATCGAACCACGATTTCATCCTGTGGGTTGATCTCCACTCCACGAATCATGCCCAGGTCAAGGACTGACAGGACTGGAATTTCCGGATCGGAAACCTGTGCCAGGACCTCCCAGCATTGATCTTCTACATGTCTAATCAAGTTCATGCCACTCACTCCCTGTGATGTGCTGGATTTACCAGTTCATGCCTGGATAGCTGCGCTGCATATATTGCAGTTCCGCCAGTACATAACCCAGATGTTCGGTATGTAGTCCCTGCTTGGCGCCACTACGGTAAGCACCACTTTCTGGCAAGCTCAGTTCAAAACGTTGCAACTCAGCAGATATAGTTTCCAACCATTTCGGTTTCAGCAGTTCCAGATCCGGAATCAGGTGAGCATCAACCAGCTGACGTTCATCTGCAGTCAGGCTGAACAACTCTTCGGTAAAACGCCATAGCTGATTCAGACCATTCTGGATTTTTTCATGAGCTTCTGCTGTACCTAAGCTCAGGCGTTCCATCCATGAGGTTGAAAAACGCAAATGGTATTTCACTTCTTTCAGCGACTTGATGGCGAATGAGGAAATCTCTTCATTCCTGCTATTGCTCAGGGCTGCAAACAGCAAAGCATGGTAATGATCCATCAACCACTGACGTACGATAGTTTGACCGAAGTCATTATTTGGCTGTTCGCATAGCAGTAAGTTACGGTATTCACGCTCGGTACGGAAATAGGCCAGTTTATCTTCATCACGACCTTGCCCTTCAATTTCACCGGCTAGACTCAACGCGGTACGTGCCTGACCCAGCAGGTCCAAACCGATATTTGCCAATGCAATATCCAGCTCCAGCTCCGGTGCGTGACCGCACCACTCTGCCAGACGGTGTGAAAGGATGAGCTGACTGTCGCCAACATGCAGTAAAAATTGTGCCAATACCTGATTCGTCATTGCTCTTTCCTCCACCTTACATGTGTTCGATGCCATCTGGAATGTGATAGAAGGTCGGATGACGGTAGACCTTGTTCAATGAAGGATCAAAAAACTCCGATTTTTCATCTGGTTGAGATGAGGTAATCAGTTCAGATTTCACGACCCAGATACTTACACCTTCATTGCGACGGGTATAGACGTCACGGGCATTTTGCAGGGCAATTTCATCATCAGGGGCGCGCAGGCTGCCGACATGACGGTGGCTCAGACCCTGTTTGCTGCGAATAAATACTTCGTATAAAGACCAGTTATTCTTGTTCATTTGCATATCCTTGTGCTATTCCGTTGCCTTAAGCGATTTTTCGTTGATCTGACTGCTGCTGTTGCTTGCTGGCATAAACTGCTGCTGATTCACGCACCCATTTGCCGTCTTCCCAAGCCTTGCGACGCGCTTCGATACGTTCATGGTTACATGGACCTTTACCTGCCAGCACATCGAAGAACTCATCCCAGTTCACCTGACCAAATTCATAGTGGCCTGTTTCTTCATTAAACTTCAGGTCTGGGTCCGGCACAGTCAGGCCAAGCTGCAATACTTGCGGCACGGTGTTGTCGACAAATTTCTGACGCAATGCATCATTACTGAATAATTTGATTTTCCACTGCATGCTTTGTGCACTGTTTGGAGAATTGTCATCACTTGGACCAAACATCATCAGTGCCGGCCACCAGAAACGGTTCACTGCATCCTGTGCCATCTGTTTCTGTTCTGGTGTACCTTCTGCCAGTTGCATCATGGCTTCAAAACCTTGACGCTGATGGAAACTTTCTTCTTTACAGATACGCACCATGGCACGTGCATAAGGACCATAAGAAGTACGACACAGCGCCACCTGGTTGACGATTGCCGCCCCATCCACCAGCCAGCCAATCGCCGCTACATCTGCCCAGGTCAAAGTTGGATAGTTAAAAATGGATGAGTATTTCATGCGGCCAGCAATCAGCTTTTCCATCATGTCATCACGGTCTGCACCAAGCGTTTCTGCTGCACTGTACAGGTACAGGCCATGCCCGGCTTCATCTTGTACTTTAGCCAGCAATACCGCTTTACGTTTCAAAGTCGGTGCGCGGGTAATCCAGTTACCTTCTGGCAGCATGCCAATCACTTCTGAATGTCCGTGCTGACCAATCTGGCGAATCAGGGTCTTTCTATAGGCATCCGGCATCCAGTCCTTCGCTTCAATCGAAATGTCCTGCTCTATCTTCTGATCGAATGTTTGTTGTTGCTTATTCATGTTTGTCTCACTTATCCCAAGTGCTGATACACTCAAATTAAAACGATACAAATATAAAATCAATACTATTTTTTAAGTATCATATATTTTTCAAAAGCATTTTTTATTAAGTTATTGTATTTATTGTTTTTAATTTTTTAATTACATCAAAATTACTTTTTTGTTTGCGGATTATGATTGACATTTAAGCTTTTTGATTGCAATTTATGAAACATCAAAAGTAAAAATAAACTCAATAACGTATCATAAATGGAGTTATACAATGTTGGAACTGGACAGCACTACCCAGAGCACGGATCTTCAGGACGACACACAGGCGAATTACTCAGCTAAAGTTAAAGTATTGAGTTCACTGGTTTTAGGTGGTGAACATAGCGCACAAAATGACTTGCGTACGGTTTATCACGCTATTAGCGGTGAAGCGATTTATCAGGTCAGCAGTCACGGTATCGACATGCATAATGTGGTGCAATATGCCAAACAGAAGGGTGCAGCCATTGCCCACTGGACTTTCCACCAGCGTGCTAATGCTCTGAAACAGGTGGCACAATATTTACTGGAACGTAAGGAAGATTATTACCGCCTGGCAGCCGCAACCGGCTGTACCCGCAAAGATGCCTGGATTGATATTGAAGGTGGGATCGGCACTCTGTTTGCCTATTCAAGTCTGGTTCGCCGTGAACTCAGCGATGAAACGGCACTGGTTGAAGATGCCTGGATTCCATTATCCAAACAGGGCAGCTTTGGTGCCAAACATATTCTGAGCCCGAAAGCTGGTGTAGCAGTGCATATTAATGCCTTTAACTTCCCGATCTGGGGCATGCTGGAAAAAATTGCACCTACTCTACTAGCCGGCGTACCTTGTATTGTCAAGCCAGCAACAGAAGGTGCAGAACTGACACATACAGTCGTTAAAGACATTTTAGCCAGTAATTTACTGCCAGAAGGTGCTCTGCAGCTGATCTGCGGGCAGACTTACGACCTGTTTGATCACCTGAATGCACAGGATACCGTTACCTTCACAGGTTCGGCTGCTACCGGCCAGAAACTGCGTGCGCATCCACACCTGAATGCCCACTCCATTCCATTCAGCATGGAAGCCGATTCGGTGAACAGCGCCATCCTGACCCAGCAAGCCAACGATGAAACCATTGACCTGTTTGTGCGTGAAGTCTTCCGTGAAATGACAACCAAGGCCGGACAAAAATGTACTGCAATACGCCGTGCCTTTGTGCCAGCAGCATTGCTCGATACCGTACAGCAACGCCTGACTGAAAAACTACAGAAAGTGGTCATCGGTGATCCTGCAAAGGATGGCGTAACCATGGGAGCTCTGGCCAGCGTTAAACAGAAGCATGATGTTGCTGCCAAGGTAGAACAGCTAGCACAGGAAGCAGAAATCATCATGGGTAGCCATCTGCGCCAGGATTTTAGCATTCAGGTCGCACATCCAGAAAAATCGGCTTTCTATCCGCCAACAGTACTGTTATGTAAAGATCCGGTTCAGGCCCAGCAGATTCACAACATCGAAGCCTTTGGTCCAGTTGTTACATTGATGCCGTATAGTGACCTGCCACAACTGGCAGCATTAGTGGCTCGTGGTGAAGGCAGTCTGGTTGCTTCAATTGTGCGTAACCATGATGAAAATATTGAACAGCTACTCAGCAAGATCGCGCCTTGGCATGGTCGTGTGCATATTCTGGACCGTGAGAGCGCTAAGGAAAGTACCGGTCATGGTTCACCACTGCCATTGTTGGTACATGGTGGTCCAGGTCGTGCTGGCGGTGGTGAGGAACTCGGCGGCCTGCGTGCAGTGAAACATTATATGCAGCGTACTGCTATTCAAGGCTCACCAAATGCGCTGACTCAAGTCGGTCATAGCTGGACCGCAGGTGCTGAGGTGTTTGAAGACCGCGTACACCCATTCAAGAAATCTTTTGATGAACTGCGGATTGGTGAGCGCCTGCTGACTGCACGCCGTACCATTACTGAAGCTGATATTGTCAACTTTGGTGGTTTAAGTGGAGATTACTTCTATGCACATATGGATAAGATTGCGGCTGCGGAATCCTTGTTCGGTGAACGCGTCGCACATGGTTACTTCATTGTTTCTGCCGCTGCCGGCTTGTTTGTTGATGCTGCTCCAGGTCCAGTTATTGCCAACTATGGCATGGACAACCTGCGCTTCGTAGAACCGGTGAAAATTGGTGATACCATTCAGGTAGAACTGACCTGCAAGCAGAAAACCCCAAAACCGCTGCGTGATGAGCAGAGACCGCATGGTGTCGTGGTCTGGGACATCAAGGTGAAAAACCAGCGCAATGAACTGGTCGCGACCTATGACATCCTGACTCTCGTGGAAAAAGCTGCTTAACAAATATTTTCAAACACTTAAAGTAAGAAGGGAATCTATTTGATTCCCTTTTTTATTGATTTAAAAATAATTGTATCTTTTTAACCCAGACATATTGACGGCTGTGCAAATTACTCCTAGATTAGATTAATTGATACACATTAAAAATAAAAATAATTAAATTTGTATCAAATAAACCAATCACTATAACTTGCACAGGATGTTGCATGATGAATGAAAAAACATTGGTCATAGACAAGGTTGACAATGACGTCCAACCACTCGATTCTCATCTAAAAATTACTACGCCTATCCCTGAACAGGTGGCTACAGAAATTCCACCAGCAACTCCGGAACGTAGCAGCTATCAATGGTATGTGGTGATCATTTGTATGGTGGCCTATATTTTGTCTTTTGTAGACCGCCAGATTTTATCCTTGATGATTGAGCCGATTAAGGCCGACTTGATGCTCAGTGATACCCAGTTCAGCCTATTGCAGGGGCTGGCCTTTTCGCTGTTTTATGCCTTTATGGGCGTACCGATCGCCGCACTGGCCGACAAGAAATCACGTGTGAAAATTATTTCGGTTGGGATCGCTTTCTGGAGTCTGGCCACTGCAGCCTGTGGCCTCAGTAAAAACTTTATCCAGATGTTCCTGGCTCGCCTCAGTGTCGGTGCAGGTGAAGCAGCCCTATCTCCTGCTTTTTACTCAATCGTGGCGGATCTGTTTCCTAAACATAAACTAGGCCGTGCGCTGGGTGTTTATGCCATTGGTGCTTTTATCGGTTCAGGACTGGCTTTCCTGATCGGCGGTTATGTCATCGGTCTGCTCAAGGATGTTAGTTTCGTTACTTTACCGGTAATTGGTGAGATCAAGACTTGGCAACTGACCTTTATGATTGTCGGTTTACCGGGTGTATTGCTGGCGCTGCTCATGATTTTGACCGTACGGGAACCCGAGCGTAAAGGCCTCAAAATGGATGCGAATGGTGTCGCCGTTAAAGCATCTTTTAAGAATTCCATCGGTTTTATTAAAACCCATAAAAAGACTTTCTTCTGTCATTTTATTGGCTTCTCTTTCTATACTATGATGCTGTATTCCCTGCTCGGCTGGGCACCGGCCTACTACATGCGTCACTTTGGCCTGGATGCAAGCCAGACCGGATATATCCTTGGAAGTATTATTCTTGTCGCAAATACTTCAGGCGCCCTATTCTGTGGCTGGCTCATCGACTTCTTTTCTAAACGTGGCTATAGCGATGCAGCAATCCGTGCCGGTGCAATTGGCTGTGCTGCCCTGATCATTCCAAGCGTGCTGTTTACCCAAGTCGACAATATGCAGCTTTCATTCGCACTGATCTTTGTCGCCATGTTCTTCTCCACCTTCCCGATTCCAGCATCAGCCGCTGCTACCCAGATGCTGACACCGAACCAGTTGCGCTCTCAGGTATCAGCCAAATTCCTGTTGATTTCTAACCTGATTGCACTCGGTGTGGGTACAACTGCTGTGGCGCTGATTACAGACCGATATTATGAAAATACCTTAATGGTGGGTAATTCGATTTCTATCGTCAATGCTGTAGCTGGTGTAATCGGTGTATTCCTGCTGTATAAAGGCTGTCAGTATTATCGTGAAAGTATGAAAGTCGAAAAACTAATCGATTAAGACAATATTAGATTTTTAAGATTTAAATCCAAACCTTAAATCAGTCGATTTAAGGTTTTTTTATTTCGATAGCAAAAGATCAATAGATACTCATTCACACTCAATCTTTTTCTGCAATTCATATGAAAATTAAACTGCCTGGACATTCCCACCAAAAAGCCGTATAACACCGTTTTTCGAATTAACAGGTGTTGACCATTGAAACTTGTTCTTGCACCCATGGAAGGCTTAACTGACCCGATTATGCGCGATGTACTGACATCCGTCGGGAGCTTCGACTGGTGTGTAACCGAGTTTATTCGTGTCACGGATTCGGTGCTGCCAGATCATATCTATCACACCTACTGCCCTGAACTGTTAAATGAGGGCAAAACTGCTGCCGGTACGCCGGTGCATGTACAGTTTCTGGGAAATAATCCGGAAATGCTGGCAGCCAATGCAGTGAAAGTCGCTGCCATGGGTGCTCCTGTGATTGATATGAATTTTGGCTGTCCAGCCAAAACCGTGAATCGTCACCGTGGTGGTTCAGTGCTGCTAGATGAACCTGAAGTCGTTTATGAATTGGTCAAAGCTGTTCGTGATGCAGTGCCCACACATATCCCGGTTTCGGCGAAAATGCGTCTGGGTTATATGGATCGCAACTTCATGATGGAAAATGCCCATGCCATTGAAGATGCTGGAGCGGCCTGGGTCACCGTCCACGCGCGGACCAAGGCCGATGGCTATACTCCGCCAGCCTTCTGGGACCAACTGCAACCGATCCGTGAAGCCTTAAAGATCAATGTGATTGCCAATGGTGAAATCTGGACCAATGCCGATGCCAAGCAATGTCAGCTAGAATCAGGCTGTGAAGACTTGATGATTGGCCGTGGTGCGGTCACTACACCTGATCTGACCCAATGTATTCGCCAGAATTCTGATGAGCCGCTTATCACCTGGAATGAACTACTGGAACTGCAAATCCGTTTCCTGAATGGTTCCTATAAAAAGGAAATGAATATGGTCGGCCGTTACAAACAATGGCTGGGGATGATGTCCAAGCATTATCCTGAGGCCAAAACACTTTGGGATGAGGTCAAACGGATTAAACAGCTGGTTGAAATTACTGAAAAGCTAAAAGCCTCGAAAAATTAAGAAAAAGCCTTTGAATGATTCAAAGGCTTTTTTGTTCGGATTCTCGCCTGTTTAAATTTGCAACATGTTCACGGTTGGTTTTCCAGGATTTTTCTAGTACTTCCTTCTCCAATCGAATCTGGATACGTTTAATCTTGGTATCAGAAATAACTCGCTGATTAAAGCTTTTTACATAATCTGTCCAACCTGCACCCCGAAATACATAATTCGGCATTGGGGTTTTGAATACCGCATCTGGCATAAATACAATCACAGAATGCAGCTGGTCTGGCTCGATAATATCAGCCAGCAACTGCTCCAGAACTTTGATGTGCTTATAATTCTGATGAATCGGATTTTGAAATTTATAGCTATTTTTATAAAGTTTTTGCGTCCAGGTTTTTTGTCGCTCGCTACCAAAGATCCAGCCTTTATAGTTCTTGGTTTCAATCACAAACAGGCCATAAGGACTTAATAAGAGATGATCAATTTGTGTTGTGCTTCCTTCTCCATCCGAAAGAGTCAAATCGTTTAATAACCGATACTCAAGGTCTTTCAGATAAAGTTTGACATGCGTGGTAACAGCGAACTCTCCCATCTTTCCTTTTATAAATGGTTTAAATAACTTAAAAACGATTAAACCAATAAAAAGTAGAAGAACCCACCATAAACTGGACCAGAGTTGGCCTAAGATTTGTGTTGCGAACTGATCCATATTTTAATTTTCATTAATTTTATGATTTTGATCTTAATGGGTTCGCTCAATATTTAACAGAATTTCTTTTTTATCCAGACCACCCGCAAAGCCTACCAGCTTACCGCTACTGCCAATCACCCGATGACAAGGTGCAATAATCGAGATCGGGTTTTTACCATTGGCAGCACCCACGGCGCGTACTGCTTTAACATTACCGACCTGTTCAGCGATTTCCCGATAGCTTCGGGTCTGTCCATAAGGAATATTCAGCAAAGCCTGCCAGACTTTTTTCTGGAAATCTGTACCAGCAAAGTCCAAAGGCAACTCAAAAACATTGCGCTGACCGGCAAAATATTCCTGAAGCTGACGCCGAGCTTCTATCAATACAGGATGCTGTGGATCTTCAACCAGAGTTGCCAACCTGACCCGATTAGGTTTTTCACAATCCCAGAGTACAGCTACCAGTGCCGTTTCATTGGCGACCAGCTGCAACTGTCCTACAGGCGAGTCCATATAAATATAACTGAGTTGCATGGCCCTACTCCTACAGAATCAAGCTTGGCAGTTTTTATTTTACTCGAAATCAGAACTGCTCAACAGCTCTTAGGAGGAGGATAATTTCATCAAAACAAGTCCGGAAATAATCAGCACCGCAGCCAGCATACGCATAGCAGAAGCAGGTTCACCTAAAACTATAACACCGACCAGAAATGAGCCGACTGCGCCAATGCCCGTCCAGATGGTATAGGCAGTTCCTAGAGGCAAAGTACGCATGGCATAGGCCAGTAATACAAAACTGAGCACCATAAAAACAATCGTAAAAATACTCGGTGTGAGTTTAGTAAAACCCTCTGAGAGCTTCATGGAATAGGCCCAGACAATCTCAAATAGTCCAGCGAATACAAGTATAATCCAGGCCATATTGCCCTCCTCCTAATTAACAGAGTCAGGCCGTCCTGACGATTTTTCTTGTTGAATTTTATAAATTTAATCAACAAGGGAGGTCGTTCCCCCTAAAAAAATAAACATCTTATAAAACAGATGACAAAACCAAACTGCCGTTTACAAAATTTGACTGAATGAGAATTAACTTAACCATGTCTTACTCAAATGCTCAGGACAACTTGAAGATTTCAGCCTATCTTAAGGAACGCCAACATGGGACATCGTGTTATGGCATTACAGAGACTTGAGTAAGAAAAACAAACAAGGAATAAGTCCATATTATTAAGTTATGCACATGAATTAAATTTAAAAATAGCGTGGAGATCTTACACAATGAAACACAAAACTAAGACCTATTGATCACTTTTTGTTTGGCTTGATTATTAACCTTTGATGAATAAACGACCACTAAAATCAAGGGCTGACATATGTAAAAAGAACTCCAATTGAGTTCTTTTTATACAAATTTTGTCTAAGATACAATCAATCAGGCTACAAACGATTACAAAATATGCAACATATCCATATGGTTATCAACATAGATATCTACACACTTATCCATAAAGTTATCCACAGATTTATGCACCTTAAACATTTTAGAGATTAAAGCTGGATTTGACCGACTTTAGCCAGCTCACTACGCATTTCATCAATCACAGCTTTATAATCTGGCTTGCCAAAAATCGCTGAACCGGCCACAAACATATCTGCACCAGCTTCTGCAATTTCACGAATATTTGCTGGTCCCACACCGCCATCTACTTCTAAGCGGATATCACGACCTGAAGCATCAATGATCTTGCGCGCCTGACGTAATTTATCCAAAGTCATTGGAATGAATTTCTGTCCACCAAAGCCAGGGTTCACACTCATTAGCAATACCTGATCAACCTTATCCAGTACATAATCCAGATAATGCAATGGTGTCGCTGGATTAAATACCAGACCGGCTTTAGCACCACCCGATTTGATCAATTGTAAAGAACGGTCAATATGATCAGATGCTTCCGGATGAAACGTAATAATATCTGCACCTGCTTCCAGAAAGTCACCAATCATGCGATCTACAGGTTTCACCATGAGATGCACATCAATAGGTGCCTGAATACCATATTTTTTCAATGCCTTACATACCCCTGCACCAAAGGTTAAATTGGGTACATAGTGATTATCCATGACATCGAAATGCACAACGTCTGCACCGGCCTGAAGTACATTTTCAACTTCTTCACCTAAACGGGCAAAGTCGGCAGACAAAATAGAAGGTGCAATTAAATAAGGCTTGGACATGAAAGGACCTGGCTAACTGAAATTGGATTTTTCTCATTATACCAAATCCAGTCCTGCTACTGTGACTTGGATGTTATGTGAATACAATGCTATGTAACGCTGGACAGTATTTATGCTTAATATCACTTGGCCTGGATGAAAATGATTGATTAAGACAGGAAAACTCGCATATCCATCAATCAAAAATCGAGGCTAAACACGCCTCGATCCTCAGGATATAGAGATATGAATTTTTATACTCAATATCAGGGCTAAGCAGGTTGGCTCATTTTTTCTTCAAATGCATGAATACGTTCAATTCTTTTATCCAGTTCGGGATGCGATTCCAGATATTTTTTGAGTTTTCCAATCAAACGCAACCATTTCAGCTCAGACTCGGTAATTTGCCGTTCTTTTCCATCAATATTCAGGGTAAAGTTTTTCATTTTTATCGTTTTACTCTGCTCTGCCAAGATTCTAGCGTTTTCAACCCGCTGCAAAAAGTTCGACAGATGAATACTGGAGATCTGCTGTTGATGCAAATGTTGCATGGCATAATCATCCGCAGCAAGTTCAAGCGCCTGTGAATATCCCGCATCGGCGAGTACCGCTATAGATGCCGCCACGACATCACTTAAGTCTCCTGTTACCAAGGCAAATAATCCTGCTGCACCCAGGTTAGAAATCACTTTTTGCATGCTATGTTTTTGTACCAGATGACCTTGTTCATGCGCCAGTACTGCAAGGACTTCTTCATCTGCACCACTAAGCTTGACCAGTTCATCGGTGACAATAATGGTATTGTTCGGAATCGCAGCGGCATTAAGTCCCATGGTTTCACCGCCTTGACGGAAAATAATCTTAGCGGGTTTCCCTACTGCAATTTTTTGTTCATACAATTTTTTTAGATGTGCTTGATGCTCTGCGGAGAGCTTGGATGGCTCAGTTTGCTCAATTAATTTCTGCTCAGTTTGATTTCCTACCTCGATCAAGGTCTGTTCGGGAAGTAATTGAGCGAGCTGATGGGCCGTATAAGGAATCCCCCATTTAAGAATAAAAATTACCGCACATATCACGATAATCATCGAGAAGAAAATCAGGCGTGGAGAACGTTCAAATTTCCATATGGCATGATAGATTTCTTTGGATTTAATCTTCAGCCAATGCGGTGCTTTGGTCAAAAATTCAATCCGACGATCTTCAGGCAGTTCGATAATCGGTTTACGTCTCCCGACCCCGCCAATATACGCCATATCAGGATAACTAAAATAAAAGTCAGCCTCGCTCACTTGCTTGGGTGTTTCTTCACTGAGTTTCAAGGCAATCCCGCGTTGCTGATCAGGGACAATCCATGCACGCTGGGCTTCGGCCAAAACCCCATCATAAAATCTGACTTCAACAGGTCGCTTCATCCTACTTGCCTCTATAACGATGCATCGAAATCAAAGATATCCAGTACTTCATTGGCTATAGCATTTGGATCACGCTGCAAGATATTTTTTAGATTAGTTTCGTCCTCTGCTAGATAGAGTTCTAGGTTAGCCAGTTGATATTCATATAAACGGATGCTCGTCCAAGGGGTCATGAGTCCCAAACTGAGTGCACGCACTATCCAGTTACTGAGTACAATCCAGCTATAGCGCCATGTCGTTACCCGGGTTTTAAAATAGCTTTGACCAAGCTCTACATGATTCCAGGTATACATATATAAGCGTGCAGAGATCATCGGCCAGACCAAGGCCAGGCAAAACAGATAGCTCAACACAACACCTAAGGTAAACAGGGTTGTACCGATCAAATCGACCCAGTAAACGATTGCTGCGATCCATGCGATACCAATTAGCAGACACAGACATAAGGGAACATAGACTGCTGACATAAATTTAGACCATTTGATCCCCAAGCTGAACTGAAGTTGGCCGATTGATAAATGATTAAAGCAGTAACGTTTGTATAGCCAGATCACCACTGGGCTGAAAAGAAACAGGGTGAAAATATTGACCAATATCGCGAGCCATAAAACCCTATAGGCTTCCCGATTGCTTCCACTAAAATGAAACCGGATATTGCCATATTTACTATTCCGGGCCTTAAATTTCAGGGTCATCCGAATTAACCAAGGTAGAGAGATCGCAGCAATCAGAAATAATGAACTGGTGACAAGAATGGAGTAATTGGTCAAGATCAGTGTCACCACATACAACTCCAATGCCAATAGACGACCTAGCAGAATTCGGCTTGGCATGGCGATGAAGTCAAAGCGATGTTTTAACAATTGGGTATTACCGTAGAAATAGCGGATACGGCGTGCCTTTGCCCACGGGCTATACAAAGTAAGCGTAATGATGGTTAACATCAGATTCACCATCCAGATTCCAAAATATTCAGTGGCACTGCCATGAAATCGGAAGCTGTGTTTTTCTAGTGGAGGTGATGGTTGGTCAATCTCTGGTTCAGGCTTATTGTGCATCGTGTTCTTAACTGCAACTGGTTCTACCTGATTTTTGAATAGCAACTTATATGCCATTTTTATTATATTTATTTGATATTCATATAAAAAACTCCAAAAATATGACCTATTCTTGGAGTTTCATTGTACTTTTAAGTTTGCTTGGCTTTTGCTGCTTGGCTTATGGATTTAATTGCACAGCATGGAATTGTAGATGGTCATCTACAAAGCTTTGAATAAAATAGTAACCATGATCATAACCTTGATGTTCACGTAAGGTTAATTTCTGGTTCACAGCATCGCAGGCTTGCTGAAATAAAGCCGGATTCAGCTGGCTATAGAACTGGTCAGAAAAGCCCTGATCAATCAGGATATCGCTAAACAGTGCACCTTTTTCCTGAACCAGCGCAGTTGCATCATGCTTCAACCATTCTTTGCGGTTTTCGCCCAGATAATTTGAGAATGCTTTTTCACCCCATGGACATTGGCTTGGTGCACAAATCGGTGCAAATGCCGAAACTGAACAGAATTTTTCCGGATATTTAAAAGCCAAAGTTAAAGCGCCATGTCCACCCATGGAATGACCGAAAATCCCGATCTTATCTGCCTGAACTACGAACTCTTCACACACCAGTTCATACAACTCATCGACGATAAAGCTTTCCATCTGATAATGTTCAGCCCACGGTGCTTGAGTGGCATTAATATAGAATCCGGCACCTTGCCCAATATCCCAGTGATCCCCTTTGGCAACATCATCTCCACGCGGAGAAGTGTCTGGTGTAATCAGAATAAGACCAAGCTGGGCCGCCAGACGCTGGGCATGTGCCTTGATTGCAAAAGTTTCTTCCGTACAGGTCAGGCCAGCTAAATAGAACAAAGCAGGACAACTTTGGCCTTCCAGAGCTTGTGGCGGCAGGAAGATTCCAAATCTGGTTGGTTTTTTTAATATTTTAGACTCAAAGCTATAAATCCGCTGTTCACCCTCAAAGCTTCGATTATTCTGTACCAGTTCCATCATCATTCCTTTTTCTATTTTCTAAAGTTGTAGATTGGTTTATGGAGTCAAAGCGACAGACGGAGATGCTGAAGTGGTCGTCGCTGGAGGGAAAAGGCGCTGTTCCAGTTGTGGCAACATCAATTCCATGTTTTTGCCAATCACCCATTGTGGTTCTGACGGTTCAAATCCCTGAGCTGCTTCCCATTTAGCCACTGTAGTCTTGGCCTGCTCAAAAGAGGCTTTCAGGCTGTTATTTTCACGCATGGCCTCATCAAAGAAAGCACGGCCGAAATAGGTATAATCAGCTTCGTTTGAACAACCGAAAGACTGACGGTCAGCAGCAGAGGCTGTGATAATTAAAGTATTATCATTCTGCAAAGCCGAAGCGAAACTACCTGAGAAACAGGCAGAAATAACAATCACTCGCCAGCGTACACCTGAGGCATCCAGAGTATCACGCAACCATTTTGGATCGACTGATGCCAGATCTAGCGGTGCATTTTCCATTTCAAATTCATTTGGCAAGCCATGTGAGGTCATATACAGGAACAGTACATCACTTTCCCGGTTCATCTGCTGGCCAATACGGCGCAAGGCCAATTCCATGCTGGTTTTGGAAGCAAGTGGAATCTCAGTCCGTGTTGCCGGATGATTGACTAGCATAATCGAACGGCCGAAAGTCCCAAACCGGGTATCAAACTGCTTTTTAATCCGCTCTATTTCTGAATAGAACACATCCTGATAACTCGCGCCAGCGACGCCCATGAAGTACCAGTGCGATTGTGCAAATTCACCATATTCAATTGCATCCAGCGCCTTATTCAGCAAGATCGGCTGAGCATAGAAAGCATCTTCAGCAAAACTTGGTGGAATTTCTTCAACTTTCCAGATGGGCTGATCTTTCACCGAAATCTGCCACACCACTAAAGTAAATAGCGTAGCCAGCATAATCAGTGCCCGTTCCCACCACGGCCATTTTAATTCACGTGAAATCACCCAGACCACAGCCAGACTTTGCCAGACAAACAGCATGACAAACAGGGTCGGAATATAGGCATAGAAAATATAGGGTAGATAATCCAGATCCCCCAGATACTGGATCAGGCTCTGGAACAGCATGATATGTGTATCCAGCACTAGCCAGAGCAATGCGGGTACCAGCATCAGACGAGGATTATTCACCCGTTGGGACAAAAAGATCCCGACAATCAAGGCAATAAAGGGCCAAAGCGCATAACTGATGAGACCTTGAGAGTTGAAATCTCCCATGCGGCCAGAACTAAGCCAGCTAAACAGGCTGTTAGCACAGCCGCCCAAAATGCCCCAGAATACCAGTTGCAGAATAGATGGACGCACCAGTTGCAGCGAACGCCGAGATCCCAGAAATAACCACATCCCGGCAATTTGGTTGCTTTTAAAATCGTGCCAAAAATTGATGGAGGGTTTAAAGTCGATCATATGATTTCAGGGAGATGAGTGGCTCGCTAATGTGCCCAATAAGTTTATGCTTGATATAAGTTTTATCAATGCCAATTTTTAAATATATAACAAATCCTTGATCTATTTTGAAGCAATTCTCATATTAAGTAACCAGTTCATGCTGAAAATAGGCATCAAAACGGCAAGCATCACCAGACCATTGATGATTTGGCTCTTTTCCAGCTAAAAATACGGCCAGACGAGGACGTTTCACCACCACCCGCTTGCCAATTTTTTGTGCTAATTCTAAGAGATTATCCCCCAGATCCATTTCACCATCTTCCGGTAAAAGCAAATGTAATAACTGCATTTGTTTTTTCACCTGTGCCTGCTTTTTCGGTGCCTGCTGATTCTGGTCACGTTGTGGAAACATCGGGTCCAGATAAACCACATCGACGACCGCATTCTGCTCAGCCTGTGATTTCAGATAGTCTGCAGAATCTGAAAAAACCAGATGAATCCGGTTAACCACCGAACTTAGAAAAGTATCCTTTTTCGCTCGGTGATGACTGTCTTCAAGCAGGGTAAATAAAATAGGATGTCGTTCGACCAAGGTCACCTGAGCACCCAAATGTGCCATCAACAGGCTGTCATGACCTAGCCCAGCTGTCGCATCGATAAGAGTCGGCTTTTCTCCGAGGTTACAAGCACGAGCAATCATTTCCGATTTTAAAGAGGCACGTTTTAAACGCCCTACTTCTGCTTGCCAATCTGGTTGCATTTTCATGCCATTGGCACAGAGCCATAGGCCGTCAGCATCAACACACAGGGCCAGTTCGGGATGTAAACGCAAGAAACGTGCATTCAGCTTTTCAATAACCTCAATACTAACCTCTACACCACGAGAAGAAAGCACAGCCTCGAAGTGCTGTGCTTTCTCTTGATACTCAGATTCGGTATATAAGCGAATCGTGCTTACCATAATCTCCAACCTGTAAAGGCAAATAATAAAATCAGTAAACCTGAGGCTATGCGATACCAGGCAAAAACCATGAAATCACGTTTTGCCACATAGGCTACCAAGGCACGGATTAATAAAAGCGCTGAGATGAACGATACGATGATACCGACTGCCAGAACCGTCCAGTCTTCTGTGGTACTGTAAACATCATAGCTTTGATACAGATCGAGCAGGCCTGCACCGATAATAACCGGAATCCCCAAGAAGAATGAAAATTCAGTTGCAGCCTTACGTGATACGCCAAGGAACATCGCCCCGATAATGGTCGCACCTGAACGTGAAGTTCCCGGTATCAGGGATAAGACCTGAATCAGACCAATCCAGATCGCATCTTTTACGGTCAGATCTTCAACTTCCTGGGCACGTACCTTAGGTGGATTCTTTTCAATCCAGATAATGATCAGACCACCGACGATCAAGCCAATGGCAATTGCAATATTATTGAATAGCAGTTCTTTTACAGTTTGCCCTAGGGTCAGACCAATCAGCACAATGGGAATAGAGGCCAGAATCAGGCCAATCCCTAAACGGCGTCCTTGCGGTTCACCACTTACGATCCCGGTTGCTGCACCCCAAAGCCGTGCCCAATATTCATAAATAACCGCGGCAATTGCCCCCATCTGAATTGCGACGACAAAAACATCGCTTTTTTGTTTAGTCCAGAAATTCATTAATTCTGAAGCCAAAATCAGATGCCCAGTACTGGAAATAGGCAAAAACTCAGTAATACCTTCAACAATACCCATAATTGCTGCTTTCAGCAGCAGTAAAAGATCCATGCTTAATCCTGATTAATTATGCTTTGCCTTGTTCTGGAATTTTTTTCCATGCGTTATCACGTAAATATACCGGAAGTGCCAATTCTGCACTGACCCAATTTTCTGTTTTTGCTGCTGCACGCGCAATCATGGCAATATCCTGCGCTGTTGCACTGACATTTTTATATTCAGATGCTGTTTCTTGAACTAGATTGGCACCTGAACCCACCACAGTAAATTTGACTGCTTCAGCACCTTGTTCATAACTCAAAAGCTGTTCTTCATCAACAGCCTGCATAATCCCTTGAGCATCTAACTGATAACTGGCCACGTAGACTTCATTCATCCGTGCATCCAGTACGGCAGTTACTGTAGTTAAACCATGCAAACGATATGCCGCTTGCGCCAAAGCTTGTAAAGTGGATACCGGAATTACAGGCAGATCATTTGACCAAGCCAAAGCTTGGGTCACAGCCGCATTGATGCGAACACCACTAAACGATCCCGGGCCACGACTAAAGGCAATCGCTGTCAGATCAGATACAGCCCAGCCCAGATCATTGAGACCTTGTTCAATCATTGGGAGAATGGTTTGCGTTTGTGCCTTGGCGCGCGCATCAAGCTGAAAAAATAGTTCTTGAGTATCATCGATCACAGAGACGGAACACTGCTCATTGGCAGTCTCCAATGCCAGCACTTTCATGCACAACCTTAATTCAGAGAATATAAAAAACGTCGAATATAATACTCCACTCATATCTTCTAGGCGAGATTTTCCCAAGCCAGATACAAAAATGCCTAGAAAATTCTAGGCTTAACTGAGGACATTATTCAGATAACAGCCTAAAGCTGTACTTCTTCCAGATTTTGAAATTTCTGGAAATGCTCGGCATAGTGCATGGCACTCATTTTCAGTTTCTGAATACTGGCTTCATCTAAAGTTTTCACGACTTTGCCTGGTGAGCCCATTACCACCGAATTATCAGGAATCACCTTCCCTTCTGGAATCAGAGCATTGGCACCAATAATACAATTCTTGCCAATCACGGCATGATTCAAGATCACTGCCTGAATTCCAATCAGGCTATTATCGCCAATGGTACAGCCATGCAGCATGGCCTGATGACCAATGGTCACATAATTCCCGATGTTCATTTCAATTCCAGCATCGGTATGTAGCACCGCATTTTCCTGAACATTGGTGAAGTCACCTAAACGGATTTTACTGTTATCGGCACGAATAACGGCGCCAAACCAGACACTCACCTGCTTACCTAATTCAACCTGCCCAATGACCGTCGCTGTAGGTGCCACCCAACCATCCCATGGCTGATGCGTTACTTTTGGTGAATGTCCCTGAAACTGATATAACATGGCTGAAATCCTGTTCAACGGTTAAAAAATTTTGAGCGTTTAAACGCAGGTGAATTAAGTAAAAATGGCCAGTCTTTTTTATAGTCAAGCCCGTACTGAAATAATGAAATTAGCATACGTGCGGTCAGTCCCCAGACAATCTCATTTTCCACCCGCATACTTGGAAAATATAAAGACTGCTGGGCAAACCGCACTTCATAAGGCATCGGCTGGGCTTCCAGCAAATGCTGCAAGGAAGCAAAGAAAATCCGGTCAATTTCCGTCGGCTGAGGAATGAGTTGAATGGTAGGCGGAATTATACCTACCACAGGTTTGACCAGCATTCCATTACGTGCCTTTTGCATCGGCAGATCCCCGATCAGATGCACATCAAATGGATTAAGCGCCGTTTCCTCATACGCCTCTCTCAAAGCCACTACAATATTACTGGTATCTTGCGGATCGCGTTTACCACCTGGAAAAGAGACTTCTCCTGCATGATTATTCATATAAGCTGAACGGCGTGTCAGCAAAACTTTGGGATCAGCTTCATCTGTGATCGCAATTAATACAGCAGCCTGTGCAGTTTGAATCCGTTTGGAAAATCGTAAATGTTTCTGCAAGCGTTGTATTAATCCCAGCTCATCCATTCATTCAGCTCCCTATGCGACTGTAATTTCATCATAGCTGATTTTTGATTTGGCGGGATAGAAATGATGCCAAATTTTGATTTTTCAGTTATCCTGACCTTACTGTTATCATTGATGATGAATATGAACTTCTGTGTGAACTGTGGACATAAAACAACAGAGAAAATTCCTTTAGGCGATCAGAAGGTTCGCAAGGTTTGTACTACATGCGGATATATTCATTACATTAATCCAAAAGTGATTTGCGGTGCATTGGTGCTCTGGGAAGATAAGGTCCTGCTCTGCCGCCGTGCAATTGAACCACGTTATGGACTGTGGACTTTACCTGCCGGTTATATGGAACTGTTTGAAACCATGGAACAGGGCGCGGCACGTGAAACCCGTGAAGAAGCCGAAGCTGAAGTGGATATTGAACAGCTGTACTGCATGTACAATATTCCGCGGATTGGCCAGATTTATGTCCTGTTCAAATCTCAACTGATTGATGGAAAATTTGGTGCAGGTGAAGAAACCATTGAAGCACGTTTATTTAACGAAGATGAAATTCCCTGGAGTGAACTGGCTTTCCCGAGTGTAGAGCATACGCTTCGTCATTATTTTGAAGACCGTAAAACCAATAACTTCCCGATGCACCTAGAGACCTTGGGAACCCGTTTGGATCACACAGGTTAAAATGTCTTTTTATAAAAAAGCCCATCATTTGATGGGCTTTTTTTTATTATTTGGTTTTGATGCTATAACAATCCGCTAATTTAAATGAAACACTTCCGCCACTTAGCTTGGCCAGATTGGTCTCCTCCGTCGTTTCATCAGTATTATTGTTGTTATAGATTTTCTGGAAGCTGGCATAAGTATTCGCCCAACCTACGCTTTCTCCAGCTGAGTTGGTAAAGCCCACACGACTGGTTCCATTCAGTACATTAGATAAATTGAGTAATGCTCCACCAATCACAATCTTATCATCTGTATTGGTTGAAGCCTGAATAGTGGAGTTCATACCTACCAAGGCACCATTTAATGAACCAAATACAGGATCAGCGAAGACCAGTCGCATAGATACTGTTTTTTCATCTATAAATGCACGGCCTAATGTACCCAGACGATATTGTTGAACGCCGTTATTGTCTTTAAGTCCAGCCGGTAAGATATCTCCCTGGCAACCATTAATACTATCAGTTGCAAGATTGCTCGCGGACTGCATATTGGTACGCACATCACCATTACTATCAATCACAACACCCACTGTAACAGGGCTAATTGAGTTTTCGCTAAATTTAAACTCCATGTTGCCATACATTGGGAAAATATATTCTTCACCTGGCTCTACATTTTCAGCTGTTCTAAAGACTTGACGATCCAGATAGCTAATCGGGAAAATTTTATAAAGATCAATTGAGCCACTATAGTTGTCATCATCGGCATTAAAACGCCATAAGCCAAGACTGGCACGATCAGCATCGCTGAGTTCAGTTTTACCTGTGGCCATCTTATAAAATGCTTCTTTACCAGCAATCACATAATCGCTCAGCAAACGGCCTTGGTAAATTTCTAATGGATTGCTGTTGTTAGCCACATTCATTTTATATGGTGCATTTGATGAAAGCATTCTCGTGGCAGGGCTAATCCAGCTGGTTTGCGGTACTGCAGTAATTTGCTGTGGTTTGACCTTACGGATCAATTCCGCATTAATGCCACCCAAAGATCCCAGATTATTGGAGCCCAGTTTTAGCTGAGTATCACGCCACTGTAGTCCACTACCGAAGGTATAACCTTGGCGGTCTGTAATCAGGATAAAATGTCCAAATAAATATTTAGTCGTTTTATCTTTAATGTCACATACAGATTTATTACAACCCGCCAGACCATCGGAACCAGTCAAGTTACTGCTAATAATGCCTGAGGTTGAGAACAGAGAAAATTCTGGTTGATATACTGCTGCACTGGCAATATTGGCCAGTTTTTTTACGACTTCAAAGGCCTGATCATCACTAATCTGGCTAATATCAATAAAAGGTTTAAGGGTTTCTGCTAAATTTGCATCTGTCAGGCTGATATCTTTATTAATTTTGCCCAGATTCTTTCGCATATCCTCTGTGATATACAAGGGCTGTACATCTGTCGGATTATAGATACGACCTTTTTCCAGTGCCAAGGTCTGCCAGATTTTGACCAGTTTCATCGCCACCTGTACGGTTGGATCTGTCTGTTCGATTCTGGCAATGTTACGACCAGTAATCCCCTTGGCAATATCAAGTACACTGAGTCGGGGTAATTGGCTCGATGTACTGAGGTTCATATATTCTGAAAGCTTTACAGTACCCAATTTGATTTTGGTATCACTAAAACTTTTTAGATAAAATTCAATACTATCTGCTTTTTGACAAGTACCTGACGCCACCCCATCATTTTGGTCAAATAAAGTAATAAAGGTATTTTCTTTATCACCACTACAATTAAAGTTAAGACCATCAATTGGATATTCAAGCCCCCATTCCAGACAATTCGTTGCAGTAGCAGAGCATGAACCGTTCGTGGTGGCTTCATCATTTTGTTCTGGTATGACATTCGCACTTTCACCTCCGCATCCGCTGAGGGCGGCAAATAAAGCAGTGAAAGCAAATGGATATAATATTTTATTTTTCATCTTATTCTACTCGAATCGTCCTTATCGAATGGCGACTAGTTTTAGTTGTCCATAATTTGTCAGCATCTTGTCTTCAACATCTATGGCTGAAGCGAGTGGGGTCATTAATACATATTGGCTTTGCGCAGGAATCTGAATAATTCCCTGTATCTTCTCATGTTGAATAATATTGGCTTGTGCTTCCTGATTTTTAAAACCGCCCGCCCCTTCTAAAACACAGCCTCGTTCATCCAGAAATACAACAAATGGCCAGTAATAGGCAGGATTATTCTGACGGGAAGCATAAGACTGAATCTGAATATTTTTAATATCAGATTTTAGCTTCACAATTTCATAATCAAACTCATCTGATTTCAGCGGTGCCCGTGGCCACAGATTAATGGATTTACCTGCACTAATCTCTTTCGCATTCTTAACTTTTTTATCTTTAAAACACTGCTTACCTAAGCTTTCTACAGATTCAGGCTGAGAAATACGGTAGTAGGTTTGGGCCAGTACAACAGGACCAGAATCTATGACAGGTTGTTGAAACAAGGATTTTATAATCGACTGTCCAACTCCTTTTTCACGCTCAATCGTCTGTACACGTGTTGACCCAATATTTTTATCAACTATCCCTTCAGGCATACTATAGAAACGTTTTTTACCTTCCAGATTAAATTCTTTATTTTCCAGATATTCACTATCCACATATTCCACCCCTTCAATCTGACTGAAACCCTGTTTTTGAACAGGATCAGGTACTGCCTGAATGACAGGTTCAGGGGTTTGAAGCTGTGTCACTGGTGGTAAGTGCTGCGGTAATCTAGACTCAACGTGTTTAGTTGGTTGTACTGGTTGTACTGGTTGTACTGGTTGTACTGGTTGTACTGGTTGTACTGGTTGTACTGGTTGTACTGGTTGTACTGGTTGTACTGGTTGTACAACCATATTATTTTTTTGCTCACCTGTTGTCACACTTTTTTCCACCGCCTTTGGCTCGGATTTTTTCAGATCCTGTGCAGTAGATGTAACGGGCGTAGTCAATTTTTTCGGAGTAGTGGCCGCTTGGTTTTTTGTTGTTTCTTTCTGCTCATTATTTTGACGTGGCACAACTAATGGTCGCCCATCGGGCCCAATGATCGTAATAAACTCTCTGGCATTTGTATAAAAAGACCATGGTACCAGACTTAATGCCAGTACCATTTTTATCCCTAAGTTCCCTGTTCTGATCATTTCTTCCTTACCAACGGGTGCGATAGTTCAAACCTAAAATTGTGATCTTGGTATCTGTTTTGACATTCAAGCCTGCATATGGATTCAGTAACAGGTTATTTACCCCGGTCTGGTTCGCTAGGCTACTGGTATTTGCTGGAATATTATCTTTACTGCGTAAGAAACCAATAGATAGATCCAGATCCGTATCTGCGTCAAAACGGTAGCCCACTCCTAAACCAAATAGCTGTGCACCATTAATCGGTACCATAGTATTGCGTTTATCTTTTGGAATGGCACTGGTACGTGGTTCATAGCCAGCACGAAGTTTCAGTCGGTCAGTTGCTGAATACTCTACTCCGATCCCGAAGTTCCATGGCGACTCAAACCTAAGCGGTAATGCAAGTGAAGAATCCGTTACATTGGCAGATAACAGTTTGGCAATCTTCAAGGCAGACAGGGTACGGTCGAACTCAAACTTGAATTGGTCCCAAGCAGCATAATCTGTCCAGCCAATATCAAAATTGACTTGTAGATCTGGCATTACCTTATATTTGATCCCCGCCTGAAAGTGAGCTGGGTATTCGAAATCCATGGAAACCAGACCCGATTCACTTGAAGGGATATAATTTGGAAAACCAAGAATTGCAGCTAAAATCTGGCCAGTTGGAGAGGTCATCAGACCTTTAATCATTTCCTGTGGCGCTTTGGCATTATCGATATGATATTTACCTTTTAAGCGCATTTTGGCCGCACTCTGGTAAACCATACCAAAACTGAAATCTTCAGTAGGCTCCCATAGAACACCCAGGTTATAGCTTGGACTTAAATTTTGTTCTAATGAAAGTTGCATTTGGCCAAATTTACCAAATGGGTTCATTCCTTCATCAGCATTACAGATCCCGAGCAACAAGATGTCAGTAATGATGTCAGAATTTTCTTTAAATGGTGTACATACGACTTCATCAATCATACGCAACATGCCAATCAGCTCATTGGGAAAACGTAAATCTGTTTTCATGGCAATGGCTTGATAAGACATCCCGATTGAAGCACCAATCGAAAGCTGGTCGTTGACTTCATAACCAATTGATGGAGATAAATATGTAATCCGCTCCAGAGCAACCTGTTGTCCCATAAAATTGGCAGGATTACCATCTTCATGACCAAAACCTGCAACTAGCGGTGCATAAACGGCAGTTGCATAAGTTGCTTTAGAGCCTGGTGGTTTATAAGAGACCCCCATGGTAGGTGCTGCCATCGGGAGGCCTTCACCCAAATCCACCATTTTTTTCAAAATTGGTACGTAGAGACTGACATACTCTACATCACCCTTCACTGGGCCCTTAAAATCTGTACATAAATCAGAAGACACTTCAGGTCCATCATTACAGACCATTGGATCATCTGAATAACCAAAAACGTTATATCCAGCAGGAACCGTAAATTCACGCTGAATATCAAAGTTCGCAACAATAATTTGCTGTTCGGTTTGTAAGCCTTCAATTTTAGCCAATGCAGCCGGGTTAAAGTGAATTGCATTCACTCCTGGCGGATCTGCAGTAACTGCGTTCCCCATAGACAATGCACGCAGGTCAACAGAAAGGTTGGTCCCTAATTGTGCAAAGGTATAACTTGAACAGCCCGCAAGAATAATTCCTGTTAATAACGGGCTAAGTCGAATGTTTTTCATACGACACCCCTATTAACTGAATTTCTTACCGAAACCTAAAATATCAAGTGGGAATGAAAGTCCCAGTGAAACATCTGGTGCATCTTCGGTCAGCCCTAATCCGACCGTACCATTTACAATGGTTTCTGGGGATACACGCACTCCTAAAGAAATCGCAAAAGTAGAACTAGTCTGATCAGCTGCTGAATAGCTTTCACCCGTGTGATACTTAAATTCTGCACCAGTATTAAAGCTTTGCTGATATGACATGGTCATGGAAACATCATAGTTAAATGAATAAGCGAAACCGAAAGCAAAACCACCACTAATCCCTGGTTCAAATTCTTCAATAATGCGTGTACCACGACGCTGATCTAAGCCAGATTCCTTAAACCCATAATTTGCAGAAACAGAGGCAAATAGCACCACTGGATCAATATATTTACGTGTACTCGCCCCCACACCGGCTGAGTAATATCCCTTGCCTGCAGCCAGATCTTTTGCTGCATTAATTTCATATGGGCTATCACCTGTTTTAGTCGACAAATTAGCAAATAAAATAAGTGGTAAACGACCTGCTTTTAAAGGGAATGGCTCCCAACGTGCACCTAGACTAATATCCCCTAATCCTGCTGTAGAGGTATCTTTTAATAGATCTGTTTTAGCGACTAAAGGTAAAGAAGCTGTTAAGGTCAGGTTATCTTTCACCCCATACTGAAAAGTGAAAGTATTGGTCAGGCTATGCGTTGCATTTTCCTGAACACGGAGTTGATACAACTGGCCCTGTGCCATTTCCATATCGAGTTGTGTATCTCGATAATAGGTATAATCGATATCATAATAGGATGAAATCTCACCTTGTTTAATAAGTGAGTATTGACGCTCATTTGAAGTAAATACTTCTTCTAGACTCGCTTCCTGAGTAGCATCTCCTTCTTTTTTCTGTAAGGCTTGAGATGCATCTACTGCTTGAGTGGCTGGAGCTTCAACAGGTGCAGCTGTTTCAACAACAGCTTCTTCCTGAACGGTTTCATATCCTCCCAGTTCAGGCTCTGCTACAGCTTCCTCCTGAACTGTTTCATACCCCCCAAGTTCAGGTTCTTCTACAGCCTGAGTTGCTGCTGGTTCAGGCTGAATATCAACGGATGCGGCAGTCTCGACTACTTCTTCCTCAACCGTTTCATACTCACCCAGTTCAGGCTCATCCGCAGCCCATGCCACTCCCATGACCATCTGAATGCTGAGCGCCAAGAATGTCTTGTTCATCCATTTACTGTTCATATCCATTTCACCATTTTTAATTTTTCTATAGCCATCTTTTCGTTTTATTTATTCTTGTAATAAAGTCTGAGAAAATTATATTGATATTCCCCAAATTTTTCTGAATCTACATTACGGTTACGATCCATACGGATAGTCGATGCTTTATCGGCAATTTTATCCATATAGAACTGTGGATACTGCATATCAACTAAAGCATAACGGTTAATGGTTGCATCTTCGACATGACGCATATCCGACTCTTTTAATGCCAAAAAGTTTTTTCGATATTGTTCAGGGACATTAATTAAATATAAAGTATTGTTTTCCCAAACTTCCTTAAATCGCTGTTCATCAAAACTGATATTACCCAGTGCTGGATCGGCAACATACACCCGTCCATTTTTATAAGCTTTGTACACGACAAAATGTTTAAATCCTGCATAGGAAATAGGAACAATGGCGGGTTGTCCCTGTTTAACCAGATCTTCAAATTCCCCGCGATAGCCACCACTTTCCAGACCTAAGGCAGCAACAAAACGTTTCATATCAAGAAGGGAAAAGCTACGACGTTCGATGATTTTATCCGTTTCACCAAATTTCATTAGGCCATTCATGACTTGCTGCTCATCCAGCCGGGTACCTACATAGCCATTTAATAAAGTCGTAAGTGCTGCCGAACCACAACTATAATCATAAGCCTGACGCACAATTCCCTGAAACTGGTCTAACAGTGCAGGTTTGACTTCCACATGTTCGCGGTGCATACGTACGAAAGAATCATTTCTTGAATCAAGAACTTCAGTATAGTGAACAGCGCCTGGTGGCTGTTTTTTAATATCCAGAGCTTCTTTGGCAGCGTAATACATCAATGCCGAGCCCAATGCAATCTCTAACATATTCTTTTACTTTTCTTATCATTGGCATGATGTGCCTAATTTTTCTTTTTATAGAGTCTTCACTCTACTTCCCTGTAACTAGAAAGATACCTTCTTTTTCAAAAAAATACAGTCTTTTTTTATTTTTTTAGATAGATGTTGTAGTCATAAAAAAAAGCGCGTGTAAACACGCGCTTTTTTAAGGTAAAAATTAGTGACCAGAAATGGTAATAATTGCACCTTTTGCATATTGGCCAGGTGCCGGGCTAAAGTAAGTTTGCAGACCTTGAATTTCCATATCACCAATTGATGCTGCATTTTGGCTACCTAGGTGAATACCTTTCACATAGTTATCATGTGCACCACTTGTACTCATAATACGAATGAAACCATCGTTTGCACTTGATTCGCCAAATACACTGATGCTTTGGTTCAATGTCAAATCTTTAGTACCAGCATCGGTTAACTTGATGCTTTCAATGAAGATTTCACCTGGGCCTGAAGTGGTTACACCGTCAGCAACTTGTCCACCAGTCGTTGAATTATCAAGAATACCCAAATCTGTAATTGTTAAGCCGCCAGTCATTGTTGCATTCAGTTTAATCATTGCACCCTGTGGAGCAGCACCTAATTGAATATTGGCAGACATTGGACCTGTTTTAAGTGATAGGCCAGATAAAATCGCATTTTCCTTACCAGCACCACCACGGCGAATACTAGTAGCTGAAGCTAAACCATTTTCATAATCTGTAAGAGATGAAGCTGATCCTACAACCCCAATTTCACCGATGTTGATATCTAAGCCAGATACTTCTGCTGCAATGTTGATGAATGGATTACCAGCACCAGCATCTGAGTCAATGGTTAAATCTGCAAGGTTACGTGAAGCTAGTAAATACGCACCATTGTCATCGTAGTTTGCACCAATCACGATACCATTAGCTGTTGTTCTTCCTTTACCATTTGCTTTGATATAGATCGCACCTGCTTCACCAGTACCACCCACAATACCCTTAGCAGCCTCTCCAGGGCGAAGAACAACTCCATCATTATTATAAATTTCAATAACACCCGCTGTTGCAGTAGAGTCCTCAGCTAAACCATCATTATCATGGATAAATAGTTTTTCAATTTCAATTTTTGAAATACCGATACCGATTTTCAAACCGTCCTGACCTGTAGTCGCGCTTAGAGATGCATCGTCCAGTGATTGCATCGCCATTGCGTTTGCACTAAAAGCAACTGAAGCAGCTAAAGCCAATTTTGTGAATTTTTTCATTGTTTACTCTCCCAAGAGTACTATTTTTTTTGGTTGTGAATCACTCAGTGCCGACGTTGTGTTTTTTATTTTCTGACAACGCAAAGCATCTTTCCTTGAGTAATTTTGCTCGCCCACTTAAATTAACGTCGAGTCATATTTTGATCAACTGTTGTTGGTCGCAATATTGAGCTTACCGACAAACGGTATTTGATGATTTAGAAATATTTTTTCCTATTCTTGATATAAAATACCGGGTCATATCGGAATATGCGCTACTGAATGAACGAAGCTCCTTACCATTGTCCTTTAAGTTTTGCATCTCTTCAGCTTAAAGATCTATTGCATGCATTAAGCCCCTTAGATCACCTGATATATTTAAATAATAATGGGCAGCCTTTTATTGCCTGCTGTGCACAGAAATATTTTATGGTGCAAGATGGACAACCTCAGTCATTTAAGAGAGTGGATATCGAACAATATCAGGCTAATATAGCTAAACTCATCTTAGAGCTTGAGCAAACTCCAGATATTCAAGCGAATGAATTTTCTGGGGGTTATGTTGGGTTTATTGGCTATGATTACGCTGCTCAACAGCACATCCAATACCCGGAGCGAGCTCAACCTGGCTTATTTATCGGTCAATTTGATTCTTATATCAAGTTCGAAGCTGATCAATGGGTATTTTATAGTCATGATCCGCAAGCAGCAGATATTTTCAATCATCTTCAAAATCTATTAAATCAAGCCTCCATAGCGCCTAAGTTTCAATTAAAAACCCTTTGCAGCCCACGTTGGAACAAATCTCGCTATGCACAGGCATTCCAGGATATTCAGGATTATATTCTAGCCGGTGATTGTTACCAGATTAACTTAACCCAAGAATTTACAGCACTGGCTGAAGGTTCATTATTAGAAACTGCACATGCTTTCTGGACATTAACCAATGCGCCATATGCGGGCTATCTTCGTATTGGTGATTTTGAATTATTGAGCTGTTCACCTGAACTGTTTATTGATTTTGAAGCACATCGAAAAATTGTCACCAAACCGATTAAAGGTACCATGCCACGTTTTGCCGATCCGGTGCTTGATGAACAATCCAAACAACGCTTAAAAGACTCAAAGAAGGATCAGGCTGAAAATGTCATGATTGTAGATTTACTACGCAATGACCTCAGTGTTTATGCAGAAACAGGTTCAGTCAAGACACCTAAGTTATTCAATATTGAGTCATTTAACCAAGTACATCATATGGTTAGCGAAGTCGAAGCGACCTTAAAAGAAGGTGTACATCCTTTTGAGGTATTGCTGTATGCACTTCCAGGTGGATCAATTACCGGTGCACCAAAAATTCGTGCCATGCAAATTATTGAAGAGTTAGAAGGTGCTCCACGTGGAGCGTATTGTGGTTCATTAGGTTATTTTAATTTTGATGGAACAGGAAGCTGGAATATTCTGATTCGCTCGATTCAGAAATATCAAGATGAGGTTTCACTTTGGGCTGGTGGCGGAATTACGATTTCTTCTGACTGTGATGCAGAATATCAGGAGTGTTTTGATAAAGTCGAGGCCATGCTGGATTTACTCAATACCTGGTATAAACCTAAATAAATAAAAAAGCGACTCGGTTGAGCCGCTTTTTTATAAATCTCCCCTAACCCCTCTTTGTAAAAGAGGGGATTCTCTCTCTTTAAAAAGAAAAAGGTTCCCTCCTTTATCAAAGGAGGGTTAGGGTGGATTTAATTAAGCTAAAATATCATTCTTCAATGTATCCACTAAACGCTGATTTTGCTCATCTGTACCAATGGTAATACGTAAAAATTGATTGATACGAGGTTTATTAAAGTAACGTACGATAATGCCGCGTTCCCGTAATTCAGCTGCTAACTCACCTGCATCTTTTGATGGTAGTGAAGCAAAAATAAAGTTCGCACTTGATGGCAAGACTTTGAAACCGAGCTCATTCAACTGATTAACCAGTTTTTCACGACTGGCAATCACTTTAGCATTTTGTGCTTCAAAGTATTCCTGATCTTCGAATGAAGCGACCGCAGCCGCAATGGCAAAACGATCCATTGGATAAGAGTTAAAGCTGTTTTTTACCGCTTCAAGCGCTGCAATCAGATGTGGTTGGGCAATCGCAAAACCGACACGTAAGCCTGCTAAAGAGCGGGATTTTGAAGTCGTTTGACAGACTACTAGATTCTCATATTTCTCAACCAAACTCACTGCTGATTCAGCACCAAAATCTACATAGGCTTCATCAATGACGACTACTGAATCTGGATTCGCCTGCAGAATTTCTTCAATGGCAGACAAACTAAGCGCAATACTGGTTGGCGCATTCGGATTGGTGATGATAATGCCGCCATTTGGCTGTTTATAATCATCTACCACAATTTCAAAATTTTCATTGAGCGGCAAGATTTTGGTTTTGACACCAAAGAACTGGCTATAAACTGGATAGAAGCTATAGGTAATATCTGGATAAAGCAGTGGCTGTTCCTGAATAAAGAAGGCTTTAAAGATATGTGCTAGAACTTCATCAGAACCGTTACCGACAAAGACATTTTCAGCAGCCACATTTTGTTGTTTAGCTATGGCATGTTTCAATTCAGATGCATCGGGATCTGGATAAAGGCGTAAAACATCTGCGCCATTGGCTAAAACTTTTTGCACCGCTTCCACGACTTTCGGTGATGGTGGATACGGATTTTCATTGGTATTTAATTTTAAAAGGTTTTGAATTTTGGGCTGTTCGCCTGGAACGTAAGGCTCTAGCTCACGGACTTCAGGGCTCCAAAAACGCATTTGCTCTATGGTGATATTCGACATTTTCTATTCTCAAATTCCCTCTCCTTTTAGGAGAGGGTTAGGGAGAGGTCAAATAATTCCCCTTACCTAACCTCTCCCGAAGGGAAAGAAATATCTTTTATTTAATATAAGTATTTAATTACTGATAACGGTAGCGTGCTGAACGGGCATGCGCATCCAGATTTTCCTGCTGTGCCAGAACATCTGCAGTTTTCGCAAGGGTTTTCACACCATCTTCAGAACACATAATCAGGCTTGAACGTTTCTGGAAATCATACACACCCAGTGGTGATGAGAAACGTGCTGTACCCGATGTCGGTAATACATGGTTTGGACCTGCACAATAGTCACCAATCGCTTCAGGCGTATAACGTCCCATGAAGATCGCACCGGCATGGCGAATCTCTTCAGCCATTTCTTGAGCTTCATCCAGACACAGCATTAAATGTTCAGGTGCTACTTGGTTAATCAGCTCAATACCTTCAGCACGATCTTTCACAAGCACTAATGCACCACGATTGGCAATTGAAGTGCGGGCAATTTCTGCTTTTGGTAGAGCTAGCAAATGCTCTTCAATTGCTTGTTCTACTTCATTGAGAAGCTGTTCATCAGGCGTAATAAATACAGCTTGAGCAACAGTGTCATGCTCAGCTTGAGATAACAAATCCATCGCTAACCATTTGGCATTGTTCTGCCCTTCTGCATAGACCAGAATTTCTGAAGGACCAGCAATCATGTCGATACCGACCTGACCAAATACGGCACGTTTTGCCGCAGCCACAAAACGGTTACCTGGACCAGTGATTTTATCGACACGTGGAATGGTTTCTGTACCATAGGCCAATGCAGCAACCGCTTGTGCGCCACCAATGGTAAATACACGGTGTACGCCAGCCAGATAGGCAGCAGCCAAGACCAATGGATTCAGTTCACCATTTGGAGCAGGCACCACCATAACAATTTCACCTACACCTGCCACATGTGCAGGAACAGCATTCATTAACACCGAAGATGGATATGAAGCCAAGCCACCTGGTACATAGATCCCTACGCGATCCAATGGCGTCACTTTCTGACCCAAGGTATTACCTAGAGCATCGACATACGTCCAACCATCCTGTTTTTGTGCCTGATGGAATTCGCGAATACGGTTTGCAGCCAATTCTAAAGCTTCACGCACTTCAGTCGTTAAGCCTTCGAAAGCTGCTTTAAGTTGCTCTTGAGTCAGTTCCAAATCTGAAAATTGATGCGCTGGATGTCGATCGAACTGCTGAGTCAATTTAAGAACATGAGCATCACCATGCTGACGTACGTCAGCAATAATTTGGTCTACAGTTTTTAAAAGTTCAGGATCATTCACGGTTTCAAAAGCCAACAAGTCAGCAAACGCCTGCTTGAAGTTTTGATCTTGTGTCGATAAACGTCGCATCAATTTACCCATAAGGTTTGAATTCGAAGGCTTTAGTTTACCTGTTTTCAAAGACTTTGTCGGTAGCTAGAACAGACTTGTGCTATGAGTTTTATTGGAAATAGCTTTTGATAAAATTGATGAAAGCATTGAGCTTCTTATATTTATAATCAGCAATAAAAAACCGCCCAAAGTGGACGGTCTTTGATAAAGCTTAAATTTAAGCTTTTTTCGCCTGTTCGCGTGCTTCCACTGCTTGCTCAAGCTGAGCAAGAATCGGATTCAGTAATGCCTGCTTACGTTTAAAGCTGGCTTTGTTCACAATCAGACGTGAAGAGACTTTGCAGATTTCTTCAAGTGGTTCAAGACCATTGGCACGCAGTGTATTGCCTGTATCGACCACATCGACAATGTAATCACCTAAGCCCACCAATGGTGCAAGTTCCATTGAACCATAAAGCTTGATCACATCAACCTGTTCACCGAGGCTCGCGTAGTATTGACGGGTCAGATTCACGTATTTAGTCGCAATTTTTAAACGGCCTTTCGGACGCTCCATGCCGACTTTACCTGCTGTCATCAATTTGCAGTTGGCAATTTTAAGATCTAATGGTTCATAGACATTTTGCGCGCCATGTTCCATCAACACATCTTTACCTGCTACACCGATATCTGCCGCACCATTCTCAACATAAGTCGGCACATCAGAGGCACGTAAAATCAGGATACGCACCTGTTTATGCGTGGTTGGAAAAATCAGCTTTCGTGATTTATCCGGATCTTCCAGCAGGTTAATCCCTGCTGTTTCAAGCAGAGGTAAAGTTTCTTTTAAGATACGGCCCTTGCTTAATGCTAACGTTAAACCATGATCAAAATTGCCCATTACGTCAAAGTTTGGATCATCGTTTCTCATATCACTCATTAACTTACTCGCTTAATTTGGGCACCTAAACCTTGTAACTTTGCTTCGACATCTTCATAACCGCGGTCAATATGATAAATACGGTCAATCAATGTTTCTCCTTCGGCTGCAAGTGCTGCAAGAACTAAAGAGAATGAAGCACGTAAATCTGTTGCCATCACAGGCGCTGCAGAAAGTTTTTCTACACCTGTTACGACAGCATCATTACCTTCGACCTGAATATTGGCTCCCATACGAGCCAATTCAGGAACATGCATAAAACGGTTTTCAAAAATCGTTTCAGAAATTGTGGCAAATCCACGACCAATGGCATTGACTGCCATTAACTGGGCTTGCATATCTGTTGGGAAATCTGGATGTGGCAAGGTACGGAAGCTCACTGCTTTCGGACGTTTACCCATCATATCCAGTTCAATCCAGTCATCACCACGAGTGACTTCTGCGCCCATTTCCTCAAACTTATCCAGTACAGCTTCCATTAAAGCCGGATCTGTATGCGTGGTTTTAACACGTCCACCAGTAATGGCTGCAGCAGCCAAGTAAGAACCGGTTTCAATACGGTCGGCAACCACTGCATATTCACAGCCATGCAGGCTTTCTACACCGGTTACCACTAGCGTATCGGTATCCAGACCTTCAATCTTCGCACCCATCTTGATCAGCATTTGAGCAAGATCGGTAATTTCAGGTTCGCGCGCCGCATTACGAATCGTGGTCACACCATCCGCCAATACTGCAGCCATCAGAATATTTTCAGTACCACCCACAGTCACCATATCAAAGACAACTTCACCGCCTTTCAGACGACCATCGACTTTAGCATGGACATAGCCGGCCTCAACCTCAATCTCGGCACCTAAAGCTTCTAGTGCTTTCAAATGCTGATCGACTGGACGAGAACCAATCGCACATCCACCTGGCAGGGATACTTTTGCACTACCGTAGCGCGCCAATAGAGGACCAAGCACCAAAATAGAAGCACGCATGGTTTTTACGAGTTCATAAGGTGCAAACTGGTTATCCAAAGTAGAGGTATCTGCAATAACTGTATCGCCTTCATAACTAATCGTGATCCCAAGACCTGCGATCAGCTTTACCAAGGTATTTACATCTTTTAGATTTGGAACATTTTTAAGTGTGATTGGCGTATCAGCAAGAATCATTGCTGCTAATAATGGAAGCGCTGCATTTTTTGCACCAGAAATACGCACTTCACCGTCGAGCTTAATACCGCCCTGAATTAAGAATTTATCCATTAATTGATTAAGCTCCAAATAAGCTTGCTTTACGCCATTCTTCTTTGGTCAATGCACGAATGGTCACAGCATGCACTGCACCACTGGCAATATGGGAATTGAGAGGAGCATAAACAGCTTGTTGACGTGCAACCGGACGTTTACCTTCAAACTGATCATCCACAATACGGAGATCGAATTTTCCGCCCTGACCACTCACAGCAACATCCGCCTCAGGAAAAGCGGCTTTTAAAATTTCAGCGAGCTGTTCATTATTCATCACAAGACCTCTTATAGGACTAAGGGTGTAAAACGAGTCATTTTACTATAAATGTAAAAAATAATTCATTAGTCACATACATTATATATATAAAAAAAGAGGCTTTTAAAAACCTCTTTTTCCCCATTTGGTCGCTTAAATGGCTAAACTCTGATGATTCAGCTGCATTTCGCGATATCGGTCAATCTGTTTTTTTAATTTTTCCGTCAAAATTTTAATTGAGGTATACATGTCATCAGCATTAGCATGGGCAAAAAACTCAATACCCGGTAAACGGACAATCGCTTCTGCGATATGGTTACTACTGCCTCTTTTTGAGCGCTTATCAATCTGATGATCTTTGGAAAGCTTAACCTGCATGCTGTTCACCTGATCCAGATGTTTGGTCATCTGTGAAAATTTCGTTTTTATAGTTTCTTCAATCGCTGGCGTAATTGATAAATGATGTCCACGAATTGTTATTTGCATAGTTCTATCCCTCACCTTCGTTAGGATCAGAAGAGTCACAGTTAAAAATGAAAAGAATACAATAACTTGCTCAAGCAAAATCGTGATTTAAAGCATTTATTCAGATCATTTTTACCATTCCTCAAAAGAAAAAAAGATTCATTACGATGTCATAATGAATCTCTAGAATAATCAAATTTCAAAAACTAGATCAAGACTTTTCGCTCAGAAGAGGAAGGAATATGTAACGATTCACGATATTTCGCGACCGTGCGTCGTGCCACATCAATCCCCTCTTCTTTCAAAAGATTGGCAATTGCATTGTCCGATAAAGGCTTACGTGCATTTTCTTCAGCAATCATTTTCTTAATTTTGGCACGGATCGCAGTAGATGAAGCCTCACCACCCGAAGTCGTTCCCACATGACTCGAGAAGAAGTATTTCAGTTCAAATAAACCACGTGGGGTCAGCATATATTTGTTAGTCGTTACACGAGATACGGTTGATTCATGTAATTCGACTTCTTCAGCAATATCACGTAAAACCAGAGGTTTCATACCTTCAGGGCCAATTTCTAAAAAACTTTTCTGATGTTCAACAATACAGGTAGCTACTTTCAATAAAGTTTTATGACGTTCGTCGATACTTTTAATAAAGTTTTTTGCTTCCAGCATCTGATTACGAAGATATTGATTATCTTCACTTTGATCAGCACGACGGATCATATTGGTATAAAAAGAATTCAGTCTTAACTTTGGCATCACATCAGGATTTAACGTCACCTGCCAGCAGTCATTCTTTTTCATTACCACGACATCCGGGATCTGATAATCAGATTCTTTACTTTCAAACTCCAGCCCAGGATATGGCTTAAGAGTTTTCAGCAAATCAACCGCACAGCGTAATTGTTCCTGATTTAAACCAGTTTGCTTAATGAGTTTGGGTAATTCATTGGTAATCAGCAGCTCATAATGTTGCAGCAATTTAACCGCATCATTACGACAAGGGGTATTAACTGGTAGGCTATCTAGCTGAATCAATAAACACTCAGCTAGATTTCTGGAACCTACTCCAATCGGATCAAGACGCTGAATATGCTTGAGAACAACGAGTACTTCATCCTCTTCGATTTCTTCCTCATAATCCATGGAAGATAAAAGATGCTGTACTGATGCAGTAATTTCAGAAATTTCTGCATCCAGAAAACCCTTTTCGTCTAGAGAATCAATAATGCAGTATGCAATCAGCTGATCAATGCGAGAAAAATGCAGCAGATTAATCTGCTCGAGCATATATTCTTGTAAGCTTTGCTGGCTTTGACGGTTATCTTCACGCTCTTCGAATTCTGCTGCACCCAGACTTGTCGGTTGATGAGTATAGACATCATCCCAGTCGGTATCTACAGGTAGATCGTCCGGAAGATGGTCTGCATTGAGTTCATTGGTTAAATCCTTTTGACTCGCATCAACAGTCGAAAGACTTTCAACACTGATTTGCTCTTCAACTTTTTCTAACAAAGGATTACTATCAAGTTGTAGCTGGATTTCTTGCTCTAGTTCTAGACTGGATAATTGTAATAAGCGGATTGCTTGTTGTAACTGTGGAGTTAATGACAGCGAGTTGGCAATTCGTAATCCCACTGATAATTTCATATGACCCCCTAATAAAAATCTCGTTTTATAAGCAATTTTCATGCCGTTTTAACTTTTATAACATAGTTTGATAAAAAAACACACAAAACTATAGTGATTTCATGAACTCTACCGTCATTTTTATATAATTTTTTAAGCATTATTAATCACTTATTTTTATTAAACAGTAATTAACCAATTTGTAAATTAATATAATTTGATTTAATTTTTTAAATCTCACGCATAAAAAAAGCCCCCTGCGTGAGCAGAGGGCTTTTTAGGAATAATGAGCTGGCGATGACTTACTCTCACATGGGATACCCCACACTACCATCAGCGCTAAGAGGTTTCACTTCTGAGTTCGGGAAGGGATCAGGTGGTTCACTCTTGCTATGGTCGCCAGCACAACTGGTATGCTTACTCGCTATGGTCTTATCTACGTTGCT
>NZ_VOZF01000025.1:0-46533 GCF_013419905.1 Acinetobacter sp. YH12046
AGGTGCTGCAATGCGCAAGCTTATACATCTGTGTTATGGCGTTTTAAAACATCAGACTGCCTATCAAAGAGATTATTTAGTGGTCGAATAATCTCAAAACCTGATTGACTACCAAGACGGTATCTCATCCCATAGAGAGAGGGAGAAATCATTCCTAATTAAAAGCCGCTATAAATTTAATATTGGAAGTTCCCTCTCCTTTTAGGAGAGGGTTAGGGAGAGGTATTTCTAAAACGAAGTACAAGTGAGGATTAGAGAAAAGTCAAATTTCTGCTATAAAATCAAAAACAAACCGAAGAAAAATAAAAACATGTCAAATCACATTATCTTACTCAGCATTATCCTGATCATTCTTGTGTTCATCATTGGCGCATATCAGTCAAGAAGACGTAAATCTATCAAACCACGTACACTCACAGCCAGACAAAGCAAAATTGCCAACCTTTCCGATGGTATCGAGCTAATTTTCACGCCCATTTTCTGGATCATTAAACTCATGATCGGGATATTCAAATCATAAAGCGGTTGTTAACGATTTTTTTGAATTTGATCATAAAATCGTGTCTGTCCCATATTGAAAATCACTCAACAGGAATACAATCTGCACATTCTCCCATCCCGCCCTTACCATGTCGAAAAACCTCGCTACGCTGATTGGCTTAAGTGCCATTTTACAGTGGTCATCTATCGTGGGATTACTCAAAAAAATCAGTTTTAGTATTGGACCTGATCTGGCTGTACTTATGATGTATAGCTTAAGCACCCTGCTCTTACTGGCTGTTTTTGGCGTTCCCAAACTCAAAACCATACCCAAATTTTATCTGCTCAGTGCAGCTGCATTATTTCTGGTATATGAAATCTGCTTTGCCTATGCCGTAGCACTCGCACAAACTGCACAGCAAGCCATTGAAATTAGTCTGGTGAATTATCTGTGGCCCAGTATGACCATCGCCATGTTCATTCTATTTCATGAACTAAAATTTCACAGCTTGGTGGTGGTAGGGCTCAGTATTAGTCTGGCAGGTATTTTTTATATCCAGACGGGCAACGGCGATATTCATTTAGCAACCGTCATTCACAACATGCAGGCCAATCCAACCAGTTACATATTGGCATTCATTGGGGCGAGTTTATGGTCGTTATATTGTGTATTTACCAAAAAATACAGCCAAGGACATAACCCAATCGTGTTCTTTTTCGCGATGGTAAGTGTGGTTCTCTGGAGCAAGACGCTGCTGTTAGATCACGAACAACTGCCGCAACTTCTTAATATTGACTTGAATATTATGCTGTATATGTTGCTGGTTTCGGTCGTAACTGGATTGGGCTATGCAGCCTGGAATATCGGGATTAATCAGGGTAATATCGCAATGCTGGTCGCGTTATCTTATTTTAGCCCGATCTTTTCGTCTATCATTTCGATGTGGGTACTGAATACCAGTCTATCGCATACCTTTTGGATCGGTACGATGATGGTCACCTTAGGTTCATTTATTTGCTGGCTATCGACCAACTGGAATGAAATTCGAGACCGCCTGTTTCCAGGCAAGCTCTATAAAACTTAAACTACATTTTTGCGGTTTAAGTTTACTGCATCTGCAATTCATTAACGGGTGATGCCTAATTTATTCCACACCTCAGGGGTCAAAAAAGTTGTAACCAGTTTGCTCATATCGATATATTTAAGTACGCCACTTAGCTGACTTTTAATTTCCGGATTTTTCAGTATTTCCTGACCTGTGACCTGCCCAAGCTCCTGGAAACTTTCGCCCACTGCTTGTACTCCTTCAGCCTGAATCACCGCTTTGGTTTGGGTTGGACATTGCTCAACCAGAATCCGCTGTAAAACCGTCACTAAATTTCTGTCGAGTGTTTCCTTTTGAGTTGCAGTTACATTGCTAAAAGCTTTCAGATCGGGATGATTACCCAATGCCACAAAGGTCCATTGCAAGACTGTGGTTTTATCAGTGGCCGTCGTGGATTTCATTAAACAGTCACTAAGCTGATCAACTGTTGGACCGGCTGTCGCAATCTGAGTTGCACCCAGCAATGCTGTAGTCATAAAGACTGCCCGAAGACCCGATAAAGCTTTGAATCCCATATTCCTTTCCTTTTTCACCCGTTCAAACTGCTTGAACAATGCAGTTTCTTTGTAGCATGTAAAAGATTAGAAAACCTGTAGAACTCTGTAACCTGAGAGATAAAAAAAAGTCCCGACATCAGTCAGGACTTTTGGAATCGAATGAGGAAATCAGACTTACCAGATTTTTACCCGTTTATCTTCTTCCAGATACATTGGATCTTCTTGCTTGACGCTAAAGGCTTCATAGAAAGGTTTCTGGTTAAGTAAGGTCGCACGACCACGAATGGCTGCTGGTGAATGCGGATCTGTTTTTAACAGCTGTAATGCCAGTTCTGGACGAACTTTGGCACGCCATGCCTGCGTCCAGCCAATATAGAAACGCTGATCTCCGGTATATCCATCAATCACCGGAGCAGGCTTGCCATTTAGTGACAATTTATAAGCTTCATAGGCAATCGCCAGACCTGAGTTATCGGCAATATTTTCACCTAAGGTCAGCTCACCGTTGACGTGATAGCCCGGTATCGCTTCATAAGCATTATATTGCTCGACCAGAGCTTTGGTTTTTTCCTTGAACTTTTTATCGTCTTCTTCGGTCCACCAGTTTTTCATGTTGCCATCTGCATCAAAGCGGCTACCCTGATCATCAAAACCATGACTGATTTCATGCCCGATCACTGCCCCGATTGCGCCATAGTTCACGGCATCATCAGCATTCATATCGAAGAATGGCGGCTGTAAAATAGCAGCAGGGAAAACAATTTCATTGCCCATTGGGTTGTAGTAAGCATTTACCGTTTGCGGCAGCATATGCCATTCTTCACGATCAACCGGTTTCCCCAACTTATCCAGCGCAATGTCATAATTGAAACTGTTGGTACGACGCAGATTACCAATCAGGTCGCCATCTTTAATTTCCAGCTTGCTATAGTCACGCCATTTATTTGGATAGCCAATTTTTACTCTAAAGCTTTTCAGCTTACGGTGTGCCTGTGCTTTGGTTTCTGCACCCATCCAGTCCAGTTTTTCTAGATTCTGTTCAAATGCCAGCAACAGGTTTTCTACCAGTTTTTCCATACGCTGTTTCTGTTCAGGCTGGAAATGTTTTGCGACATAGACTTGTGCCAGACTTTCACCGAGTACGGCATTAGTCATATCAACCCCACGTTTCCAGCGTGCCCGTTGCTCGGTCACACCGCGTAAGGTTTTGCTGTACATTTCAAAGTTTGCATCAGCAAATTCCTGGCTTAAGTAAGGTGCAGCGCCATCAATCAGATGGAATTTGAAATAGGTTTGCCATACATCGAGGGGTGTGCTGCTTAAAATCTTGTTTAAATCTTCAAAATAACTTTTTTGCGCCACAATCACGGTTTTGGTTTTTTTATCTAAACCCGTCGCTTTAAAATAGGTTTTCCAGTCAAATTCTGGCACCAGGCTTTTGACGTCTTTTAATGTATAGACGTTATACATTTTTTCGAGATTACGGTTCTGCACATTATCCCACTGAATTTTGGCAATTTCAGTTTCTAAGTTCAGGATAGATTGTGCATGTGCAGCCGCATCTGCTTCTGTTTCACCCGATAGCGTCAACAGCTTAGCAATATGTTTAACATAAGTTTCACGGGCACTTTTCAGTTTTTCATCGTCTTTTAAATAGTAGTCACGATCCGGTAAACCTAAACCACTTTGACCCAAAAACACCGCCATTTGATCAGACTTTTTCAAGTCAGGAATCACGCCAAATTCAAAAGGTGTACTGACACGGTTTTTTGCATAGTCTGCAAGCAACAAAGTGAAATCTTTTTTGCTTTTCATGGCATCAATTTTGGCGATATCTGCTTTTAGCGGCTGGATACCTTTTGCATTTAAAGTTTCCGTGTCCATAAAGCTGGCATATAAGCTCCCCACTTTCTGCTCATTGCTGCCATAATCCGATTTGGTTTTCGCCAGCTCTTCTACAATGTCATGTAATTGCTGGGTCGAGTTTTCACGCAAAATCGTGAATGCGCCCCAGTTTGGCATATCAGCCGGGATTTCCTCATGCTCTAACCAGTGCCCATTTACATGCTGATAGAAGTCCTGTTGTGGTGCGATTTTTTTATCAAAATGTTGAAGATGAATCCCCGAGCCAAGTGCTGCAATAGCGGTTTGATCTGAAGCATAATTTGCAGAGGAAACGGCTAATAAAGCACTTACCAATGCGGTTTTTAGAAAAATTTTCAAAGCTTGCTATCCTCGCGCTTCATTGCGCAGTTGAATTTATCAATGCGTGTTGACCTGATAATCAAACACTTAAATCTTTATAAGCAGCATATATGCCAATTTTTAAACTGTTCTTGACTCTGCATGCTGGTCATTTAGATAAAAAAATAGGCCAGTTTCTTTTCAGATGAACAGACCTGTTTTTTTAAATCCTGTTACCAGATGGAGATTCGTTTTTCAGGTGATAAATACATCTTGTCCCCTTCTTTAATCCCAAAAGCTTCATAGAAACTTTGCTGATTGCGGACGGCGCCATTGCCACGTACATGACCTGGCGCGTGGCTGGCAATATTTAGGCTATTTAACAAATATTCAGGATTACTTTTGCTACGCCAGACTTGTGCCCAGCCTATATAAAAACGCTGATCTCCACTAAAGCCATCAATGACAGGTGCTGGCTGACCCTTGAGCGATAACTTGTAAGCCATATGAGCGATCCCTAAGCCCAGGTTGTCAGAGATATTTTCACTTTTATTTAATTCCGCATTCACCTTATGCCCTGGCAGAGCTTCGTATTGTTTATATTGCTCGACTAAAGCTTTGGTGCGTTCGTTGAACTTCTTACGGTCGCGCTCGTTCCAGGTTTCTTCACCCTTGCCTTTGGCATCAAAGCGGCTTCCTCTATCGTCAAAACCGTGGCTAATTTCATGTGCGATAACAGCCCCTATGGCACCATAATTCACTGCAGGATCATGACTATCATCATAATAAAATGGTGCCTGCCAGATGGCCGCAGGTAATACGATTTCATTCAGCTTGACATTATAGTAAGCATTGGCTGTTTGTGGCGACATGTGCCAGGCTTCTGGATCGATCGGTTCTCCCACCTTGTCCAGTTCACGCTGGTAATTGAATAGCCGGGTCCGCTGGATATTCCCAATCAGATCATCCTTACGAATCTCTAGGGCTGAATAATCCCGCCATGCTTTCGGATAGCCGATTTTGATATTGATGCTATCTAGCTTATGCCGTACTTGTTTTTTAGTGTCCGAACCCATCCAGTCAGCTTGGTCCAGTTTCAGATGAAAGGCTTTACGGACGTTTTCCACCATTTCCAGTATCGCTGGGCGCTGGCTTTCATTAAAGTGCTTTTCTACATAGAGCTTGCCAAGCACATTGCCTAAAATACCGTTAGTTAGCTTCAAGGCAGACTCATTCCGTGGAGAACGTGCTTGTACACCCTCTAGTGTTTTGTCATAAAATTCAAAATGATGATTTTGAAAAACTTCTGTTAAAAATGGCGAATAACTATTGATCAGATTGAATTTCAAATAGGTTTGCCAGGTTTCAATTGGAACAACCTTCCATAACTGATCCAGCTGACGCAAATAATTAATCTGCGAGATCGCAACCTCTTTTCTTGCTCCTTTTAAGCCCAGTTCTGAGAAATAATTCATCCAGTCAAAAGAAGGCATATAGTTAATAATATTTTTAGTTTCAACGAGATAGGTTCTCACCTCATCATTGCGCAGCTCCACAGCGGACCAGCTAATTTTTGCCAGTGCCTTTTCCAAAGCCAGGATAGTGCGAGCATCTTCAATCGGCTTAGGCTGACCGGCAAAATTCAGGGTATTGGCGATATAAAGCATATAAGTATTGCGAATTTCCTGTTGTCGAGGCTGCTCACTCAGGTAAAAATCACGATCAGGCATTCCCAAACCACCTTGCCCTACATACATCATCGCCTTGGAAGAAGCTTTACGGTCCTGATAAAAACGGGTAGAGAATGGCAAATTCAGATTGATTTTTTCCGCATAGGCAAAAAATTCTGCCAGATCTTTTTTGGTCTTGATACTTTCAATCCGCTGCAGGTCTTGTTGCAATGCCTCAAGTCCGAGCTGTTCTAGCCGATCGGTATCCATATAACTGGCATAAAGATCCGCGACCTTTTGTTCATTGCTACCTTGCGGATGCTGTTTTTTGGCCAGCTCATTAAAAATGCCAAATAACTGCTGGGTTGATCTCATACTCACTTCAGCAAATGCACCCGACAATGCCTGATCTTCTGGAATCTTTGCGGTTTTCAGCCAGTTTCCATTCACGAATTGATAAAAATCCTGCTTTGGATCAACCGTCCGATCAATCGCATTCAGATCAATTGCCGATTTTAATAAAGTTGTACTCACTGCATAACTCACAGGTGAATGTAGAAATGCACCCACAAGAATCAAATGACTTAAAATATGTTTTCTCAAGCGATAAATCTCATTATTGTGTATGTTAAAAATCAATTAGTTTTTCTTGCTCTGTCCATAAGCACAAAACTGATAATTTTTAAGCAAGAGATATACCAATAATTTTTAGAATATGCCGTTGAATGGGCTTGTATTTAACAAGAGAGATAGAGGAGAAAATCTGAGATGGCGGCGGGAAATTTACTCTGAAATGAGGTTCGATTTGCGACCCAATAATAATTAATTTTTATTCCTATCAACAGAATAACTATTTATCTTTTATCATTGATCTTCAAAAGAAAAATATTGTTTTTAAGTTCTGCTATGCTTAAGAAATACTTTTTTAAATATCACCAATATTTAAAGTAGATGACTTTTCATGTGCATCTACT
Organism: Acinetobacter sp. YH12046; assembly: GCF_013419905.1. Lineage (NCBI taxonomy): Bacteria > Pseudomonadati > Pseudomonadota > Gammaproteobacteria > Moraxellales > Moraxellaceae > Acinetobacter > Acinetobacter sp. YH12046. Next base: position 6,912 of record NZ_VOZF01000025.1, read on the forward strand.
TTGCCAAATAAATGATCAAACTGAATGTGAAAATAATAGACTTATTTTAACTGTCTCAACTGATTCTTTGCCCCAGTATGGTTATAGTTGGTGGCCAGATTCTGCAGTACTCGTTTGGCTTGAACCTTGGAATTTGGAATACGGTTGGCATAGGCTGGAATACTGCTTAAACAGCGTGCCACTAGCATGCCGGATTCGGTATAGACACGTGTTCCTTCTGTACCCTGTAATTTGCCATAGTTATAGGCACGCTGGGCATTATTGCAGGCATTGTTCAGGTTCTTGCCGCTATTGATATCACGACGTGCAGCTACATACAATTTCATCTGTTGCTGTTGTGGCGTTTCGATACTAGTTGTACGAGCAGCAGGGACAGCAACCTCTGTCGGTTCAATAGCAGGTATTTTTATTTCTTTCTTATCAGCTTCTTTTTTATCTAATTCCTTTTTCTCATCTTTGACTGAGGTTTTGGCTGCATTCTTCTCGGCAATTTTATTAGACTTAGTCGTAGTCTTATGGCCCTGATAGAAATGACGTGCTTCAGCTGGGCTTTGAAGTTTGCTCAAGATCCGGACTACACGCGTAGTATTATTCTTATCTGGCTGATGTTCAGAAATCGGCTCAATAGAAACAATCCAGTTTTGTCCTTGAGGCATCGTACATTGATAGGCACCAATACCCTGAGTGACATAACGGTTTTTGCTTAAACGGTTCTTCTGGGCAGAATCTTTTACTGAAGCCAATTGGCTCTTATACAGTAGAGAAAACTTGCCGCCCCGTTCATGACAATACTGGCTTAAGGTGGTTCGTGGATAGAGGGATTGTGGCTCCAGATGCTGCTTGGATTTTTCCCATGAATAAACATATTCTTTTGCCGAACCGTCAGCCTGATTCAAGTTTCTTTTAACAATCAGTTCTTGAGGACTTACATAAGGATGCTGCATATCTGATTTCATTTGCTGAATACTGTTACATCCAGCCAGGCTTGCTACACATATTGTTGGAATTATTAATTTTAGCTTCACTGCTTATCTCCCCCAGGCCTCTATAACATATAGCAAATGTGCCAAAACAACAATCTCAACAGATTGATAAATATAAAAATATAGCGAGACCTATCACTAAAAATGAGGAATAAAATGCCTAATTCATCCGGCTTTAATCCAGATAAATTGATCAAATTAACATTCTTCAAGTCAACAAATACGCTGGATTACTCATCAATTGAAAGATGAAGCAGTAGAAAAAAGATATAAAAAAACAGAAGAAACAGATCAGTTCTCCGGTTACTCATTCAACAAAAATTAGAGATATTATTATCATGGACAATAACGGCAATTATGCTCTCTATCGCTGTCTGAATGAGATTATAATTTGAATAATTTCCTTTACGTACACTAATTGTTTTTATACGCCATATTATTGGAAATTAAACAGCACCCTGGCTGGCCCTTAAAATTCTAGCCAAGAAAAAATAGCTTGAATACCCTAATATTGGGATGTTTGGGTACCATTCATCCTAATTTTTTAGCACCTCTCCAGATCGTAATTTTCAATTGGATTTTGAATAAAAATTAATCAATAAAAAAGCCAGACCTATAATGATCTGGCTTTTAAAATTGTCTAGGAATAGAAGAAAAAAATTAATCGAGATGGGATTCAAATGCTTTCAAACGTTTATAGATGGAGAGCAATTCAATAATCGTAGGCCAAGATAGAATAAGATACTGGAAAGATTCACGAACCTTACCGAAAACATTCAGGATCTGCATCATCAAACCGAGTGTAATCGCACCCGCGGCAATACTTGGAAACAAAATAAATAATCCGTAAATATTGTCCAATTGCAGATACCAGATGCGCACCATATTGAAATAGGCATAGTGGAAATACAAACGGAAATAATTCGTACGTACCCGACTAAACAGTTCTTGCAAGGTAAGCGGGTGAGCACGATCAGCATAATCTTCACCATAAACCAGCTCTTTACGATAAGCCGCTTCAACTTTCTGATTATTGAATTCCAGTCCAGGGAGTTTCATTCCGACAATCATTAAAATCACAGTTCCCAGAACTGCCCATCCGATCGACGCCCACATTAATGCATGCGGTATTTCACCGACAATGGGCAGTACTTTTACATGACTCGATAACTCATACAGGATTGGCAGGAAAGCCATTAATAGCATCAGAGATTCAATGAGTGAGACACTCAGCTGTTCCGTAGTTTTGGCAAAACGCATGGTATCTTCCTGAATACGCTGTGACGCCCCTTCAATATGACGTAACTTTTCCCAATGTGCCGTATAATAGTCATTCATTGCCGTCCGCCAGCGGAATACATAATGACTGACAAAGAACAGGTTAAACACTGCCAGCGTGACATAGACCATGGCAATATAAATAAAGGTCAATGCACCTTGATATAGTAGGCTGACATCTCCGCCCCCTTGGGTGAGCATATTCTGGATCTGGTCATAGAACGGACTATACCATTCATTTAAGACCACATTAACCTGCACCCCAAACCAGATATTGAACAGGATAAAGGCCGAGCCCCACACGGACCAGCGCTGCCAGGGATGTTTCGCTTTAAAATACCAGAAGGTAGCAAATATCGCGGTACTCACAAAAAACCAGAGATAGAACCAGAGAAATTTTGGCGCCCAGAAACGGCTGATTCCTATCGGCATTTTAAGATCATGATAACCTTCAGTCATACCTAAATAGACACCCCAGCCTGATCCACCACTATGCCAAAGGCCAAGATTGATCAGAAACCACAGTACCAGACTACTAAAAAACCACACTGGTTGTGGAAAAAATGACTTAAACATTGGGGCTTAATTCTCCTTATAGATGTAGGGGTCATCCAAATGACGCACAGTTTATTCTTATTTTCAGACTTTCAACGAACTGCAGCATAAATTTGCAATTCAATGTAAAAAATTACATACAAACACAAAATCGCTAAAGCCAAATTAATATCAGATTATATGATTCTTGCTTTAATACTAGCGCATAACATACGCAATATAATGGAGGAGATCATGACTGGCCTGTCAAAAAGTGACAAGCAGATTTTGCGCTAGATTGACTATTTGGTACCGTTTGTCTTTTTCTCTTCTTTTCGTCGGTAAATAAACTGAAAATATTCGAGTTTAAGAAACACAAATCGTTTGAAAATTAAATCTTAATCTCTATCCCTTTAATTTACTGACTTAAGCGCTTTTTAAGAAAAATTGACCGACTTGTTGACTTATGTCTCGGTTTTTCAAAAATTAGTTAAATGTGCAAAAATCATGTTAAGATTAAAAAACAGCGAAGTATCAATATTTGGGAATAAAAATATGGAAAGTTCTGTGATTGAATTACTTAAGCCAGTGACCTTGGAAAAGGAAAACTGTCACCCGATTATTTTTGAAGCTGGTACTGTTTTAAAAGTTTTGATGCAAACCCCTACCAGTCTTTTAGTCAGTAATGATGATGACTTTAACTTTACTATTCCATTGAAAGATGAGAACGATGTCTGGAGAGAGCTATAAGCACTCTGCTCTCCTCTTTATGGGGTTATGTCTACCTAGTCTCTTCAATGATATAACCCTAACTCTTCTTTGTAGCACCAAGATTTTATAATTTATCCTTCCTTTCAAAACTGGCTTTAATAAAAAATTAATAGGCTGCACTATATTCTTATTTTATATTAAATGTGTTTTTTAATATTTCCAATTTAATACCTATTATTTAATAGAAAGCCAATGAATTAATTTTTAGAAATATAAATCAAAACCATTTTTTACATTAAATAATCAAAAGAATCTTATTTATAGCACTCAAACTTACTCAATCACTTAATATGCAATACCTTAAATATCATTATTAATATATTAAAAATCACTGAAAAATTATTTTACAAATATACAAAGAATATCAACTTTTTCTGCTGAATATTTCCAAATTTTACAAAGTAACTTTACATGTCAAAAGTGTTTCTTTTCTGCGCCTAAAGCCATTTTGAAAAATAGAATATGTTATAAAACTAATTAGATTAAAAATCACACAGTTTAACTCTAAATTTTAATCTATTTTATATCAAGTACTTAGGTGGATTTATGTCAGGCATATATAGGGAACAAGATTTAGAAGATTCATCTAGCTCATCTTTTTATATATCGCCAAAGATGATTTTAAATGATTGCAACCTGAATATGGACTCAGACCAGGTTGTTTTATTTCTTGATATTGACGGAACAATCTCTGAATTTCACCCAGATCCAGATAAAAGTATAATTCAACCTGAAATTATAAATATATTGGAAAATTTACAACAATATATTCAGCTGATATTAGTTACTGGTCGTTCTATTTTACAAGCACAAAAACTTATTCACCCTCTGCAATGGAATATCGCTGGATCACATGGTCTGGAATTAATCTATCAAGCTAATTTAAAGACATTAATCTCTTTAAATAAGTCGCAGCTACAAGCCCTAAAACAATATATTCAGGAACAGGCAGTTCAAATCCCTGATTTGCGGATCGAGGTTAAAGATTATTCTGTTGCACTACATTTTCGTGAACATCCTCAACTAGAAGATCGCGTACATGCTTTTGCGCTGGAATGTCTCAACCAGTTTTCCGACTTTGAGTTAAAAGCTGGCAAGTATGTTTTTGAACTGGTGCCCAAAGGCGCCAATAAAGGTTCAGCGATTCAACAGATTATTCAGCAATACCATCTCAATGATCATTATCCCATGTTTATTGGTGATGACCTGACCGATGAAGCCGGATTCAAAGTCATCAATGCCCTTCACGGCTGCTCAATCAAAGTAGGCCCTGGCCAGACCCTAGCACGGTACAGACTGGAAAACGTCTCTCAAGTTCAGGCCTTCCTGAAAGAATTTTTAAAGGTAATTGAAGTACAAGAACAACAACGATTGGAGAAATCACATGTCTAAACTCATTGTGTTATCAAACCGTGTGAATCTACCTAACCCAGAAAGTATGAAGGCTGGTGGATTGGCTGTTGCATTGCAGGATGCATTGCTAGATATAGGCGGTATCTGGGTTGGATGGAATGGCTCCAGAGTTGACCAGAACAAGGAACAGAAATTTCAGATTCTGAAACATCAGAATGTGGAATATCATACCAGTGCACTGAGCGAAGCCCAGTACCAGGGTTATTATTGTGGTTTTTCTAATAATGCCTTATGGCCGTTAATGCATGACCAGCATCAACGTGTTGAATATCAGCCGCAGGATTTTAAAACCTATAAAGATGTCAATTTGCGTTTTGCCAAACACCTGAAACAGGTGGCTTCACCACATGACATCATCTGGATTCATGATTATCATTTTCTGAGTGTTGCGCATTACTGTCGTAAATTAGGTATGCGCAACCGGATTGGGTTCTTCCTGCATATTCCTTTCCCCGAACTAAAACTTTGGCAAACGCTGCCTCCTTATCAGGAACTGGCCCGACATCTGGGAGATTTTGATGTCATCGGTCTGCAAACTCCACGCGATCAGGCCAACTGTATTGATTTCCTGGAACAGGTATTAAATATCCAGCATTGCAATGATGAAATCCTGAGTTATCAGTCTAAACGGATTTATGTGAAAGCTTATCCAATCGGTGTACACCCGGCGCAGATTCAGAAGCAGGCTGCTGAAAGCCAAGTCACTGACCTGCCCTTTGATCTGGATAAAGCACATGCCCATAAGACCATTATTTCGGTTGACCGGATTGATTACAGTAAAGGGCTGCTGGAGAAAATTCATGCATTCCAGGAGTTGCTGGATGAACAGCCTGAATTTAAAAATCAGTTCCAGCAATTACAGATTGCCTGCCCATGTCGACTAGATGTGAACAGCTATAAAAAACTTTATGAACAGTTCCAGGCTGCGGTGCAGAATTTAAACCATCAGCATGGCAATGCAGACTGGCTGCCTTTTGACTGTAGCTATGACACTTTGGGTCATGAAGCCCTGATGCAGCTCTATCGTAAGGCGGATATTTGCTGGGTGAATTCAATCCGTGACGGGATGAATCTGGTCGCCAAAGAATATATTGCTGCGCAAGATCCATTAGATCCAGGCGTATTGATTCTGTCTAAATATGCCGGGGCTGCCGAGCAAATGAAGGAAGCCTTACTGGTCGATCCTTATGATCAGGACAGTATGGCCAAAGCCTTGAAAAGAGCCTTGCGTATGCCTAAGTCAGAACGTTTGGAACGTTACCGCTATTTACAGCAAGGCTTAAAGAATTTCGATATCATTCGCTGGCGTGATCAGTTCCTGTCGGACCTGAAAAAATCACAAAGCTTGCGAATTTATCGACCAGTGGCCAAAGGCATCTCGACCCAGTTCAATATGCATGCATAAGTCTGAAAAGCCCATAAAAAACAATAGCTTTATGCTGGTGTTTTATGGTCTAGGCCGGCAATAAGACCTTCTGCTTTTTCTGATTCTTTGTGACCGGCAGTCAGATGGTTCAGGATTACAATGCTCATTAAAGCAACTGCGATGACCGTAAATACTAAACGCAAGCCAATAATTTCACTACCGAAACCTACCAGCGCTGGTCCGATCAATGAACCGGTATAAGCAAATACCGATACATAAGATAATGCTACATGAGAAGCCATAGTTTTTTGACGGCCTGCACGAGAGAACATCAATGGAACAATGTTAGCACTACCTAGACCCAAGATCGCATAACCGGTTAAAACGACTTGCCATACTGGTGCAAAGATCACCATGAATAAGCCTGCTGCAGCCAGTAAAGCACTTAGTAAAATAGTGATTTTTTCACCCAAGCTTTGAATGATGAGATGACCGCTAAAACGTCCAAGAACCATTAAGCCAGCAAAGAAACTATAAGCCAAACCGGTATGCGCTGCAGGTACATTAAACTGGGTTGCCAGATAAATACCGCTCCAGTCCATTGCTGCACCTTCAGACAGGAAAGATACAAAACAGATCAGGCCAATACCTAAAATTGCGAATGTTGGTAGCGCTTTTTTCGCAGGTTTTGCTGTAGCTGTATTAGTTTCTTCTGTAGTTGATGACTGACCACCTAAGCAGAATGGAATTGCCAGCATCGCAATCGCAAGCAACATCACACTTACGACCAGTGTGCCAGTTAAAGGTGCCAGACCAAATCCCATTAACGTGGTCATGCCCAATACACCGACCAGACCACCCAAGCTACATACGCCATGGAAACCAGACATCAAGCTTTTATCCATGAGTTTTTCAATCTGGGCAGCCTGAATATTTACGGTTACCCCCAAGGCACCAGCACTGGCACCAAAGAAAAACAAGGTAATTGCCATCATCAAGCTGGTAGGACTAATCGCTAGCGCTGGCAAGATGAACAGAAATGCAGCCAGAATAACAGCCAGTACTGTACGGCAACCAAACTTACTTGCCATACGACCTGCCAATGGCATTGCCAGCATTGAGCCAACTCCGGCACATAGCAAAAGCAAACCAAAGTCAGCATGATTCAGTAATAAGCGCTGCTGCGCATAAGGAATTAATGGCGCCCAGGCAGCTGTACTAAAACCTAGACTAAAAAAACACAGTGCAGTGGCGATTTTCTGCCAGAGATACGGTGATGGAGACTGAAGACGAGAAATTAACTGTGAATTTAACATTGTCATTCCAAAAGAAAGAGCTCAGGCATCCATTACCGATCATCCATAGAAAAACCCCGCGGACTTATAGCTGAAAAATATAAGTAGCAGGGCTTAATTTGTGTGAATTATAAACAGAATTTTTCTAAATGAAATAGCTTTTAGAGATGAATTTTTAAATTTTTTACAAGTAATTGATTGTATAAAATTTATAATTTTATAGTTTTATTTGTATACGCTGATCGGTTTTTTCATTGCTTCCTGTAACTCAAGCTTTTGTAAAAAACAGGCGAAACCTTCAGCAACTTTTGACCGTAGACGGCTACTGGTTGTTACCCTTAATTGATTGGACCAGGTAATGTTGACTCCTGCCTGTTGTAAACGGCGAACAAAGTCGACATCTTCATGACAATCTAGCTGGCTAAATCCGTTAGAATTATTATATACACTTGTTTTAAAACATAAATTTGCACCATGAATATGCCGATGATCCATTTTGTCCTGATAGTGGCCTAAATATTTTAGTCGGGCTTCCAAGCTTAAATTTTTCCATTCGTCCACTTCAACGACCCCACAAATTGCGTCAGTGGGTTGGTGCTTCCACATGGCTTTGAACCAGTCTTCCTGTACACTTGAATCCGCATCAGTACAACAGATCCAGTCGCATCCTTGTTCAATTACTTTTTGAATTCCTAAATGACGGGTCTTACCCACCGAACGAAAATTACAACTAATGACTTCTATGCCCAGTTGCACCGCTTTGATCGCGGTTTGATCGGTACAACTGTCTAAGACAACTAAAATCTTAATCTCGGGAATATTTTCTGATGAACCAAGGTATTGATAAAATTCAAATTGTGCTTTTTTTAAGGCCAGCAGGCAGCGTTCTATATAGGCTTCTTCATTACAGGCAGGAATAACCACGCCAATTTTATTCATTTAAGGCCCTCTTGCTCTGCCACAGACTGTGGGCTATTCATCCAGACATCAATCAGAAAATCAGGTTCCTGTAGTTGTGAACACTTTCTATAAGGTAAGTGTGCATTTAGATGGTCATGAATATCATCACCAGTAAAGCTAAAACCTGAAATTGATGCCCGCCAGTGACAAGCCAGAATACAGCCTTCTGCATCAAGGGCGTGCTGCAGCCAGTGGGTCAATTTCTCTAAAGCGGCCTGATCCAGATAATATAAAACCTCACTCAGTACAATTAGCTGGAACTTACGCTCTGGCAAGTCTTCCGGAACAACGCCTTGGACAAAACTGACATGAGAATAATCTTGCAGACGTTGTTGCGCCAGCCGGATCGCTGTCGTATTGGCATCCAGACAGATGAGTTCTCCGGTATGAGGAGCTAGTTCCTGACTTAACATGCCATTACTACAACCGATTTCTATGGCAGATTCAAAATGCAGTTTGGGCAAGAGTGCTTTACAAATTTGACGTTTACGCTGTTCATACCAGCGCTGTTCATAATGCCATGGATCTCCCTGATTCAACGCATATAAAGCATCAAAATAGGCATGATCATAAGTTGATTTACTGTTCATACAGATAAACCTCCCATGGCTGTAAAACACGCTCTAATGCATGCTCAGGGACAATCGGTGCCTGTTCTGTCGTCGGATCATTCTCAATCTGACTTTTGAAACATCGTGCAGCTCGGGCTTTACATTTTAATTCTTCATCTGTCAGCCTGAGTTTGTGCGCAACCGTCCAAGGAATTCGGGTATCTCCTGGTGTGGCCCAGTGCCACGCCCAGATTAAAACTTGAATATATGGTAACTGTAGCTCAGTGGCGAGTTGCTGGACGACCTGCCCAGTTATTTCATGATCTGGATGTCCATCATGAACAAAAGTCGTGACCAATACATCATTAGGCTGTAAATATGAATACAATTGCTGTTTGAGCAAGTCTCGCTGCTCAGCCACTTTTCCATCCTGAATATCCAAAGCAATCCGAAGAACTGGCTGTTCTAAGGACAATTCTTCGAGAGCCTGACGCGTTTCTGCTGGACGAATCTGGTTCAGTTCTTCTGGCGTATACAGACTCGAACCGGGATGGCTGGCCGTTCCATTAGTCACTGCAAACAGTACAATCTTATAGCCGAGTTTATCCAGACGTTGCATCAGTCCGCCACATCCCAGAATTTCATCATCCGGATGCGGTGCCACAATACAGACTCTGGCATCTGCAGGAATTACACTGGAAATATCAAATTCTGACATCTGTTGCAGTATTTCGCAGTTACGCCATTCTTCCACCCGTGTCCCCTCCCCATGGATCACACGATCTTCGACAACCTCATGTTTTAAAGTGCCCATAGTTCTTCCTCCTGTGCGCTTAGTTCTCCAATACGCTCAAGATCAAAAGCAGCATGGCTTTGACGGATAAATACCGGCAGATCTGCTGCGAGCTGGGCAAAATAAGAATTGGTACAATAAGGCGCTGCGCCAAGCGCTTTTCCAACCTGGTTGAGTACATTTAATGCAGTAGCTTCAACCTGCGCGCGCAAAGCCTGAATCTGAAGTTGATGAGGAAATTTAGGTTGCTGGTCTATCAATTCTGCAACCCGATAGAACAAAGCCTGGGTAGCTAAAAGATCACGGCTGATTTCACCCAGATACATAGCTTTATACATATGTGGTTTTCTTAACTGTTCTTGCTGCAGATATTCAGCAAGAGCTACTGTCGCACCATACCAGCAAGTGGCAACGCCTGCTGCTCCATGCCAGAATCCTACCCGATCCAGATAAGCATGTGGATCGGCAACTTTTTTGACAGGGACCTGATTAAATTCAAGCTGAGCCGTGGACGTATGCTGCATTCCCACAGCTTGCCAGACAGTATGGTCATGCTGAATACCGGGCTGCTGCATATCTACAATTAGCAATTGAGAGCGATTTTGTTCATCCCGATACGTCAGTAAACCTGACTCTACCCAGCCAGAAGCGGAACACCAGGTTTTGATGCCAGTCAGCTTGCCTTCATCTAGCTGCAATGGTTGAGGCCCTCCTTCTGCTGCCCAGACTGCCCAGAGCTGATGAGGATTTGCCGGAATATTTAATTCATGCAGAATTGCGAGTGCATCCAGATGCGACTCAAATATTTTTCCCAGGCTTAAATTGGTTGCCGAGATCTGGCTTAAAATTTGCCAGCGTTTTAAAGTTTCCCCTGATGCAGGAAAAGGAACCTGATCCGAAAGTTGCACCAGTTCCTTCAAAGTCGTTTGAATATTTTCTTTAGGTTCTAATGATGAATTTTTAAATCTTTCTAATATTGAACTGAGGTCCATAAAAGTGCTTCCTCAAAAATATCGATATTGTGGTCATTTGATGAAAGCCAGTTAAGGAAAAAGCCTTTTCATCTGTTTTAAACGGGTCATCAGTCCTAGTACCTTACGGCGTGCCATAATTTCTTCTTCACTAAAAGGCAACTCTTCTCTGAGTTGACTCATAGGTAGGTGGTTATGTTCGATCAGATAAATATCCTGCTCCCTGCTCCATTGCGCATTTTGCATCTGTGCCAGTAATTTTTTAGGATCTGGTCTCGCCATAAAAGTTTTATTCCTTGAAATAGAGAATAGAAGCCGAAGCTTCTATTCTCATGGTATTTATGCAGGAATAGTTTCTGAGATCAATTCACGCGCCCAAACACGGTGATTCATGATCAAGGTCTTGAAGCTATCTTGCACAGTATCGAATTGAGAATTTGCTAAAGTACCTTCATCACTAATCAGTTTTAGATCTTCAATCAGCTGACCTTTATCTCCCAAGAAGACAATCGGTTTCAGATGCTTATAAGCCTCAAGCAGATAGTGAGTCGCGATACCATCTTTCAGCACCATGTCATAGTTATCGCCATCGACAATAACCACAGCATCATAGGCAATTGACGGTTCAGCTTTCTGCATACCATCAGATGGGATCACTGTACCTTGCTGGCTCAGAACTGGTCCTGGACGAGGTGTTAACACATCAGCCACAGCACTCTCTGATTCAGCCCAAGCCTGTACAGCTTTAATACTGGCTTCATTGGCTTTGTCATGTGCCAGAATTGCGATTTTACGTGCCTTAATATCGGCAGGTTTAAACGCTTCAAAAGACAGGCGCTTAGAAATCAGAACATCAGGCAGTTTTGCGGCTTTTTTCTCAGCTGGGATTTCAATACCTAATTGATCCGCGACCTGTTGAGCCAGCGTCAAGTCAATATTGCACAGCACTTCGAGAACTTCACGTTCACGGATATTTTGGCGTTGCACTTTACTCAGTTCGAAGACATAGGCATCAATAATATGCTTCTGCTCATGCGGTGCCTGGCTTTGATAGAATAAACGAGCATGAGTGAAGTGATCGTTAAAGGACTCACTACGCTGGCGGATTTTATGACCGTCAATACGCTCCTGATAGCTTTCAAAACCACCTGCCTGAGTCGCACCTGGCGCTTCAGCTGGCCAGTTATCATCAATCGAGTTTGGTTCGTAGTTGGCCTGTCCGGTGTGAATAAGACGTTGATGCAGACCATCACGCTGATTGTTATGGAATGGGCACACCGGCTTATTAATTGGAATCTGATGGAAGTTTGGACCACCCAAGCGGCTCAGCTGAGTATCAGTATAAGAGAACAGTCGGGCCTGTAGTAGCGGGTCGTTGGTAAAGTCAATACCAGGAACCACGTGACCTGGACAGAAAGCAACCTGCTCAGTTTCACCGAAGAAATAATCAACATTACGGTTCAACACCATACGGCCAATTGGAGTCACTGGAACCAGTTCTTCCGGAATGATTTTGGTTGCATCCAGCAAGTCAAAATCAAATTTCATCTCATCTTCTTCAGGAACGATCTGTACGCCTAATTCCCATTCCGGGTAATTACCGGAAGCAATCGCTTCATACAGGTCACGACGATGGAAATCCGGATCCTTACCTGCCAGTTTTTGCGCTTCATCCCATACCAGCTGTGTCAAACCTTGTTTAGGCGTCCAGTGGAACTTCACAAAGACAGCTTTATTTTCGGCATTGATGAAACGGAAGGTATGCACCCCAAAACCTTGAATCGAGCGTAAATTACGTGGAATAGCACGATCCGACATTGCCCACATCACCGCATGTGCAGATTCAGGTACAAGAGAGACAAAGTCCCAGAAAGTATCATGTGCTGACGCACCTGATGGAATCTCGGTTTGTGGTTCAGGTTTCAGCGCATGGACAAAATCAGGGAACTTGATGCCATCCTGAATAAAGAATACTGGCGCATCGTTGGCCACCAGGTCAAAGTTACCTTCATCCGTATAAAACTTAGTCGCAAAACCACGAATATCACGTACCGTATCTGCTGAACCGCGAGGACCTTGTACTGTAGAGAATCGAACAAAGACTGGAGTCTGGGCACCGGTATTGGTTAGAAACCCGGCTTTAGTCCATTTTTCATTGCCTGGATAAGCTTCAAAAAAACCATGTGCCCCAACACCACGTGCATGCACAATTCGCTCTGGAATACGCTCATGATCAAAATGGGTAATCTTTTCACGGAGAATAAAATCCTCCATTAAAGTTGCCCCACGAACACCCGCTTTTAGACTGTTCTGGTTATCCGAAATTTTGACACCTTGGTTAGTAGTCAGTGTCTGTTCGGTGGAGTCACTACGATATGCATCAAGCTGCTCACTTTTTTTATTGGTATTCTGCTTATCTAAACCATTTTTACCTGCGGCTGGACTGTTCGCCTTAATTTTCATGACATTTTCCTTGCTGATCTTGAGTTTAGTGAAGTCTTTTTTTGCCTATCTCAAATTCGCTTGAGTTTTATTCAACATCTTGGCGTTTTTACAGAAAAATAAAGTTCCACTTTTATCTGCATGCGGTGAGCTGTTGCTGAGTATGAAAATCTTTTTATTGATTTCGTCTGTATCCCTAACATAACGAGATTTGACGAATACATTGCTGAGTCTTTGTAGTGGCTTGTTTAATAAAGGCACAGTTCTGTTATTTTTCTTAACCACACAGTTTTCTTGCCGAGTAACGATCACAAAGTTCGAAAAATTTAAAGCTGATAGTTTTTACTAAAAGATAAAATCATGAAATAAAGGCTTAATCATCTAAAAATGAAAACAAGTTTTTAAAAAACTGATCCAGACATTTGAGTTTTATAAGGCAAAATTAATTTCTTTATACAGTTACAATCCTGTCACCAGGCTATACAGAACGCCTATACTTATATCTTTGCCCGTCCTATAAACTATATAACTCAGAAGTACTTAAAATTATTTCCACATATAAATAGTGGCAAAAATCTATTTCATATAAAAGGTCATGCTGCCAAGATTTCCTATCTTTTCAGCCATGACTGGCAAACTTCTATTTTAAAAGATATCTCTCTACAAAATTGTTAAGGAGTAAAACATGGGCTCTTCAGAAAAAAATGCTAAAGCTATGAAAATTGATATTGGTATTTCTTACGAAGACCGTGCCAAAATCGTCGAAGGTCTATCTAAATTATTGGCAGACAGCTATACCCTCTATTTAATGACCCACAACTTTCACTGGAATGTCACCGGACCACAGTTCAATAGTCTGCACAGCATGTTTATGACCCAATATACCGAACAGTGGAATGCTCTTGATCTGATTGCAGAACGTATCCGGGCCTTAGGCTTTGCCGCACCCGGCACTTACCAGCAATTTGTTAAGCTGACTGCTATTAAAGAAGTAGAAGGTGTACCAGATGCCCAAGAAATGTTGCGTTTATTGGTAAATGCTCATGAAACGGTAGCTCGTACCGCACGCAATCTTTTTGAAGTTGTTGATGAAGTCAACGATCAACCGACTGCAGATTTAATCACGCAACGTCTTGATGTGCATGAAAAAACAGCCTGGATGTTAAGAAGTACTTTAGAGTAATTAACTTTTCTCATTGAGAAAATAACTGTAAAATCAGAAAATTAGCTTTTTCTAGAACAAATAAGTGCTCAAATTTAAGTCATATCCTTTTGAGCACTTATTTATCTCACCTTCCACCCTATAGTGAAGGCTTTGAAAAATAAATATTTACCTTTTAAGAAATTATTTTTTAATCAATAAATCTTTATTTATTATCTATTTAATTATATTAGCTTAGATAGGGAATTTGGCTTTTAAATAAAAATTTCTTATATTATAAAAATATAATTTTTACTAAATCAGCATTTAATCACTTTTTTTGATCTCAGTCTTTTTCCATATCTTTTAAATATATTGAACAAATGGACCAAACCATTTCTGCTTACAAAATAAGCAACAGATTAAGCTTCAAAAATGCTTACAAACTGAATATTATTCATCTAAAATAGAGAACCACATCACATAATATAATTATTGAAATATATTGTATACATTTTGTATTTCTGAAAGATTCAGGGGATTAAGTTATGAGTGTTCAAAAGCTGCTCATTTCACTCAAACTTAATTTACGTAAATTGATTTTAATCCTTTTACTTGTGAGTCTGGTGATTCTTTTTTCAATTACATTGATTGTGAGCAATGTAATTCACCGACAGCAACTGATTAATAATTCTCTTGCAACTAATTATGAGTATGCAGCTAAAGTTGCTTCTATTTCTGATTTATATTTTAAAAATATATTTAATGATTTAAGCCTCAGTGCCAATATTATTAAGAATGGCTTTCATAATGAGCAGTTATTAAAAACTGAATTAAACAGATTGATTCAACAATCTAATTCTTTTAGCAGTGTTTTGATCAGCGATGCAGATGGTCATGTCATCGAATATGCGCCTGAAATCTTGAAATTAGATAAAGTTGCGATTATCCGGTCTTTGGGCTTTAGCAAATCACTCGAATCAAAGAAGCCTTATATTTCCTCACCCTATTATTCATTAAAAGGTAATCTGGTCGTCCTGGTTAGTTTTCCCATCTTTGATCAGAATAATAAATACCAAGGCTTTATTGCAGGGTTTATCTATTTACATGAAGAATCCTTATTAAAGACACTTTTAAGCGAAAATTATGGTTATAAAAATAGCTACTTATATGTTTTTGATAAAGAACATAAAATTATTTATCATCCAGAAAGAGAGAGAATTGGAAAAACATTCCAACACAATACCGGTTTAGCTTATATGGAGTCTCATAGCTCAGGTAAAATAAAATTAAACAACGATATGGGAGTTAGCGAACTAGCAAGTTTTGCAAAAATTCCTACGACTAACTGGACCGTGGTGTTTCAGCAGCCTACAGAAGATTTATTCGCCCAAGCCCGTCTTCTTGCCTACAAAGTAATTGGCACAATTTTTGTTATCTATATTATTATCTTTTTAATCATCTGGCGTATTTCAAAATCTATTACCTCTCCATTAAATGATCTTGCCAAAATGGCAAGTCATTTGAATGATCCAGGTATCACTGAAAAGATTAATCATATTACGCCTTGGTATTTTGAAGTTTTTAAATTCAAGAGATCCCTATTATCTAGTGTAAACGTTTTTAATCAGGAGATTGAAGAACTTAAACAGGATACTTTAACCGATCCTTTAACCGGCTTTTATAATCGTCGTGGCTTTGAACTATTTTTAAATGATTTAATTAGCAATAAAACTTATTTTGCTGTGGTGGTTTTGGATATTGACTATTTCAAGAAAATTAATGATCGTCATGGGCATGATATGGGTGATGTGGTATTAACCAAAGTTGCCGGATTTATTCGGGAAAGTTTTCGTGAACAGGATATTTGCTGTCGCGTTGGTGGTGAAGAATTTATTATTCTTGCGCCAGTCAAAGAGATTTCACATGCAACTAAAATCGCTGAAAGATTAAGACATAAACTGGCATCGACTTATTTACTTGAAGTAGGAATAGTCACTGCTTCACTCGGTATTGCACACTGGCCTTTAACTTCGTCTGATATCAAAGAAGTTTTAAAACAAGCAGATACGAATTTATATCAAGCCAAACATTTAGGGAGAAATCGTGTGGTGACAGGTGAAAAAAGTGCTCAGTTATAATATTTTTATACAGTTATTAAGTAGATAATTTAAATATATTATTTTGTTATTGTGTTATGGGGTTTAGATCTTTTATTCAAAAAAACAGTATAATTTCTCTAATACTTCTAGGTTTATATAGAGGTTTATACTTAAGGATACAATATGACTTCTTTTTATAATGGAGGCACCAGCCAAGAGATTTTTAATCTGATTGGTCAAGCTGCTGCCTTAGAGGATATCATAGATGCGATTACCGCATGGTTAGGGGACAAAATCCCGGATGCACTGGTATCTGTCATGTTGTATTCGGAACAGGAACAAACGCTTAATTTAATAAAAGAACCAGCCTATTTTTCCAGAGAATATGTAGAAGCTTCAAAAGATCTAAAAATCGGCCCGAATGTTGGCGCTTGTGGTGCAGCTGCATATCATCGTCGTTTAGTGGTCTGTGAGGATTTACTCAATGATCCGAACTGGGTCGCATATAAAGATCTGGTTAAACAAAATGGTTTAAGAGCCTGCTGGTCGGTACCAATTGCCAACGGGAGTGGCAAACTTTTTGGCTCTTTTGGTACTTATTATCGTTCGATCAAGTCTCCTACTCCCAATGAAATTGACCTGCTGCAATATGCAGCTTCGCTGATCGCCTTAACCTTTGAGCTGTATGAAGAACGCAAAAAACGAAATCAGCTCAAAGATAAATATCAGTCATTTTTCTCTTTTCATCCCGATGCAATTTTTGAGCACAATCTGGATGGCAATATTGTAGATGCCAATCTGGCCACCAAATTTTTTAACGAAGTTGGTGTTAAATCGCATATCGGAACTAAAATTGATCATTTTATTGAACCTGAACATCGCCCTCTTGCCTTAGAAGCCTTTGAGCAGGCCAAGCATGGCTTGACTGGACATCTTGAAGTTCAGGCACATAACTCGGCAGGACAGAAATACTGGCTCGATTTAACTTTTTTGCCAATTAAAGTGAATGAGGAAATTGTCGGTATTTTTAGCGTGGCACGCGACATTACTGAACGTTATCAAAACAATGAAATGCTGCGCTTAATGAAACGTAGTGTCGATGCAAATCCGCATGGCATTATTTTAACCTCGGCAGAAAATGACCAGCCTATTGAATATGTTAATCCGGCCTTTGAGCAGATTACCGGTTATAGCCTGGAAGAACTCAAAGGAAAAAATTGCCGCATCTTGCAGGGACCTGATACTTCCGCGGAAAGCGTCCAGCAAATCAGCGAAGCCATTCAGAATAAATCTGAAATCAAGATTGTCCTGAAAAATTATCGTAAGGATGGACACTGGTTCTGGAACAAGCTGAATCTCGGCCCGGTCTTTGATGATAATCATAAATGCACTCATTTTATTGCCATTCAACAGGATGTGAGTCAGCATGTTGCCCAGCAAGAACTAATCGCTTATCAGGAATCACATGACCATTTAACCGGCTTTATCAACAATAAGCTGTTTGAAGAAGTGGTTCAGGAAAAACTGCATCTAGCGCAGAGTGGTTCTGCAAATCTAGTGCTTTTATATCTGGATCTGGATGATTTTGAACCTTTGAATCAAAGCCTCGGTCATGATATTGGCGATAAAATTTTAAAACTAGTGGGCAATCGTCTGAGCCAAAACCTGGAGCCGGAAGATGTAATTTCCAGATTTTCAGGAGATGAGTTTGCAATTTTATTAACTCAAATGAATGATCTCAAGCAAGTTGCTGTACGTGCCGAAGAAATCATCGCCGGATTATCTCAGCCTTTCCATGTGGATGGCTATGATATTCACCTGAGTGCAAGTATCGGTGTCGCTGATGCTGATCCCGACATCAAATGCGTTAAGCAGTTTATCAATGCAGCCAAGGATGCCATGCGTGATGCTAATGCCGAAGGGGGTAATACTTGGCACTGGTATAATTTCACGAAAGAGCCTTTACCGAAGGTAGATTATGTACAGCTTCGTCATGAACTGATGGTCGCTCTGCATGAACAGCAGTTTAAACTGTTTTATCAGCCGATTCTGGACAGTGAAACGGGCAAGGTCAAATGTCTGGAAGCTTTGATCCGCTGGCAACATCCAGAAAAAGGCTTTATTTCTCCTGCCGATTTCATTCCTTTTGCAGAAAGGACCGGGCAAATCGTCTCAATTGGCGAATGGGTACTTAGACAGGCCTGTGAGGAAGTTAAAGCCTGGAATATGCAGCATGAGACTCAAATTTCGGTTGCCGTCAATCTATCTCCTTTACAGTTTAAAAGAAGTGGATTCCTGAGTGATCTCCAGCAATTATTAGCGGAAATTGAATTCCCGCATGAGTTACTAAAACTCGAAGTGACTGAAAGCATGCTGATTGCCAGCGGTGATAAGTCCATTGAGATCTTAAAAAATGTCCGGGCTTTGGGCATTAAAGTTTCGGTGGATGACTTTGGCACTGGTTATTCGAGTTTAAGTTATTTACGTAGTCTTCCGATCGATGAAATCAAACTGGATCGTAGCTTTGTTCAGCATTTACCTGGCAATCCACGAGATGAGGCCATTATTGAAGCCATAATTACCCTAGCGCATAAGCTGGATCTGGAAGTCGTTGCGGAAGGAATTGAGAATCCTGAACAGGCTGAGTGTTTAAAATCACATCATTGTGATTATCTGCAAGGTTTTTACTATGCAAAACCTGCCCGGCTCAATCAGCTAGAGTTAATCAGTTTCTGATTAATGTTCCCTGTTTGAGCAGTACAGTTTCAGCTTCTAAGTAAGCTAACTCTTCTAAATGATGGGTCACATAAATCATCGGTAAATTCAGCTCATCTTTGATCCGTTTTAGAAAAGGTAAAATCTGCTGTTTTAACTGTTGATCCAGTCCCGTTAAAGGTTCATCTAGTAGCAACAAATTTGGTGAAGACAATAATGCCCGACCAATAGAAACGCGCTGCGCTTCTCCACCTGATAGCTGATGGGCTTTGCGATAAATTAGAGGCTTTAATTCTAATAATTCCACGATGTCTTCAAACTGGAATTTTCGATCTGCTTTAGATATCAGTTTTTCTGCATAACATAGGTTCTGCTGCACATTCATATGTGGAAACAGCAAAGCATTCTGGAAAACTAATGCAATCTTGCGCTGATGCATTGGAATATTAATTTTCTTTTCTATATTGGTTAAATCCTGCTGATTAAACTGAATATATCCTTGGTCAGGTTTTAATAGTCCAACAATATTTTTGAGTAAAGTACTTTTTCCGCTTCCAGATGCACCCACGATCCCTAACAGTTGCTGCGACATTTCCAGTTTAATATTCAATCTGAAATCGGCTTGTTGATATTGAAAATCACATTTCAACATTTCAGCCTCCCAATTTCCGTTGATAGTTTTGCAAAATAAAATAATTGGCAATTAAGGCTGTAAATGCCAAGAAAATAGATAAAGTTACCAAACGCATCGCCATTTCTTCACCATTCGGTTGTTGCAATAAGGAATAAATTGCGATGGGAATAGTGCGGGTTTCATCCGGTATATTGCCTACAAAAGTAATGGTGGCGCCAAATTCACCCAGACTGCGGCTAAAACATAAGATGCTGCCAATCAGCATACCGGGAATCGCCAGAGGTAAATTGATACTCCAAAACACTTTCCACGGTGCTGCTCCCAATGAACCTGCGATATGTTCGAGTTGCTGATTCATGAGCTGAAATGACAAACGGATCGGTTGCACCATCAGCGGAAATGCCACAATCATCGAGGCCAATACCGCCCCTTTCCAGTTAAATGACAGTTGTAGCCCGAGTGTATTGAGATATTGGCCAATCATGCCTTGATTACCAAACAGTATCAGAAGCAGATAACCCAAAACCACAGGTGGCAGCACCATCGGCAATTGCAAACATGCTTCGACCAGAAACTTAAGCCGAAATTCATATCTGGCCAAAACCCAAGCCAATGCTACTGCAAAAGGTAAACAGAATAAGGTCGCAAAGCTGGCCACCTTGGCAGACAGGTAGAGCGCACTGAGTTCTTCTGGACTTAACATCTTGCAGTTATTTCTCCAGCCATTGTCTAGGGGTTCAGCCTAAATCCATATTTTTGAAAGATGGCTTTAGCCTGCGCACTTTTTTGTATAAATTGTTCAAATTGCACTGCTTCTTTATTCTGTGCGCCTTGCCATGTCAAAGCTAAAGGATAAATAATCGGACTATGTAAATTTGCTGGGAAAGTACCGATGATTTTTACTTTTCGGCTGATCAAGGCATCAGTTTTATAGACAATCCCAACTTCACACTCGCCACGTTCGACAAAAGCCAAAGCCGAGCGCACATCATCCGTTCCAACAATTCGTCCTTTTAAGCCATTTAACCAGTTCAGTTTGGTCAGACTTTGCTTGGTATATTTTCCGGCAGGCACTGATTCCATTTGCCCGGTACATACATAACCTTTAAAGGACTGGGCAAAATTAAAACTGGACTGGGGTTTAAAATGAATATTCAGATGTTTCGGGCTGATCGCCACTAACTGATTTAACAGGATGGGATGAACTGAACTGGAATTTATAAGTTTCTTGTGTACCAGATAATTCATCCAATCCTGATCAGCTGAAAAGTATAGATCACTACTAGCTCCTGCTTCGATCTGTTTGGCTAAAGCAGAAGATGCACCAAATACGGAAATAATCTTAGTTTGTGGATGTTGGGCTTGGTAAATCCTGGAAATTTCGGTCACAGCATTATTTAGACTCGCTGCGGCGTAAACCTTCACTGTTCCTGCATGGACTGAGGAAAACATCATGGCAATGCACATGGATAAAAACAGAGATTTTTTCATGTGCATCTACCCTTATCAGTGAATAAATAAGCCTTGAACAAGATCCCCTTCTTTCAGGCTTTTTCCTGCCGGAATGCGAACCAGACAATTGGCCTGCATGAGATTGCTCAGCATATGTGATTGCTGCTTAGACAGACTTTTAACTCGTAAAACCGACTGCTCAAAGCTGGCAGACATTCTTAAAAAGCGCTCTCTGGCATTCATTTTCAGATCATGGGTGAGTACAGCATTAAACCAGTTCGGCTGAGATTTGTGTCCTTGTAAGGCATTTAATAAAGTTGCGGTGTAGATCTGCATGCCCACATACACTGCTGCGGGATTGCCCGGCAAACCCAGCAGATAACAATGTGAACTATCATTGCGCTGTAGCTGGGCAAAGAACATCGGCTTGCCCGGCTTCTGTTTTACTTTCCAGAATATCTGGTCGAAACCTAAATTTAGTGCTACAGGCCGAATGAAATCATAATCTCCGACAGATACACCGCCCGTGGTTAAAATCAGGTCATGGCTTGCTGATAATTCTTGAATGAGATCCCATACTGCCGCTTCAGTATCTGCAACATGAAAAATCTCAACCTGCTGCCCAGCTTGCTGAAACCAGGCTTCAATCAGGGGACCGTTGGCATCAAAAATTTTACCCGCTGCAAAATCCTCGATACTTTCAGCAACTTCATCACCTGTAATGACCACAGCCACTTTAGGATATTGAAAAACCTTAACAGTATTGATCCCCGCCATGCTTAAAGAGGCAATTGCACCGACTGACAGCTGCTGACCTTTATTGGCCAATAATTGCCCGACTGAAATTTCTTCGCCCACATCCCGAATATCGGCATGAATTTTAAGCTGTTCCGTAATTTTGATTCTGGATAAATCAATTGCTTGAACGATTTCCTGACGTGCGACCGTAGTAGTCCCAAGCGGAATTTTAGCGCCGGTAAAAATCCTGACTGCCTGACCATCCTGAAGTTGCAGCTCATCCTGTTGCCCTGCCCGAATTTCACCGATAAGCTGAAACTCACTTTCTGGTTCAATTGCAGCTTGGGTACACAGTGCATAACCATCTACGGCACTTTGCGAAAATAACGGTAAATTAATCCCAGAATAAATATCTTCTGCCAGATAACGATTCAGGGCCTGATTCAACTTCAGTCGTTCAGTTGCTAACACTTGAGTATGCTGCAAAATCAATTCTAAAGCCTGATCTACTGTAATCAGACCATGGTCTGCTCCGCATCCAGACATTATTGATAACCACCTTGATGTGGAATATTTTTCTGCACATCAAATAAATGTACCAACGCTGGTAGTACAGCAATTAAAGATTCTTTAGCCCCTTGTCGGCTGCCCGGTAAAGTCATTACCAAACTGTTATCAATATAGCCCGCAACGCCACGACTTAAAGCTGCATACGGCGTGCGTTTCTGGCCGAAACTGCGTGAAGCTTCCATGAGTCCAGGAATTTCCCGTTTCAGTAAAGGCTGTAAAGTTTCAACTGTTAGATCTTTAGGACCTAAGCCTGTTCCACCTACAGTCAGGATCAATGGATAGTCATTTTTCTGTTGATGAACCAATGCCAATAACTGTTCAGGATCATCTGGAATTACCTGATAGGCAATATTTTCAAAATTGGCTTCTTGTAATATTTCCAGGACATTTTGCCCTGCTGTATCCGGTTTTTTACCGGCAGCGACTGTATCTGAAAGCACAATGATGGATGCTGGCAAGGCTTCTTTTAAGACACGGGTAAAATGCGATTTACCGCCTTTTTTCTTTTGCAATTTACATTGATCCAGACATAAGTCTTCCGGTTCACAATGTGGTTTGAGCATGTCATAGAGGGTTAATCCAGCCAGACTAACGGCAGTCAAGGCTTCCATTTCCACACCAGTTGGACCAATAGTCTCTACTGTGGCAATAATTTCGACATGTGCATCAAACAGTTCATATTCCACATCTGCACGATAAATTGGTAAGGGATGACAAAGTGGAATCAGTTCATCGGTTCGTTTAGCCCCTAAGATTCCGGCGATGCGAGCTGTCTTTAGAGCATCACCTTTTTCCGTATTGCCATTTCGTAATAACTCAATGCAATGTGGCGGTGCATGCAGAATCCCTGTAGCTACTGCAGTCCGATAACTTTCTGCTTTCATCCCGACATTTTTCATTGCATGTTCCTATAGTTCATTTCTTCTTAAAACGTGTGTCTGTTCTGACTTATATCGGCCATTGATAGATGAATGGTGTATTCTCTTTGGCATGATGACAATGTTGATGCGTCTCATCTGAATGTTTTGGATGATGATGCATGTGAGCAGTTTCTACATCTTTACGGATACAACATCCCTCAACATATTGACTGCTGCCATCCATATAAAACTCTTCTTTCCAGACTGGCACCTCATGTTTGACCCGCTCTACTGCTTCCTCACAAGCAGCAAAAGCCTCATGTCGATGTGCAGCATAAGCAATTGCAATAATGGCTTTTTCACCAATATCTAATGCCCCAATTCGATGAATCACCCGCACATAGGACACGCCGTATTTGGCCTGGATTTCCTGTTCAATCTGGCGAATCATTTTTTCTGCAACAGGTGCATAGGCCGTATATTTCAGTGCCTTGACTGCTTTACCTTCATGGTGATTGCGTACCGTTCCAATAAATACTCCAACTCCACCACATTCAGGAAAAGACTGGATCGGATCAAAACTTTCCAGATCTAAAGTAGTATCTTGAATCCTAGAAAATTGCTTGAATTCGCTCATTTCAGCCTCCTGCGACAGGTGACAACAGCACCAAAGTACTGTCAGCATTAAGAGGTGTCTGACGTGAAATGATGTCTTCACCAATGGCACAGGCACAGCGTTCAATCATGCCAAATGCATCAGGATAATCTTGTCCCACCTGATTCAAAACTTCAGATACGGTACTTTGAGATTTGCAGATAATTTCGAGATCTTGCGGTAACTGTCGCTCTACCGCACCGAAGGCTTCAATTCTGATTCTGATCTGTGACATCTTAGCCTCCTATCATGTGCATACTAATTTTGCGGCTGTTTTGATTCATACTTTGATTTTTTAAACGCTGCTCTATGGCATGAAAGCCCTGTTCTTTGTTCCAGATATATCGGGATAAAGCACCATACAAATTCAACTCACTTAGAGCGACAGATGAATTTAGTGATTTGATTTCCTTTTTAAGATTCAAGCCTTGAGGTGCAAACAGGCAGTTATAAAATTCACCTTGTGCAGTCAATCGCAAGCGGTCACAGCTGCCACAAAATGAATTGGTAATGGTTGAAATAATTCCAATCGGATGGCCATCAATCAGATACTGGCGTGCGGGTTCCGAAGCTGATTGGGCAGAATTATTAGTTTTTTGAGTGAGCGTAAATTCAGTCGCCAAAGTTTCTAAAATGTATTGTTCACTGACTACATGCTCAGTAGACCAATTGTGATCACCATCAAGTGGCATAAATTCGATAAAGCGCAGGACAATATTTTGCTGAACTGACCAGCGCGCCAATGGCAGGATCTGATCATCATTGATACCCTGCATCAGCACGGTATTGATCTTAATCGGTAATCCAGCGACTTGTGCTGCCTGAATTCCTTCCAGCACAGGTGCCAAATCTTTTTGAGTCAGCTGTTTAAACTGATCAGCATCCAGACTGTCCAAACTAATATTCAGGTCATCCAGTCCCGCCTGCTTTAAGGCCTGTGCATATTGTTTTAAGTAATGCGCATTCGTAGTCATGGAAATGCGTTGTAGTCCCAGCTTTTTCAGCGCTTGCAGTTGTTCAACAAAATGCACTACGCCCTGACGCATTAACGGCTCACCACCAGTAATGCGGATATACTGGATGCCATGACGCACCATAAAATCGCAAAATTGATACAGCTCTTCAAAACTGAGCAGATCGTGTTTTTTCATCCATTCAGGATGTTCAGGCATACAATAAACACATTTGAAATTGCAGCGATCGGTCACTGAAATCCTTAGCTTGCGCTTGCCACGACCGAACTGATCGACAAACAAGGCATCATTTTTAAGCTGTGTCATCATATTCATGTTGAACATCCATCTTCAGGCATTGGGCGGGTTGTTGCACACATGCGGTGCGCGAAACTCAAATCGCCCAATCTTGTAATAATTAGAATTGCAATAAGTGTTCCAACTTTGTGCCAAAAGCAAAATATTCAGTTTTTAGTGCAGAAATTTGAGCTGTTGATACTGTTGCAGTTCATCCAGCGAGTTAATACTGTGAAAAAATAGCGCACGATTTTTAAAACGTGCCACTTGTGCGTGCAAATCAGCAAAACAGTGTTTAAGACTGCGCTGTTCCTGTTCAAGATGTAAGTTCAGGGTTGCCAGACTGCTGCGTTTGACCAGACAAAATGGATAAAGTGGCTTGCCGTTAATTTCCACATAGGCCACTTCAGCCAGACTATTTTTGGCTAGAGCCTGGTGTAACTTGAGCAATACTTTGGAAGGAATATAAGTTAGGTCACAAGGGACAAACAGTACATAATCCGACTGCACATGCGACCAGGCACTTTTCATGCCCATTAACGGCCCCTGAAAGCCCGGCTCATCATCTTGATAATAATGAACACTGGGAATAAGTTTCTGGTAAATGGAATAGTCGCGATGGCTGTTAATCCAGACCTGTGCAACATTCGATTTCAGCTGTTGGTGAATCTTGATCAGCTGAATCTGGTCATCGAATTTCTGCAACAGTTTGTTGATGCCATTCATGCGTCTTGCCTGTCCACCCGCCAGGATCACCAGATCAGTACGCGGATAGGCTGTTTTATTATTTTCTCTCTCGGCTCCTTTTTTCATTCTACCGTCTCCAATTGACATGTTTTAATCAGGCCACGGATTTCAGGTAAACACGAACCACAATTCCCTCCGGCTTTTAAACATGCGGTCACCTGTTTTTCATCCGTAATATTTTTAGTTTTAATGGTTTCAATGATGCGGTTTTTACCGACTTTAAAACAGCTACAGACCAGTGGACCTTCATTATTTGCCATCGACATTGGTTGTCCGGCAAGTAGAGCCTTACGGTGCATAGCACTTAAACGTTCACGTTTAAACAGACTTGCCACCCAGTCACGGTCCGGCAATAAGGCCTTCGGTGCAATATATAGGCTGGCAATCACATGACCATCCTGAAGTATCACGCTATGACTGATATGGGCGGTCTGATCTTCAAGATTCAGCCATTCAAAACTTTCATCCTGAAATGGCAATAATTCTTTTAAATGCTCAGTGGTATAGCTAAATTTCTTCCGGTCTGCCAGTTCATAACGTACTGCCTTGCTGGTAGTGATTTTAGTCCACCACACAGTGGCTTCAATCGACGGCTGTACGATTTTTTCAAAGCCTTGACGCACATAAAATACGCCTTGCCACTGGCTATAAAATGGATGGATGATAACCGGAGTATGCTTGAATTCTGGCTCACCCGAAATAGCATCCACTACCGGATTCACCAGTTTGCCAATACGCGCATCGGATGCGACCTGATCATTCCAGTGAATGGGTGCAAAGACCTGTCCACGGCGGATATTGTCACTAATAGTCGTACGCAAGACACAATTGCCCCACTGTGATTTGACTTCAACCAGTTCGCCATCCTGAATCCCATATTTCAAGGCATCATGTGGATGAATTTCACAATACGGCTCAGCACGATGGGTACTTAAATTGGCAGAGAGACCGGTACGGCTCATGGTGTGCCACTGATCCCGGATCCGGCCGGTATTGAGAATTAAAGGATACTCACTGGAAACCTGATTTACCGGATCAATCGCTGTGGTGGCAATAAACTTGGCTTTGCCATCCGCATGACTGAACTGGCCTTGAGCAAATAACCGGGTGACAGATTTCGCATCTTGATGCTTATCCCAAACTGGCCACTGCACTGGATCCAGTTCGTCATATTCTTGTGCAGTTAAATTACTTAAGCCTTGCAGGTTGAAATAACGGAAATATGAGGTGTCTGTACGTTTATGCAGTTCGGCATTCTGATAGGCAGAAAGCCCTGCATGCTCCTTAAAGATTTCATAACTATTCTGGAAATCGAAGCCATTAAAGCCCATGTGTTTTGCCACTTGAGCAATGGCCCACCAGTCCGCTTTGGCTTCACCCGGTGCATCCAAAAATGCATGCTGACGTGAAATACGACGTTCCGAATTGGTCACGGTGCCATCTTTTTCTCCCCAGCCTAATGCAGGCAGCAAGACATCGGCATATTGGGTCGTATCTGTATCTTGGCAAATATCGGATACCACCACGAATTCGCATCTTTCTAGCGCACGTTTGACCTGATCTGCATCTGGTAAGCTGACCACCGGATTGGTGGCCATAATCCAGATCGCCTTGATCTTGCCACTTTCAACGGCCTGGAATAAATCAACTGCTTTCAGTCCTGCTTGTTTAGCAATATACGGACTTTGCCAGAAATTTTGTACCAGCCGCTGATGTCCCGGATTTTCTAAATCCAGATGTGCAGCCAGCATATTGGCTAGCCCCCCGACTTCACGGCCGCCCATCGCATTTGGCTGACCAGTCATGGAAAATGGCGCTGCGCCCAATTTACCAATTTTGCCTGTTAATAGATGACAATTGGTAATGCTGTTGGCTTTATTCACCCCTTGCGAAGACTGATTGACCCCCATTGAAAACAGGGTCATAACTTTTTCAGTTTCAGCGAATTTCTGATAAAAAGTTTGCAGTTTCTCGACTGCAATACCGGTACGTTGAGCAACTTCTTGAATCGGAGACTCAGCTTCACTTTGTACTAAGGCTTGCTCCAAGCCTTGTGTATGTTGAGCAATAAATTCTTGGTCTGCGTGACTATTTTTCCAGAGGTACTGCAATAAGCCATTAAACAGTGCCACATCCTGACCTGGCAGAATTGGTAGGTGTAGATCTGCTGCTTCACAGGTACTGGTAAAACGCGGATCAACCACGACCACAAACAGGTCGCGCTGTTCCTTGGCTTTCATAATGCGCTGATACAGCACTGGATGACACCAAGCGGTATTGGAACCGACCAGTACCACCATGTCAGTATGTTCGAAATCTTCGTAGCTGGCTGGAACCAAATCTTCGCCGAAAGCTCGTTTATGTGCAGCAACAGCTGAAGACATACACAGACGTGAATTGGTATCGATGTTTGCAGTACCGAGATAGCCTTTGACGAATTTGTTCACTACATAATAGTCTTCAGTCAGCAGCTGACCCGAGACATAAAAGGCAATGCTGTCACGACCATACTGGTCGATACATTGCTGAAATTTATTGGCAATGGACGAAACTGCAGTATCCCAACTCGTGTCTTCACGCTGATCTTTCCGACCCAGCATTGGCTGTAGTAGACGGGTTTCCAATCCTAAAGTATCTGCTAGATTACTGCCTTTGATGCATAACTTGCCGAAATTGGAAAGATGGTTAGCATCGCCTTCAACAGTCACTTTCGGACCTGATGTGGTCGGCGTTACATGTGCAGTCACACCACAACCCACGCCGCAATATGGGCACGTGGTCTGTGTGGTTTTAGTTTTTAATTCTGTGGAGCTTTCAATTTCCACAACGGGAATACTGTTCATGGATGCTCCTTAGGAGTTGAAACACAATTTAATTCTTTTCAAAAAAGGTTCATTACAACGGTGTCTTTTCAATGCAACTCATTTATTTGGATCAACCTTCGGTTCGACCTACTTTTCTTTCGGGAAAAGTAGGCAAAACCATTGTCATCCGCAAAACTCGCCCTCATCCGGCATGTATCAAAAAGGTCGCAGAAACATTCATTTTCATATTTTGTCTTGGCTCAAACAGTTGCGGATGACGTTTCCGCGGATCTTGGTTTCACCATGACAAATTGATTTTTTACCCTGCTTTCTTTAATGCAAAATCCCGACCAAACAGCAGTTTATTTCGAATCGAAGTGATCGGTGTCTGATCTGCAATCAGTTCGGCATACCAGGTACCGTCTTCCGTATCACCAAACAGCACCGCACCAATGACTTTATCCTTTTGAATAATAATGCGTTTATAGATCTGACGCTTTTCATCATTCAGTACGATATCTTCAAAATCATCTTTTGGTTCGAAGTCACCTGCAGAGAACACATCACAACCACTCACTTTCAGCTGAGTCGGAACCGTTGGCGATTTAAAGGTCAGGCTGCCATGCTCGGCCAGATGTGATGCACAAATGAACGCCTGGCCCCAAAGTGGTTCAACCAGACCAAAGGTTTGACCACGGTGCTCGATACATTCACCCATCGCATAAATACTTGGGTCAAAAGTCTGCATGGTGTCATTCACTAGCACACCACGGTTGCAACGCAGACCGGCACTTTGCGCCAATGCGATATTTGGACGAATACCAACTGCGAAGACCACCAAATCAGCAGCCAGCACGGTGCCATCTTTTAGTTTCACTTGGGTCACATGACCTTCTTCACCAATTAAGCATTCGGTATTGGCTTCAGTCAGGATGGTGATACCTTTCTGCTCAATCGCTGTTTTCAGCATCTGACTGGCTTTGCTGTCCAGCTGACGATCCATGATACGATCCATCAGATGCAATACTGTGACATTCATGCCTTGCTGTTTCAGACCGTAAGCTGCTTCCAGACCCAGTAGACCACCACCAATCACCACCGCATTTTTCTTGGTTTTGCAGTAGTCCAGCATGGTATTTACATCATAGATGTCGCGGAAGCTGAGTACACCTTTTAAGTCGCTACCTGGAATTGGCGGAACGAATGGTTTGGAACCCGTCGCCAGAATTAAACGGTCATAACTGATCACTTCGCCTTTTTCGGTATAAACCTGCTTACGCAGACGATCGATACGAACCGCTGGATCACCTGCAACCAGACGGATACCTTTGTCGGCATACCATGCATGCGGATGTAGCATGATGTCATCAATGGTTTTCTCGCCAGAAAGCACTGGCGACAGCATGATGCGGTTGTAGTTACCCCACGGCTCTTCACCAATCACAGTAATTTCATAACGGTCTGGTGCCATATCCAGCAGGTCTTCCAGACAACGCATGCCTGCCAGACCATTACCGACCAGTACCAGTTTCATTTTTTCCGGTGAAACACCGTTGTTGGTGATATAGGTTTTTTGTGGCACTGGGCTAATGAACACCTTGCCATTTTCAATTTTGTTTGGAAATACCAGCAGTTTTTGATCTTTATCTTCCAGACAGCGGCCAGTCGCCAGACTGAAATGTTGCTTGTAAATTGGTGAAGCGACAACACGCTCGCCTTGCAGGTCACCAATGATACCGCGTGACATCACAAATGCTTTACTAAATGGATCTTGGTTACTGAGTGCATAAACACGTTTTTCTGAGCCCACACGGAATATCGCAATTTGCTGATCTTCCACCAATGCCGCTACGCCAGTATTTGGGGTAATGTCATCCAGTGCACACACTTCAACCCAATTCAGTTCATTCATATCTTTTAAAATTGTCATATTCTTGCTCCTTTATTCTTTGAATCAGGCTTCAACTACCGGAATACGGCTGGCATTGCGTTCAGCTTCAGTTTTTGGACGGATCTGACCGCGCACTTCAGTAAATTGAACGTGCGGATCGTTTTGCTGTTCAGCCTTGGCATTAATAAAGGTTTTGAAACGTTTACGGACTTCTGGATCTTCAACTGCAGTACGCCATTCATCCTGATAAGTGCCCACCACATGCTCCATACGACGCTCGAGTTCTGCTGCCAGACCCAGTGAGTCATTCACAACGACATCTTTCAGATAATCCAGGCCACCTTCGAGATTGTCGCGCCATACTGAAGTACGTTGCAGACGGTCTGCAGTCTGGATATAGAACATGAAGAAACGGTCGATATAGCGGACTAGAGTTTGTGTATCCAGATCTGATGCCAGCAGTTCCGCGTGGCGTGGTTTCATACCGCCGTTACCGCAGACATACAGGTTCCAGCCTTTTTCAGTGGCAATCACACCGACGTCTTTGCTTTGTGCTTCGGCACATTCACGAGTACAGCCAGATACCGCCATTTTCAGTTTGTGTGGAGAACGTAAGCCCTTGTAGCGGTTTTCCAGATAGATCGCCAAGCCCACAGAATCATCCACACCATAGCGGCACCAGGTGCTACCCACACAAGATTTCACGGTACGCAGCGATTTACCGTAAGCATGCCCCGATTCAAAACCGGCATTGATCAGTTTTTCCCAGATTTCTGGTAATTGATGCAGTTGCGCACCAAACATATCGACACGCTGGCCGCCAGTCAATTTGGTGTACAGACCATATTCTTTAGCAATTTGACCAATGATGATCAGACCATCTGGAGTGACTTCACCACCTGCCATACGAGGAACGACAGAGTAAGTACCATCTTTTTGAATGTTACCGAGGTAGTAGTCGTTACTGTCTTGCAGGCCGGCATGGCTTGGTTTCAGGACAAAGTCGTTCCAGCAAGATGCAAGAATATTGGCCACTGTTGGCTTACAGATATCACAGCCCAGACCATGACCATGTTGCTGGATCAGGTCATCAAAAGTTTTGATCTCATTGACGCGCACCAGGTGATACAGCTCTTGGCGTGAATAAGCAAAGTGTTCACACAGATGGTTATTCACTGTCACGCCTTGGCGTTGCAGTTCAGACTTCAATACTTGAGTGACTAAAGGTGCACAACCACCACATGCAGTAGCGGCTTTGGTGCATTTTTTCAGAGCGCCTAGTGAAGTTGAACCATCGGCAATCGCTGAACAGATATCCGCTTTAGATACGTTATTACATGAACAGATCGTTGCGCTGTCTGGGAGCAGATCTACACCGCTACCGCCTGCTTTTGCAGTCGCTTGATCAAAGCCCGGCATGATCAGGCTTTCCGGATTTTCCGGGATTTCCAGACCATTTAGCATCATTTGCAGCAGGTCGTTATATTCTTTGGCACAACCGACCAGCACTGCACCGAGCAGTTTGGTTTTTTCAGCATTAACTACGATTTTTTTGTAGATCTGCGCTGCTTCATCTGCATAGAAGTAGCTCAGTGAACCTGGTGTCATGGCATGTGCATCGCCAACTGATGCAACATCCACACCCATCAGTTTCAACTTGGTGCTCATGTCTGCGCCAGTAAATGAGGCACATTCTTCTTGAAGTACATGTTTCGCAGCAATACGTGCCATGTCGTAGCCGGGCGCAACCAGACCAAAAATCTTGTTATTCCACAGCGCACATTCACCAATTGCGTAAATGTCCGGATTTGATGTCTGGCAGTAATCATTGATCACGATACCACCGCGCTCACCAATCGCCAGCCCACTTTGACGTGCTAGCTCATCACGTGGACGGATCCCTGCAGAGAACAGAATGATGTCAGTTTCCAGCTCGGCACCATCACCAAACTTCATCACATGTTTAGCATTTACGCCGTCTTCAATAGACGAAGTTGCTTTTTGGGTATGGACTTTAACGCCTAGATCTTCGATTTTGCTGCGTAATACTTTACCGCCTAGATCATCAATTTGAACGGCCATCAGGCGTGGTGCAAATTCAACCACATGCGTTTCCAGATTCAGGTCACGTATTGCCTTAGCTGCTTCCAGACCTAACAGACCACCACCAATGACTACACCCGTTTTGGCATTTAAGCTCGCTGCACGAATGGCATCCAGATCTTCAATAGTACGGTAAACAAAGCAATTTTCACGATCATTACCCGGAATTGGTGGAACGAATGCATAAGAACCCGTTGCCAGAATCAGCTTGTCATAGGTCAGTTCCTCACCATGCTGGGTGGTTACTGTACGTGTTACCTGATTGATAGAAACCGCTTTAGTGCCTAAACGCAGATCAATACCATACGCATCCGCAAAGTCAGATCGACATAAAGTTAAATCTTTTGCAGATTTGCCGCTAAAATATTCAGTTAAATGTACACGGTCATAAGCCAGACGCGGCTCTTCTGCCAGAATAGTGATTTCAACCTCATCACCCGCATGCTCAAGCACAGATTCAATAAATTTGTGTCCTACCATGCCATGGCCAATCATTACCAGTTTCATATTCCTTCTCCTAAATTTTCTAAATCTTGTATCTTGTGTTTTAAGCCAGGTTGTTTCGTTCAAGAACAGCTTCTTCATATAGCTTTTGCTCTTTGGCCTTATGCTCAACCGAGAAGCGAATCATCAGAACAAAACTTGCTGCAATCACGACCAGGCCGCCAAGTGCCATCAGACAGGTTTGAATATCCAGCATGCCTTTAAGTAAGAATCCTGCGGCGACCGCACCCACGTTACCGCCTGCACCGATAATGCCGGCCACACCACCTAAGGCATCACGGTCAATAAATGGCACCAGCGCATACGTTGCACCACATGCCATGTGGGTAAATAATGCGAAGACAGTCATTGTGATGATGGCCAGCATGGCACTGTTCATTTGCGAGAATAAAATCAGGAATAAGCCTTCCATCAAGATCATGGCAAACAGCACTTTGGTACGTCCGTCCAGGCCTTTTTTGATGGCAACTTTGTCTGAAACGATGCCACCCAGTGCACGGGCAAATAGTGCTAGCAGACCGAAGATCCCGGCCGTCATACCTGCTTCTTTTAAACCAAAGCTGAAGTTTTCTACGTAGTACATGGCTACGATGTTATGAATGAAGATTTCGATACCGAAACAGGCCGCATAAGCGCCAAATAGAATCCAGACACGGTAGTTACGTGCAGCATGCATCAGAATTGCCATGCCACCTTTTTTCTCGCTACCTACCTGGATTCCTGCTGCACGCAGTTCTTTAAAGTTGCCTTGTGGACAGTCCTGAGTGAATTTCCAGTACAATGCACCGACGATCACCATCATTAGGCCTGGAACGATCAGTGCAATTCTCCAGCCCATCGCCTGTTCAACACCGAACATCACCAACGCAGCTAGAAGTAAGGGCATCAAGGCTTGAGTTGCACCACCACCGGCATTTCCCCAACCTGCAGATGCCGCATTCGCTGTACCGACCACATTCGGCGCAAACATGATGCTGGTGTGATATTGGGTAATGACGAAACTGGCACCAATGGCGCCAATCAGTAAGCGGAAAAACAGAAAGGACTCATAGCTATTCGCAGAGGCCACACCAAAGACCGGGATACTGCCGAGTACCAGTAATGCGGTATAGGTTTTTCGTGGACCATATTTGTCACATAGTGGACCGACAATCAGTCGAACCAGAATGGTGATCGCGACTGCTGCAATATTGATATTAGCGATTTGATCTTTGGTTAAGCTGAATTCACCTGCAATCACAGGCATCAGTGGTGCACAGGCGAACCAGGCAAAGAAGCAGACAAAAAACGCGAGCCAACTCATATGGAAGGCTCTCATTGCTGCGCTGCTGAAATTCAAAAGACTTATTTTTGTTGCTTTCTTTTCATATAAATTTGAAGACATCACCATCTCCTTCCAGAACTGAACGTATAGGCTTATCTGCTATGCGAATCGCTGCACACCAGATGCGATCAGAACGGACGTCATTGGCCGTCTTACAAATT
This sequence comes from Acinetobacter sp. YH12046, assembly GCF_013419905.1. NCBI lineage: Bacteria > Pseudomonadati > Pseudomonadota > Gammaproteobacteria > Moraxellales > Moraxellaceae > Acinetobacter > Acinetobacter sp. YH12046. The sequence continues at coordinate 41,920 of NZ_VOZF01000025.1, forward strand.
TCTTTAGAGTCGTCTTTGACTCACATTCTATTAAGCACAAAGCGTGCCAACAAAATAACTTTATGAATAAGTACTTGTATTTATATTATTTATCGAGAGGTACTTTTATATTTTTTCTAAATTATAGTGCCTGCAAATCAAGCTCTTTCTCATTTTCCTCAGCATATTTATATTTGGATTTTAAAATTGCCACTTCAATGCACCTTTTGGCACAGCTTTAGTGCAAGGAAGAACATAATTAAACTAAGTATTTTTAATTAAAGAAAAACTTGTAGTTAAAATTTAAATTTTTTAAATGAGTTAGCTAATTAAGCATCTAAATGTGTCTAATACAATTAAATTTGGAAAATTTTAATTTCAAATTATCTACTTCAATTAAATTTCGGATATATCTAGATTAATAAAAATTTATTCCATATTTTTTAAATGATTAGGTGGTAGCAACATTAAATAGAGAGCCAATCCAGAAACTGAATAGCATGGCAACGATGCCCCAAATCATGACACGCAGTGCGCCTTTCCACATACTGCCACCGCCCGCATAACTGGCTAATGCTCCCATCATTCCCAGACTAAGCACTCCCACCAGCATAACGCCCTGATCTAGCAAATGTGAAGGCAGAACTAAAATGGATACCAATGGAAATAAAGAACCTAAAGTAAATGCTGATGCTGAAGAAAATGCCGCCGTAAATGGCCGCGCAGCTGTCTGTTCCAAAATCCCAATTTCATCACGTGCATGCGCATCCAAGGCATTATGTGCAGTAAGCTGTTTTGCCACTTCTTCGGCCAGATCATCTTCTAAACCTCGCTTGATATAAATATTTTTCAGCTCTCTTAATTCATGTACGGGATGCAGATTTAATTCCCGCTCTTCCATGGCGAGATCATTTTTTTCAATATCCTGTTGCGACTTGACCGAGATATATTCCCCAGCTGCCATCGAGGCTGCACCAGAAATCAGGCCAGCAACACAAGCAATTAAAAGTGTTTGTGACGAAGCACCACTGGCTGCCATCCCGACAACCAGACTGGTCACGGAAATAATTCCATCATTGGCACCAAGCACTGCGGCACGCAACCAGCCAGAACGTTGTATATAGTGTTTTTCATGATGACGGGAATGAGGCATGTCTTTCTCGTTCTTCTAGCAGATGAAATAAGATTTTAAATTTTAGTCACTTACTATTTTATCATCTTACATTAAGCCAAATATTTCAAATATGAATCTTCACCTTCAGAGATATCTTCGAGTTTTATTTACTTATTTTTAAAAAAGAAAAATTATTTATTGTGAAGGCTTAAATAGATTTTAGCCAGCGGCCGCCATAAGCAACTCACTGGCTATACCTTAAAGGATGAACTTCTGATTATTATCAATGACCTCTCACTTTATATAAGTAATAAGGCCAAACGCTTAAACTAAATACATGGCATTAATCACTGATATCGAGACCATGCCTTAGCCTCGGATGGCAGCTTCAATTGCAGCGACATCAATTTTCTTCATGGTCATCATGGCATCAAAAGCTCTTTTAGCAACACCACGGTCTGAACTGTATGATGCTTCAAGCAAAGCTTTAGGGATGATTTGCCAAGATACTCCCCATTTATCCTTACACCATCCGCATTCACTTTCCTGACCACCATTATTGACGATCGCATTCCAATAGCGGTCAGTTTCTTCCTGATCTTCTGTGGCGACTTGAAATGAGAAAGATTCATTATGCTGAAATACAGGTCCTCCGTTTAAACCAATACATGGAATACCCAGTACGGTAAAGTCTACTGTGATGACATCACCTGCTTTACCAGAGGGATAATCTCCAGGTGCAAGAACGATGGCACCTACAGATGAATTTGGAAAAATTTCTGCATAAAATCGTGCGGCTTCTTCAGCATCATGATCGTACCAAAGACAAATGGTATTCTTTGCAATATTCATGATCTCACCTCTTCTTTCAGAATAGGTTTTAAACTACCTAAGAACTCTTCAATATCTCATCTACTAGTTGAGTCCTACTCTTCCCATCTTTCACCCAAAATTAAGATAAGCCTGTTTTAGAATTGTATATTTATTGATCTAATTGACTGAAAGCGTCATCAAAAAGAATAGTTTTAAAGAGTCGAGAGGAAACCTTTATCACCACTTAATCATAATATGTGGTTCTCTTTTTAGAGAATCGATCAAGCTGCTTTAAAAATCCTTCGAAATAATCTTTCTGCTTTTCTTCAGTTCGATAACCTGCATATAAAGTCCGACGTAATCCTTTAGGTGCTACACACTCCAAACGGCGCGAAGTCACCCAGCCCTTTTGTTCATATTCATTCACTACCCAATCTGGCAAGGCTGCAATTCCCCGACCACTGGCAACCAGTTGAATCAGCATTTGAGTCAAGTCGGTGGTGCGAATCTGTTTAGGTAAAATATTCGCTGGAATAAACAGGTGTGACATGATGTCCAGACGGTGCTTGTCCACTGGATAAGTAATCAGTGTTTCTTCCGCCAATTCTTGGACGCTAATGTTTTGGGCACGTACTAAAGGATGGGTATTCGACAGCACCAAGCGCGATTCATATTCAAAAATCGGGAAATACTCTATGCCCTTTAGTTCAATCGGATCAGCGGTAATAAGCAGATCGAATTCCCCTGTTTGTAACAGTTCATGCGGATTAGCCTCAAAACCTGAAGCGAAATCCAAATCTACATCTGGATATTGAATACGATATTGATTCAGTAAAGGCATCAACCAGTCGAAACAGCTATGGCATTCGGAAGAAAAAATAATCCGTCCTGTCTGCCCATGCACAATGCGAATGATATCACTCTGTGCAACATGGACTTGAGGCAAAATATCATCTGCCAGCTTCAGCAAGCGCTGCCCGACATTGGAAAAACTGACCGGGCGACTACGGCGATTGACGATTTCGACTCCGAACCATTGATCCAATTCACGAAGCTGATGGGACAAAGCTGAAGGCGTGAGACAAAGATCTCCTGCTGCTGCAACCAGTGAACCATGTTCCCGTAATGCGACTAAGGTTTTTAAATGACGAAGTTCTAACATGAATGCCCTGAAACCTATCTAATCTGATTCAATCTTAATTAAATAAGCTTACCCTATTTTGAACCTAAATATTATTAAATTTCATTTTAAAATTTATAGAATGAAATTTTCTCAACCAATAAAATCTACTACTCTTATCGATACAAAATAAAAACCTTCGAAATTAGGAGGCTTTTACTTCAGTTAGAGTTTAAGACTCAACCTCTTTTCAAAAGAAGGAAATACCCTAGCTCAAAAATCATGAGACATTTCCTTCTATTCAGGCTTAATAAACTTAACTGTTTTTTATGGTCTGAAAGACTTGATAGGCTGCCTTGATTCGCTCTGCATTGGGAATTTTTTTATTCATCAGCATGACCAGTCCAAAATTTTCTTCTGGAATAAACAGTACATAGGTTCCAAAGCCATTGGTTGAACCAGTTTTATGAAAAACTTGTGATTTTGCCTGAACAGTATTTTTGACTACTGGATTTGCTTGCATCACGACTTTTTCAGAATTACTTACCAGCAAAATATCGAGTGTCGTCGGATATGAAAAAGTCTCCCAACCGAGTGCTTGGGTCATTTTCCCAAGCTTAAAATATCCATGATGAGTTTCCAGAAGCGCTTGTTTAATATCAGGCTTGTTCTTTTTCAGATTCAGATTGGTATCTAATAATTTCAGCATATCGGGAAGTGTAGATTTCACCCCATAAGCCTGAGCATCCAGAGCTCCCGGGTTTACCCGCACCGGATGATTGTTCTGATCATAACCAAAAGCATAATGAACCCTTTGTGCTTTCGGAACATTGAGATAGGTATTCTTTAAATTGAGTTTTGGAAAAATCGTCTGTTCCAGCAATACGCTAAAAGGAACATTCATTGATCTTGCACTTAACTCACCAAATAAGCCAATACTGGGATTTGAATATTGCCGATATTGGCCAGGCGGATGTTTAACCTGCCAATTTTGGAAATACTCTAAAACTTGCTGATCAGTCTTAACCTGATCCGGAAATTGCAAAGGTAAGTTTCCACTCGTATAAGTCGCTAATTCCAGCAAACTGACTTTGTTGATTTCTGAATTCTTTAAATCAGGCCAATATTTAGCTGGATGATCATTAAAAGAAAGCTTGCTCTGACTCTTGGCATAGCCCCCTGCAATGCCCGTAAAGATTTTACTTACAGAACCTAATTCAAAAATTGTTTACCGATTTACAGCTTTATGGTCGATATGAGATTGCAGGCCATAATAGTATTCATGATTTTTTCCCTGATAAATCACCCCGACTGCCATTCCCAATACATCATATTGTTGCATGAGCGGCTTGAATGACTGATCAATAGCAGCCTTAATATAATATCCCTTTGTTTCATCTGCATTTGCCTGAACGCTAAATCCTATAGCCAAGACAATGATTCCTGCCTTAAATCCCTTCACATTAGATCTCTTTCATAAATCAAAAAACGATCTTCTTTTTGGTTAATATTTGCACTCCGGATTTCTTAGCATTCGTGCATAATCTGCGGATGAAATACATCGATTCAAACAAGCTTTCTGATCCTC
>NZ_VOZF01000026.1:0-44659 GCF_013419905.1 Acinetobacter sp. YH12046
CAATTACGCAAAATAATTCGGTACTATTAAACATCGGGACTAGAGTTTTAAGTTTTGTGTGGTAACTCAACTGATGGCTCTAGTCCTCTTATTTTTCAAGTCAATTTTTTATCCGCGATTCGGGTTAAATAGTTTAATAAATGCCTAAAGTTCTCAATCGTATACTTGGGCTGTGCCTGCTGTAATTCAATTTCTGAGCCATAGCCGTATTTGACTGCAATCGATTCAATCCCATTATGGCGGGCACCAAAAATATCATGCTCACGGTCTCCCACCATAATGCATTGATCAGCCTGTATGCCTTGTTGTTCCAGGATATACTGAATCAGTTCCCCTTTATTGGTCCGGTCACCATTCAGCTCACTGCCATAAATCTCAGTAAAATACTGGGCCAGATTAAAATGTTCCAGAATCTGTCTGGCATAAACGGTTGGTTTTGCTGTTGCGAGAAACAGGCGATAACCACGGCGTTTAAGTTCCGCCAGAGTTTCAGCTACGCCTTCAAAGACGTGATTTTCATATAAGCCAGTCACTGCAAAACGCTCACGATATGCCATTAGTGCCTGTTCAGCCAGGGTATCATCCGCATCTACATTCAGAATTTTGGCTAACGAAGCTTTTAGAGGAGGCCCGATAATCCAGTCAATATTCGTGTCTTCACTGATCGGATGACCCACCTTTTCCAGACCATAGCGGGCAGAAGTCGTAATCCCCACTTTTGGATCGGTTAATGTACCATCCAAGTCAATTAAAATATTCTGAATCACACCTTGTCCCCTATGTTTGCAACCGACATCAATTCATAACGTGAGTATAGCCAGATTTCTCTACTCTAAAGCAATTATTAGGCCATAAAAACAAGCCAAGAATGCCCATTTTCAGGGTAATCAACTCTATATTTTGATCAGATAAAACATACGAAATTTTGCCTGACAGACCGTTCTTGCAAGTGATAGAAATTAATATCGAGAGTTTGAATAAATTTGCCTATACTAAGGCAATTTTAGTGAATGAAGGACATCATTTTGCGACCTACCGTACTTTGCTTTTCAGGTTTAGATCCTTCAGGTGGAGCAGGCCTTCAAGCAGATATTGAAGCCATCGGTCAAAGTGGTGCTCATGCTGCAATAGCCTGTACAGCCCTGACTATCCAGAACTCACAACAGGTCTTTGGTTTTGAAGCAACTTCAAAGGAATTACTGCTGGCTCAGGCCAATGCCGTGGTAAATGATCTGCCGATCCGCTGTGTTAAATCAGGCATGCTGGGAACGACTGTAAATATTGAGGTGCTAGCAGAATTTCTAACTGCGCATCCGGACTATCAGTATGTACTGGATCCGGTGCTGGTAGCCAACAGCGGTGGCTCACTCGGCAATCAGGCCACACTGGTCAAAGCGTTTAAACAACTGATTCCGCTAGCTACGATTTTAACTCCAAATACTGTTGAGTTGCGTGCCCTAACAGGTGAGCAGGATTTAGATCAAGCCACGCAGAAACTGTTTGAAATGGGTGCTCATGCGATTTTGGTCAAAGGCGGCCACGAAGATACTCCCGACTATATCCAGAACCGCCTATATATTCAGGGTGAATTAATCAACGAAACCCGCTGTCCGCGTCTGGAAGGTGAATATCACGGCTCAGGCTGTTCACTGGCGAGTTTCATTGCCGGACGTTTAGCCTTGGGTGACCAGTTGAAAACAGCCGTACAACATGCAGAAACCTGGTTATTTGGCGTATTAAAAAATGCGGAAATTCCGGTACCGAATGGTCAGCGGATTCCAAAACGCTTTTAATCTTCCCTAAATAAAAAAGCCTGAATGATTCAGGCTTTTTTATGGCGATTTCTTTTCAAGAATGGACAAATAGACATGATGATCTTGTTTCAATGAAATTTAAAACTTGCACCTTAACCTGCCAGTTTCACAGGACGCAGTTTTTCAGTTTTCTCCTGAACAGGGACAGAAATATGCTGATAATGCAATTGCCACTGATCTTGCTGCTTGCTTAAGACCATGCTGAAGCGACACCACTGTAAAGGAAAATATCGCTCCATCGCCGCATAGGCAATCCGGACATAACCATATACGAAAGCCATGTCATTATTGACCTGAATGGTGACCTCCTTCCGTTCAACGCGCATACCATTGTTGCGCATATATGGGCGGTACTGTTGCCATGCAGCCTGATAAGCCTCGATCCCTTTCAGTTCGGAGCTAATATCAATCAGACAGACATCTGGTCGGCAAAGTTGACGAATTTCGCTGAATTCAAGTGAACAAATAGCTTGATCCCATTTTTGTAAAAATGTCCTGACTTCCTGAGCCAGACATTCTTCCCCTATTATTTTCATTGAATACCTCTCTATAAGGTTTTATTCAGACTTGAAAACCGAGATTTCAAGCATCTCATTACTTTCAGTCTTTCTTGTTTTTCATTATTTTTAATTATGTGAATGGGTCCTGGTTTTACCCATCCCCCATATATCAGGTCAAAAGTGTGACCTAATACCTAAAATTACACTATTTTTTTAATTATAGGCAAAATTTTCTGATCAACTGCAATAATCAGGTGAATTTTGACTGATTATTTAAATTTTCATGCTCTAGTTTTATTTATCGTTCTTTATATTTCAAAATCGCTTTGATACTTCTCAATTTTTTATTAAGTTCTGATGTATTCAAGATAAAGAGAGAAACTAAGAAAACTTCATTTCCTAGTCCTCACTTCAATCTAAAAAAAATCAAATAATAGCTTTAGTATAAGTCTCTTTGTCCATTTCCAGAATTTCAACACAGAGCTGAATCTTTAACCCCGGCTGCAAGACAATGTGCTGCTGCATGACCTGAAGTACCAGCTTGGAAATTGCCTGGCGGATGTCCAGACTACGACCAGTCAGGAGAGAAACTTTAGCATGCACATAAGCCTGATCTGTCTCCTGCTCTAGTCCAATCACAAAATCCTGCTGTACAATCGCCCTACTTTTTAAATCATTCGGGTCATTAATATAACCGGCGTTAAATAAGGCCTGGTGAATTGCCAACATTAAAGGTCGGGTTTCAAGCTGCTGAATATTATCTGAATATTCAAGATGAAGATGAGGCATAAAGCATAGATCCAGGCATGATATGGCAATCAGAAGAGATTGATCTTCGAGTTTGAGGAAGAAGCATAAACCTTCAAACCCGAAGACCGAAAGCACTCATTCGTATAAGAACGTATCAGGCTTTTTTCACATATTCAGATTTGAGCTTCATGGCGCCAATGCCATCAATTTTACAGTCAATATCATGTCCATCAGTTGCATCGGGCAATAGACGAATATTTTTGACTTTAGTCCCGACTTTAACCACTGAAGAAGATCCTTTAATTTTAAGATCCTTAATCACCGTAACTGTGTCGCCATCAGCCAGCAGATTGCCATGCGCATCCTTGATGACCACGGTTTCCTCAGTTGCTTCCCCTTCTTTCCACTCATATCCACATTCTGGGCAGATTAACAAGTCACCATCTTCATAAGTATATTCAGACTGGCATTTTGGGCATTGTGGTAAAGCCATAGCAACCTCAACAAAACGAAAAATAAAAGAAAAAACAAAAAATTAAAGTTGAATTATAGCATCTTTGGATGGGTTCATGCTCAAGCTTTAAAAGGATCTCCCGCTCGACTTAATTAACTGAACTTAACCATCTAAAATATGTGGATTGACCAGCCAGGACAAAAGCTGCAATGACTCCTGCCAGCTTAAGTGACATGCAGATGGTGGTACCAGATCCGGATAACCCACCTGAATCATATGCAGACTGGTGCCTACAGACACTTTTTCAAAGATGAGCGTGACTTCAATTTCGCCTTTGACCTCAGGTGTAGAAAAGCAATCGGTATAGCGCAGTAACTGGTTGGGAATGACTTCATGATAGGTGCCATGTAAATGATGCTGGGTACCAGTGGCAAAATTGGTCAAGGTGATTTTATAGTTGCCTCCCGGTTTGACTTCGGCATGCTCAACTCTGGCAGTAAAGCCATGCGGTGCCAGCCATTTTGCAATGGCATCTGGATGAATAAAGGCCCGGTACACCCGTTCCGGTGGCGCACTGAATACGCGATGCATTTTTAGGGTATAACTCATTTCAGCCTACCTTTTTTTCTTGTTCTTACTGAAAGATTATTTTTATTTATTATTCGGACGGATCATCCCGATCTCGTCGGCCTCAGTATTTAAATGACTGCCCAATATACTGTACGGCCTAAATATAATTGTTATTTATCCATTTTATAGGATGTATAACAAAAAACTACAGTTGACCCGACCAATACCGCAGGCCATAAAAAACCCGGCTTAACCGGGCTTGAATAAGGAAATTTTGATTAGCTGCTACGAAGTTTGCTTTCACCTTCTTCCGGGTCATCTTCATCATCGTAAACATAGGCCATACAGCCCCAGCCATCATATTCACCCTGAAATTCAGCAGCAATTCTGGTAAACCATTGTTCCAGATCGACAATATTTTCATAGGTAGGTTGCATATAGACATGAATGGTAATTGTCCATTCCAGCGTATCGCTCTCCTCATCCTGATATAGGCTTATCTTTTGTTCTTCTTTGAGTAAATGCAATGCACAGCGGTCAGCCTGTTCTTCACTATTAAAGGCTATCGAGAATTCAATTTCATGGTCGTCCTGCAGATCATCACCATCCTGATACATTTGCCACAGTACATGACCATTTTCATCGTCAGGGAATTTGTCATAATCGCGTGCCATAGAGATATCCTTATTATGATGTTTTATTATTCGATTCAGCTTAACTTATTTTATTTGAATTATCGAGTACAGAATATGAAAAAAAATTAACTTTCTCTAAATAACCAACTGAATTTTATCAATATAAATTTAAGAATTTGAGAAAAAAAGCTGCATTTTCATCTAATTAAAAATACCTGCATATCAATCTGCAGATTAAAAAATTTCATCGGTTGATCTGTCTTTTTTAATTGTAGTTAGGAAGCGATCACTGCAGATGGCTCAGACACTTGATTCTGTCGAAGCTCGAGTAAAATGGTGGCGAATTTAAGCTCTTCCAGACGTAAGTTCAGATAAGACTCCTGAATCATGGCCTGGCTCAAGCTTTGTCCTTTATAGTTCATCAGGCGATAATCATCTTTTAAGGATTGCAGCATTTCACCCAGATTATGAGTATTTAACTGGGACAAATACAATTCTGCCCTGCTATTAAATGCCAGACTCAAAATCGCAATGGTGCTCTTGCGACGGTCTTCATCAACATAGTTACAGCTAGCCACCTGCTGCTGTTCTTTGGCCTGCTCAATCTGTGTTCTGATAGCCAGTAAATGCCGGGCTGCATCAGTATCGTTGTAGCCACTAATGAGCTGATCCAGAAGCTGCGTGACCGGCAGATCAAAACCATGTTGATAGCCCTTGATCTTATGCTCGAGAGCTTCAACTACTTCTTGCAGTCGCTGTTGTTCTTTAGCCTGCTGATAATAAGCCTGTAAAGCTTTTCGAGCCTGTCGCTCAATATCAGCTTCGGCCTGAGTCTGTAAATTCTGTAAATACGCTTTGACCTGAGCGATATAGGCTTTGAGATCATCCAGCATGATGGAAGCATCAAGCTTGGTTACTTCTACGAAATTTTCGGCCTGCAAGCTGCGGTTAATAATGTATTGTTCGATGTCACAGATATCCTGATATTGTTTATATTTATTCAGTTCAGTTCTGGCACTTCCCAGTTGCATCCGTAGCTGGGTCATTTCATAATTTAATTCATCAACTTGTGTTTCATAATCAGCCAATTTACTGCGTGAATGATCCAGATTTTCCTGTAAGGACTGAATATTGTTTCTTGATAATTTCAGGCTATTGAATACCCATAGTAATACAATGATTAAAACACTTGCGAGAACAAAGAGCACGCCACTTAGCATCATCCTGTCCCTTACCCCTTGCACCATATATAGGCACTAAAAAATTAAAAATTTATGATGTTTTAAAGTTATTCTGCATAATTTAATGATGAGAATCAAAGATAAAAAATGACCATAAACATTTAATATAATTGATCTTTTAAATGATTTTTCACCTATAAAACCTTAATATTTTTATGCCTATCAATTTACTTAAAATGAATCTGTTGGTGATAATCAATTAAAGGGGTTTTTATTTTTATATCGAATGTTATAAGAACAAACCCCTGAGAGACTGCAAATCTTGATAAAAACTGAATAAAAATAGATAGATCAAACAGTTAAACTAAAGATAAAGTGATAAAGTCCCTTAAATGATTCCTGAAATTTTTCCGGGTACACTTTTTTAATTTCAAAAAATCATTACTTGATAAGACATGATTCAGAACATAATTTTTCTAGAAAACTGCTTAAATTCAACTCCATAATTTTCCGATGACTGAAATAAATTCTGACATTTCTGTTGCAGCTTACTAAAATTTAAATATTTATCAGAATCCATATTCATTTTTTGAATGCTTAAATTTTACTAAAATGGTGCAGGTGCAAGAATTTCAACTTTATGACCACTCAAGGGTTGAGTAAAAGTCAGTTCACTGGCATGCAAAGCCATGCGATTAAGAGGACTACGCGTTGGTTCCGGATGATAGATTTTATCGCCCGTAATCGGATGACCGATATGCAGCATGTGGACTCTGAGCTGATGTGAACGCCCGGTAATTGGCGTTAGTAATACCCGGCTGATGTCTTGCTCAGGCAGATATCCCAGCCGTTGATAGAGTGTTTTGGCAGCTTTACCCAGTTCAAAATGCACCATTTGCCGAGGGCGATTTTCCCAGTCAGTAATCAAAGGTACATCGACACTGCCCTCGGCCTGAATTTCTCCCTGTACCAGCGCAATATAGTGTTTGCTGACTGTACGTGCCTGAAACATTTTGCTGACCGCCACTTCAGCATCGCGATGTTTGGCAAACATCAGGATACCAGACGTGGCCATATCCAGACGATGGGTAATTTTGGCATTCGGATAACGCTCTAGTACCCGTAGATAAGCACTGTCATGATGCTCAGGCAAACGTCCCGGAACAGACAACAAACCGGCCGGCTTCTCAATGACAACCAGATCATCATCTTCATACAGAATATGCAATGGGTCTTGAGGCGGCGCGTAGACAAAGTTGTCGTTAATAGGCATGTGCTGTAAGCATTCAGGAGAAAACGCGCAAAATAACAATGTCAGGGAATACTGTCAATCCAGCCCTGTTACAGGATCAGTGCCTGACTAAGCTTTGGACGCTGCACTGATGGGAGATACTGAATGACCCGACTGATACTGGGTTTTCAGTCTGTCGAGATCTTCATTTAAAAATGCCATAAGATATTGCTGAACCTGTGACATAGTCAGATTGCGAAATGACACATAGTCTTTGTTTTTCAGGCTAAACAGTCCCAGAATTTTATGTTGAGCTTCGACTTCAATATCACTTTCCAGCCTGAACTCAAGCTGACCTGACGGCGCCAGTTCATTCAGTGTGATCTGAATCGACTGTTCAGCATCGGAGTCTGTTACGGTAAAAGTGGTAATGGCGGCTTGCATCTGTAATTGTAAAACCCGTAACTGTTGCCAGTTAATGGACTTGAAAGTAGAGAGAATTTCTTCTGCCGATAAGCTGCCTAGCTGCTCTGCTTCGTCTTCTTCTTGATGCGGATAACTGATTTCTAATTCATATTTTTTCATGGGACGTGCCCCTTTCTTATATGCAAAATTATCATAGCATTCTGTTTTATTTTTCAAGGATATAATTTGTGAGCAAATATTAAACATATTATACTTTAAATTATTTATATCAAATACTTATAAACAACCAGCGACATTAGAGTAGTATTTAAACATAAAATAGTCGAAAGCTATAGGCTGTAAATAAAATAGATTAGATATGTGATTAAAATAGTATTTATTTGAATCTCAAATGAATTTACAGCTATTTAGGAAGAATATAAGTGACTGGGTAGGGAAGGTGTTCAACAGTTTGGAGGAGAAGATTGTTTTTATGAGAGGAGAAAATTTTGAGGGTGTTGGGAAAACATCTTGATGGTTTACTTCAACTATCACTCTTTGTAAGAAATGATCTTATAGCCTATAAACTTTTGGTCTATAGCGTCCTAAGCCGAATCGAGACCTTTTGGGTTCGTACTGCACTCGCGTTTTGCGCCACTCACAGCATGCTACTCTTTTCGATCCCATCACACCCTTGAGATCTATAGTAGCCAAGCTGCGGCAAAATTAATTTCCTAAGATTTTTTAATTTTCCCGATTTTTGAAAATATTTTTCTTTAAATATATTTGAAGAAGAATTTTTTACCTTTCACCTCAAAATAAAGATCTTTTATTGCAGAAAGAGCAGAATTACTGGAATTTATCTTCATGTAAAACCTCATTCTGCTCTAAATTTTTTAGACCCCTCTATTCAGCTTTCCAGCCATTTAATCAGCCAGATAATAATCCACTGTAGAAACCACACGAACTTTCTTTAGATAAGGCGTATTGCTGTCACGGTCCTCAATGCTAAACAAACCTTGATTGGCAGTTTTGATTTTCCCGAGACGGCTTTGAGAATCCGCGGCAAACTTTTCTGCCACACTGCGGGCATTTTGCGTGGCTTCTTCAATCATGGCTGGTTTGATGTCATTCAATTTGGTAAAGATATATTCCGTTCTTTGCCCGGAATCATCACCACCAAAAGCAATGCCCTTTTTACCCAGAGCGACCAGACGGGTTTGCGCTGCACGGACTGCATCAATATTGTGGGTATAAACCGTAATGGTCTGATGCGCGGTATAACGTAAGGCAACATTGGCATCACCGCCGTATTGCTGGGCATATTTATCTGTAGTGACTGGAGAACCGGTGGTAATTTCTTCTGCCTTAAAACCCTCACCTTTTAAGAAAGCCTGAATTTGCTGGGTTTGCAGCTCCATGGTGTCATACAGTTCGGTCAGATCCTGACTGCCGCCACTAAAACGGATCGGCCAGACGGCGACATCGGCTTTCACTTCACGTTCAGACAGCCCTTTTACGGAAACAATCCGCTCATACTGTTTAATCTTGACCGCACTATTGCCCAAAATGAATCCGGCGATAATCATTCCCAAGCCGATCAAAGCCCCTAAAATCAAGGCAGGTTTAAACTGATTCATTGATCCGAACTCCTTTTCCATATTGTTATCCTGTTTCGAGCATTATAAGCCTTAAACTGCTCTGTGTAATGCTGATGCGACTATCAGTTTTATTTATTCCTGGAACTTTGGAAAGTTTTATCTCCTAACTTTTCCCCATCAAATATAGGGTAATTAGCGGAACCAGATTGAACAGGAATATCCCGACTTTATAAATGGCCATGCCGCTATAGTGAATGGCATCAAAAGTTGGATCTGAGAGCTGAAACCATTGACCATGCAATCGTTTCACCCAGTCTCGTGCAGACAATCAGCAAAAACCAGAGCATTAAAATGCTGTAATTCAAAGCCAATGTATAAAGTAAAAACCGACACCAGAAATCGAGATTCATAGTGATTCCCTGCCTGTAGAGCCATCTATCCTTAAGTTAACAGATTGATCAAATGTTCAGGAACTGCTGATTTGTATCTGTGATCTAAAGGGAAATGGTTTAAATATTTTCAGCTAAAAGTTTCAGTTCTCACTTCCAGCGATCACTTTTTAGCGTACAAACAGATGACGGGTATGATGATTGATATAGGCATTTAAGCCATCACCATACTGGGCCAGCTGTTTCATATTTTCCACATGCTGATAGCCCGTACTGCTATAACTATAGGTATACACTTTCGAAGTTTTCTTAAATTGAACCCGAATAAACTCATTGCCAATCTCATAATTGGCCACACCCGAGTCATGATTGAGATCAAGATAATGTTGCAATTGAGCAGCCCTAAACATGATAAATCTATAGTTTTATATGGGGTCAAATTGATCATTTTTCAAACAGGATAAATGATAAAACCCACTGTATAGCGGGTTTTAAATGACGACCAATATGTCTATAAATCTCATTCTGTACAGCACTTATGACAGCCCTCTACTTTCTCCCTCGGCCAGTTCATTCTTGCGCGTTTATAAGCCAGATCATAATTAGCAAAATATCCAATCAGAATCTGGTTATCAAATTCTGGCAGGTCTTCACAGCCTCGTGTTGCGTTATGAATATAGTGCACGCCTTGGGCAGACTCTTGTTCATCTACAATAAATTTAATCATTTATAGTTCCCCTAATATTGTTTTTATAAAGTTCAACCACAAATAAAACCATACAAAAATTATGCCTTTTATAATCCCATAATAAAATTATGTCTTTATTGAATAAAAATCAAGCAATTTAATGAACAAGATGAGGGCCTTTCTTTAAGCAAATATTTCATTAAGAATGAGTGATAAATATTTATTTATCTGATTCTTATAAGGCGGAATTTTCTAGCTTGTTTTTCTTTTTTAGACGTATCCAGCGAATTGCCATGATGGCTAGCATTACAACCAGCAAGGCAGCTAGCACTGGCAAAAGCAATGACAGAATGGATAACAGAATAGCCCCGATCCACTCTCCGGTTGAGAGTACGGGATTCGCAACACCGCCTGTAGTGGCAGTTGATAGTCCACGTGCTGCAACACTGCTCAGTTGCACGGCCCCTGCTGTTCCGCCACCGACAATAATCGCTGCGGCCCAAGCTGCAAACTGGGACATTTCTCCACTGCTGGCAGCCATCGTGGTCAGAGTTCCGGCCAGTATGGCAGCAGGCGTTGCAATCATATCGATGGCATTGTCCACCCACGGAATATAATACGCAGCGATTTCACAGAGGGTCGCGATGGCTAAAGCCAGGCAGACTGCCGGCATGGCCAGCCATTCAAAACCGGTCATCGGTTCAAACCAGCCCATCAATGCGGCAATACTCATTATCAGCAAAGGCACAAAAACACGGAAACCAGAGGCTGCACTCAAGCCGATACCGATACATAAACCGAGGATTGTTTCCATGCTGCTTGCCCTTGAGATTTAAGCCATTTTTATAATGTAAATTATACGCTAACAAAAAAGCCCTATGGGGTGATAGGGCTTTTATTTAAAACAGGATCTTCTGTTTTGAATATCGTGTGCTTAGGCAACCTTATCGTTATATTGGGTGCCGAGGCATTTGGTACACGGTGGTAGTCGGTCTGTACCAATTTCTAAGAAGACGCGATGTCCGCATTGAACACAAAAATAGAAACCTGTTCCCGGTTTTGAGCCAGCTGTAACCATCTTTGTTCTCCGTTGTTTTAGAAAATGGTCTAAGCAGTATAACTCTGTTGTGATGAATGTCTATTGTCCATTTTTGTAAATGATAGTGTCGTTAAAGCTAAGTGTTATTTTTATTTGTGATCTAATGATATTTCGTCGCTGTGCCTAATCACTTTCACTTTCTATGATAAATAGCTTGATAGCATTGGAATAAATGGAGCTAAGAAAGTATATATAGTGACATGATTAGAGAGAAAACTCATTAGCTCACCATATTGGGAAGTATATTCTGGTGTTCCAATTGAGGTTCCTAATTTTTCAATTCTTAGTTCTAGATCGCTAACTAACTCTTCCTCGATTTCAGATTTTCTCAAAGTACTTAATAAATCTAGAAACTCTTGAGGAATTTGAGAGTTATTAATTTCTTGATGGATAGTGCTGTGATGATTTCCTGAAGCTAAGTTTTGAACATTACCAGCAATATTAAAATTAAAAATCTGGGTGACTTTTTCTTGAGGAATCGGATTAGAATTCAATGCAGCTTCACCTGCTTGCGGATTTAACAGCTCAATTTCTAAAGCAAAATTTAAGATTTTTGTTTTTACTGTATCTATTATTCCTACTACAGCTGAAGCAGGTATTACTTTCCAAGCTTGCATACAATTATAACCCTCATACATCTTAGAACCGTAATGAGCAATAATCGCTGGATTCCAATCTTGAGTTAAGACCTCACTTTCATTATTTGTTAAACTCTCAAGGGTTGCAATAGGACTAAAAAAATATGCTTTTGATAAACTTTTTTGAAGTTGCTCTGGCAAACTGTAAGTCAACATATCTGCATTATTTAAAGCACTTCCAAAAGCACCTGCAAAATGGCCTTTTGAATTAACATTTAAGATTCTATAGTCAGGTACATTTTTTGGGTCTTGTGGATAGCCTTGCAATTCGAAGCTAATCCAATTCTTAAAATCTTCATTACCCAATCTATAAGCTAATATTTGACATTTTCTTAATAAATCTGAAATCTTAGCATTTGAGTTTATAGCATCAATTTGTATCTCTCTTAAAAGTGACATTTTTTTCTCTAAACAATTTCAACAACTTTAATCCACCCCAACCCTCCTTTAAAAAAGGAGGGAGTTCCCCTCTTTAGAAAAGACGGGTTAGGGGAGATTTTTACTAGTAACTAGAAAAATTAAGCCACATTCCCTTCCAAGAAATCCTGTGCAAAGCGCTGTAATACTCCACCCGCTTCATAGACAGAAACTTCTTCTTCAGTATCCAGACGGCAAGTTACCGGCACTTCAATGGTCTGTTTCTTACCCTCTTCAGTCGCACGCTCAATCACCAGAGTCAAAGTCGAACGTGGCGCAATATTACCGATCACGCTATATAGCTCAGTACCATCCAGCTTCAAAGTTTTACGATCTGTACCCGGCTTAAACTCAAGTGGAAGTACACCCATACCGACCAGATTCGTACGGTGAATACGTTCAAAGCCTTCAGCCACAATCGCTTCTACACCTGCCAGACGCACACCTTTCGCAGCCCAGTCACGGCTTGAACCTTGACCATAATCTTTACCTGCAACAATGATGAGCGGCTGCTTACGGTTCATGTAGGTTTCAATCGCTTCCCACATACGCATCACTTCACCTTCCGGCTCGACACGTGCTTTAGAACCTTGCTTAATGGTACCGTCGGAACGCACCACCATTTCGTTATACAGCTTCGGATTCGCCAAGGTTGCACGCTGTGCAGTCAGGTGATCACCACGGTGCGTTGCGTAAGAGTTAAAGTCTTCCTCAGGCAAGCCCATTTTCGCCAGATATTGACCTGCTGCCGAATCCAACACAATCGCATTCGATGGAGATAAATGATCGGTAGTAATGTTATCGCCAAGGATGGCTAACGGACGCATATTTGCCAGAGTACGCGGTGCAGCCAATGCCCCTTCCCAGTATGGCGGACGGCGGATATAAGTACTTTGCGGACGCCAGTCATACAGCGGACTTGCTGCCTGCTCACGCTCACCCAGATCGAACATCGGAATATACACTTTCTTGAACTGTTCCGGCTTCACGGACTCTTTCACCAAAGCATCAATTTCTTCATCCGATGGCCAGATGTCTTTCAGGTAAATCGGATTGCCATCTTTGTCTGTGCCTAAGGCATCTTTCTCGATGTCAAAGCGGATCGTACCGGCAATTGCATATGCGACCACTAACGGTGGAGATGCTAAAAATGCCTGCTTCGCATAAGGATGGATACGGCCATCAAAGTTACGGTTACCCGACAAGACTGCTGTCGCATACAGATCACGGTCGATAATTTCCTGCTGAATCTTCGGATCAAGCGCACCAGACATGCCGTTACAGGTGGTACATGCATAGGCCACGATACCAAAGCCCAGTTTCTCCAGATCTTTTAGTACGCCTGCTTCTTCCAGATACAACGCTGCTGCTTTAGAACCCGGAGCAAAAGATGATTTCACCCACGGTTTACGCACTAAACCAAGTTCATTAGCCTTACGTGCCAACAAGCCTGCTGCCACGGTATTACGTGGGTTAGACGTATTGGTACACGAAGTAATTGCCGCGATGATGATTGCACCATCTGGCATTAAACCATCCGTACGGTTTTCTACCACACCCGCAATGCCTTTTTCTTTCAGGTCAGATGTTGATACACGCGCATGTGGATTGGATGGACCAGCGATGTTACGGGTGACAGTCGATAGGTCAAAACGCAATACACGTGGATATTCTGCCTGAGTCATTTCTGATGACCACAGACCAATCTCTTTCGCATAGGTTTCAACCAGTTTGACCTGTTCAGATTCACGACCAGTCAGCGTCAGATAATCAATGGTGTTCTGATCAATATAGAACATGGCTGCAGTTGCACCATATTCCGGGGTCATATTGGAAATCGTGGCACGATCACCGACTGACATGCTGTCTGCGCCTTCACCGAAGAATTCCAGATAAGCACCAACCACACGTTCTTTACGCAGGAATTCGGTTAGAGCTAAAACAATATCCGTTGCGGTAATGCCCGGCTGACGCTGTCCTACCAGTTCGACACCGATAATGTCTGGCAAACGCATCCATGATGCACGGCCCAGCATCACGTTCTCAGCTTCTAATCCACCAACACCGACTGAAATCACGCCTAGCGCATCCGTATGTGGAGTATGCGAGTCAGTCCCCACACAGGTATCCGGGAATGCCACGCCATCACGGTTCTGAATGACTGGTGACATTTTTTCCAGATTGATCTGGTGCATGATGCCGTTACCCGCAGGAATTACATCGACATTTTCAAACGCAGTTTTAGTCCATTCAATAAAATGGAAACGGTCTTCATTGCGGCGGTCTTCTACCGCACGGTTTTTCTCAAATGCATCTGGGTCAAAGCCGCCATATTCTACTGCCAGCGAGTGATCGACAATCAGCTGGGTCGGCACCACTGGATTGACTTTAGACGGATCACCGCCTTGATCGGCAATCGCATCACGCAGACCGGCAAGATCGACCAGTGCTGTTTGCCCTAAGATGTCATGACACACTACACGCGCCGGATACCAAGGAAAATCATGTTCCTGTTTACGCTCAATCAACTGGCGTAAAGACTGTTCTAAAATCGCAGGGTCGCAACGGCGTACCAGCTGCTCGGCCAGCACTTTAGATGTATAAGGAAGTTTGGCATATGCGCCTGGCTGAATATCTTCTACGGCTTGACGCACGTCATAATATTCCAGCTGGGTACCTTGCAACGGTTTCCGGTAGTTATTGTTCATAGCTTGCCTGCCCTCTTTCATTACTCTTTTTATTCATCAAAATATCTTGATGACTTGTTTTTTAATAAAGGCATTGTACGCTGTCGAAAGTCCATTTCCCAAATCTTATAATTTTCAAAAGCTTAAATACTAAAAATGGTATTTTTACCAAAATTACTGACCCATACTTTAGAATTTTGACTCTAAATTGCATTTTTTCTGAAAAATAGACCTAAATCTCTCTCATTCTTTAGTATGAGATATTAATAACCGCATAAAAAATAATCGATTTCTTGGAATCAGTTTAAGGATAAATTTCATATGAAATCAAAGCTTAGAATTTTTTAATTTTAGAAATAGCTCATTTAATAAAAAACTGAATCTATATTTTTTTATTTCAGTGTTAAGCATAACTCTTAACCGAAAATGGTAAATTTCATTGCAGATATGGCTCGATGAGTGTAGGCGAAAAAATCATTTTTCAGGTTAGACATACCCCGAAATAAGTTACATTCTCAATTCCATATATTTTTTAAGACTTTCTTACAATTTTAGAAATACGTTAAATATTTATAGGACAATGATTCATAAACATGAGCTTATAAAACACATCCCTATCTAAAATACTTTACACACGTCATTTTAGCTTACCGTCTGTCGCCCTCCCCCTAATTTGGTGATAACAGTCTGTATCTCAACTTTGTAAATCTACTCTCGAATTACTTCACAACAACAACACTCATCACAAAAGCACATAAGGGTGATTACAATGATACAACTCGCCATTCTTGGTATCGTTGCTGCAGTGATCGCTGTACTGGCAGCAAGCTGGAATGGAGGTAAAAATCCCTCCAATCCTAAACCGCCAACTCCCCACAACCCTAACCCACCTACCACTCCCAATAATCCCAACAATCCACAACCTACTCCAACAGCACCCGATACTTTGATTAGCAATCCGCCCCTATTGCAAAAAAATTCCAAGGGCACCCATGAACTGATCGTCGCTTATAAAACCGGCAAGATTTACAATCCGAGAAATAGTACCTGGGATCAACTGTTCGTCAGAGGTTATCTCACTAATGCAAGCTTGTTTAACAAGAAAAAAGCTGGAGAGTCTGTTGAAGACCTTTTAATTGGTCCGCAGATCCGGGTCAAACAAGGTGAAACCCTGAAAATTAACCTCAATAACCAGCTTCCACCTGAACAGAAAGCCACCTGCCCAGACAAAGTGGATAATGTGAATGATCCACATTGCTTTAATACCACCAACCTGCATACTCATGGCTTTTGGGTAAGCCCTCAAGGCAATAGTGATAATGTTTTCCTGAAATTTAAACCTCAGGAAAAATTTGACTATCAGTACAAAATGGAGCCGAATCATCCGGCAGGAACCTACTGGTATCATGCCCATCTACATGGCTCAACAGCTATTCAGGTATCGAGTGGTATGGCAGGCCCATTAATTGTAGAAGGCTCAAGAACACCAAAAGTGAAAAATGGCAAAGTCACTGAAACAGGCGATATGGACATTTTATGGAAAGAAAAAAATAGCTATCCAAATGAAAACATCCTGCTATTCCAGCAAATTCAATATCGATGCTCTAACCCTGACCCGGATGTAAAATTCGATATTCCCAACAATTGCGAAGGTAAAGGCTTAGGATTACTTGAAGATTATACAGATATCGCTAATCCTGGCTCTTGGGCCGGCCAGAACTTTTATACGTCTATCAATGGTAAAGTTTTAGGAGAGATTAAAGTTGAACAGAATGCTTTTAATCGCTGGCGCATGATTCATGGTGGTGTACGCGACACCATTGGTTTGATTATTAAAGAACTGCCAAACTCCAGTAAATTTAGCGCCGCAGACACCCTTAAAGCCTGTCTGGCATATCAGGAAGCAGATCCAAAAGAGTTTAATGAGAGTTTAAAAAGCTTACCTGTTTATACGATTGCTCAAGATGGTTTGACCATGACTCAGGTACAGCGCAGAACACTGTCTGTGTTCCAGCCTGGTTATCGTCATGATGCAATGGTTACCTTCCCAACCACCAATAAATACTGTATTTATGACTCCAAATTAAATATTGAGGATGAAGTGAATGCACCGATCCCAACGGGTCAAATTACTCCTCAACTAGCTCCAAACCACCCTTTCAATGCCCAACTACTGGGATGGGTCAATGTACAGGCAAGCAAAACAAAAGCGCAGACTCCTGCCCAGTTCCTGCAAGAGCGCGCGAAAAAAATTGGTTTAAGCAAAGAGATTCAGACTCAGTTATCCAAACTTGATCTTACTGCCTTTACCGATCATCCATCCCTAATGACTCCTGCAATTGACAAGCTGGTCGCTTCCAGACCAAAACAGTACAGTAAATTTGAACTGGCTTTCGCAAATGGTCTTAAATTTGGCTTCCGCCATAAAGAAGATGGTGACTTACTCAGTTTTGGAGATGCATTTGATGGCGAAGGATCAGTCGGTCGGACACATGCCAAAGATCCGGATCGTGAATATGTACGTCAGTTACAAATTGGGCAGACGGATGAATGGGAACTGACGACCGAAGCTTTTGGTGGCCATCCTTTCCATATTCATGTTAATCCATTCCAGATTGTTAAAATCTTAAAAACTGTCACTGGTCCTAATGGCGAATCTAAAGAAGTTGATGTGAGTGAATTAGCGCCTGATGATAATGACACAGATGATGTGCAATATCGTGGCATGAAAGGACAATTCAAAGATACCCTGTTTATCAAAGCAAACTATAAATTTATTCTTCGCAGTCATTACAAGAAATTTGAAGGTGATTTTGTACAGCACTGTCATATCCTCGATCATGAAGATCAGGGCATGATGGAAACGGTACGGGTCTGTGGAGGCAAATTCCCTTGTGATTCACCTCTGCCAACCTCGTCGCATCATCACTAATTAGACACTCCTGAAAAGGCCAATGATCCCGATTGTTGGCTTTTTTGTTTGCCTCTATTAAATGCTTGCTGCACAATAGTTTGATTGATTTTTAGTATTCAAACTGAGGCTGATCATGGCAACATCTCCTGCTTTTACCTTATTTACGCTGAATGGAGTAGATGCGCAAAAATTCCTTCAGGGTCAAGTTACTTTAAATGTCGAAACTCTGGCTGAAAACCTGACTCGCTATACAGCGATCTGTAGCTTGAAAGGACGTATCCAGTTTGGTATCTGGTTGAAAAAAATTAATCCGGAAAGCTTTGAAATTGTCAGCCCTGAAGATCAGGCAGCAGAACTGGCCAGCCATATTAAAAAGTTTGGTGCATTTTCAAAAATGAAACTGGAACAGGTTGGCCCGGTTTATCCAGTTATTAATGATATCCAGACTGATTTTGTTGAAACTGAAACGGATATTACCCTTTGGCAACAGCAAGCTATTGCTTCAGGTCAGGCTTGGATTCAAGCAACTACTGCGACCCTGTTCCAGCCACAGGAATTGCGTCTTCATCAACGTGAAGGTATTCACTATGACAAAGGCTGTTATTTGGGTCAGGAAGTGATTGCTCGCTTATGGTTCAAAGCCAAGCCAAAACACTGGTTGCATTTGATTCAAGGTACAGGTGAAGCACCTGCTGTTGCGACCAAGCTGCACAATGACGTCGAAGTGGTCAATAGCATTGGTACAGATGAGGGTTATCAGGCTTTGGTAGTTGCCAAACCTGAAGCATTGGCTGAGCTGGACGTACAAGTTCTGGAATTACCTAAAGCTTTAAGTGGTGATGTGGCACGTCCACAATAATGACCTATTATCTTGATGCAAAAGCCAGAATTCAATTCTGGCTTTTTTTATTTTTATTAGAATAAACAGTTAAATAGACAAAGATTGACTGAATAAAACACACCTTAAACCGAGCACGCTTTTATTGATTCATCTCCTATATGATTCTCAAATAATTTGTAATTAGTCACATATTCAGTATTTACAAAGCCTGAAATCGTCTTATGATGTAGATGAAAACGACAAAAATCGCACCATGGAATTAGGTGTTAGAAAAATTAAGGTTATCGGAACAATGAAAAAATTAGTACTTGCTGCAATTCTTGCAGTGTCCAGCCAATTTGCCCTAGCAAACACTTCAAATGCCCCAGTTGACCCTCAATTTGCCAAAATTGAAGAAATGGTGAATGCCAAGAATTTCAAGGGTGCCTACGATGCTTTAAGCAAACTGGCCAGCCAGGGAAATGCACAGGCTATCTATAACTTAGGCTATTTAACGCAAACTGGCCAAGGCACTGCCAAGGACGAAAAAAAGGCTATTCAGCTATATGAGCAGGCCGCCAGCAAAGGTTATCCAGTGGCCAACTATGTACTGGGCAAGAATTATACCGGTGGTACTTTAGGCCTTAAGCAGGATTTGGGCAAAGCCAAACAATACCTGGAACGTGCATCGGCAGCCAATTTCGATGAAGCGACGGTAGATCTGGCGATACTTTTATTTGCTGAAGGTACAACAGCTTCTGACCAGCAGGCTTTGAAAAAATTACAGCCTCTGATTAGCAAGGGTAATATGCCGGCCATTCATGCCAAAGCCTTATATGACATCAGCAACGGCTTTAAAACCAAGAATGAAAAGCCGATCCAGCAAGGCTTGAGCAGTATTCAGGATCTGGCGAAAAAAGGCTATATCCCCGCCCTGATGGCGATTGGGAATATGTTTGCCAACGGTAGTATTGTTCCGCAAAACCTGCCTGAAGCGAAAAAGATCTTTGCAGCCCTGGCACAGGAAAATATCCCAAAGGCCAGAGAATCTCTAGCAGCAGTGGATAAAATGATTTCTGAACAGAAAAAAGCACCTGCCAAAAAAAGTTGATCAGGTCTGATCAAAATAAAAAAGCTCCAACAGGAGCTTTTTTATGGGCTATAGATTTATAAGCCAGCTTGTTTAACTCCACCACAAAGTAATAAGGCCACTGGCAACCACGAAACCTGCGATAGTACTCATCAATAAAGGGGTTAAGGTTCGCTCATTAAGGCCGTATGCTTGTCCTAACATACCGAAAATCGTTGGCATAGGCAGTGCTGCAATCAAAGTCCCAGCATAGATCATTTCCTGACTCAGCTGAGTCAGTCGACTAAGACCCAGATACATCAGAATCGGCATCAGGATATTGCTGGAAAATACCAAATAGAAACTTTGCAGATTCACATATTTCAGGCTCATGCCCACGATTCCGCCACCAATCGCAAACAGCGCCAAAGGTGAGGCAGTCTGTCCAATCATGGCAAAGACCTGGTCCAGATAAATTGGCAAGCGAATTTCAAAAATCGCACAGGCCATACCCAGCATCACCCCCATAAATAAAGGGTTCTTGAACAGCATGAGAATGGTACTTTTCACAAGACTACCCAGATTGGCTTGATGTTGGGTACCGAGTGCAGCCAGGATCAAGACCATCGGTATCAGAATCATGCTTTCAATAATGACCACCAATGAGGTATAGGTCATTGCATGCTGTCCCACCAATAAAGTGAGTACTGCTGTACCGATCAATCCGGTATTGGACATTGCTGCCCCTAAGGACAGAACAGCGCTATGTGAAGAGGTATTCCGGAACTGACGGTGCATCAGCCAGAAGCTGAAACCATAAAGTAATAAAGTGACAGAGGTATAGACCGCAAAGTATTCAAAATACCAGATTTCATGCAGATCTTTAGAGGCTAAAAACTGGAAGAACAGTAACGGCAAGGCCACTTTGATGACAAAGGCCCCTACCATTTCGACCTGTTCTTTTTTTAGAATTTGACATTTCACACTCAGGTAACCTAGTGCCAATAATAAAAATATGGGCACAATTACCGCAATAATCATATGAAATGTCCTGTTGTTTGAGATGCGTTATTATAAGCCTTTCTAAGAAAAAATAGCCTTAAAACGATTCAAACAACTGATTTAAGCCATGCGGTGCAGAACGTAAATATTGTGGAGAAATTGCTATTTTTTCATCCAGCGTTACTGCGGCATGCCAAGGCCAGCGTGGATCATAAAGCAAGGCACGTGCAATCGCGATCGCATCAGCCTGTTTATACTCCAGTATGCCTTCTGCCTGCTGTGCATCGGTAATCAAACCCACAGCAATGACTGGAATATTCACGTCCTTTTTAATCGCTTCAGCAAAAGGGACCTGATAATTCGGATGCACATCAATTTTCTGATCTACATGTAAACCTGCACTCGAAACGTGAATATAGACTGCACCCAGTTTCTCCAGTTCTTTGGATAGTTCGACTGAAGATTCTACATCCCAACTTTCTACGCCATCCATCCAGTCCGTTGCTGAGATACGAACACCAATTGGAAAACCTTCTGGTACGGCGGCTTTTATTGCTTCAAATACTTCAAGCGTCAGACGAATACGGTTTTCAAATGAACCGCCATATTGATCCTGACGATGATTCGATAACGGTGACATGAACTGATGCAGTAAATAACCATGTGCTGCATGTAGTTCAATCAGTGCAAAGCCAGCTTCAACCGCCCGCTTTGCACTGGCTGCAAAATCCTGAATTACTTGCTGGATTTCATCAACACTTAAAGACTTAGGTGGATGTTCATGAGTCTGGAAAGGAATATCACTGGCAGAGACAGTTTGCCAACCGAGTGAATGATCTGGGGCGAACTGCCCTTTGCCACCCCAAGGTTTATCTGTAGAAGCTTTACGGCCTGCATGTGCGAGTTGAATTGCAAAAGGCATAGGAGAAATTGACTTGACCTTTTGCAATAAGGTTTTGATCTGGCTGGCCTGCTGGTCATTCCAAAGCCCTAAATCGGCATAACTGATGCGACCTTCAGGTTGTACAGCGGTGGCTTCCACAATGCAAAGACCTGCACTGGATAAGGCATAATTGGCCCATTGTTGTTCATGCCAGTAAGTGATTTCACCTTGCTCGGTTGCAGAGTACTGACACATCGGGGCAATCACAATTTTATTTTTAAGTTGCAATGATCCAAACTGAACCGGCTGAAATAGTAGTGACACGCGGTATTCCCTCTTTTTGTGAAGTGGCTTTTCAGAACTTTTTACCAAAAAATAAAAAACAGGCTCTGATGAGCCTGTTTATTTATAACGTGATTAAATTCTTTTTAGAAGATCACTCGTGTAGTCAAACCTAACACCAATGCATTATCCACTTGATTGCTAGACCCCGGATTTATAACGTATTGCAGGTTTGGACGTAGCATCAGCCATTTTGTTGCGTTATAGCTGTAGTTGAGTTCGATATTGTATTCGGCACTCGCATCATAAATTGGACGTGAATCTGCAAAGCGGTCATTTACATGTACACGGTTAACCGCTAAACCCAATATATCATTCGGCTGGCTATCCACCAAACCAATATATTTCAGACCCAACTGTTGTGAATTATCTACTTTATTGGTATCACGATCATGCCAGGTAAAGTTAGCGAATGAGTGTAAACCCTGACGGTCATTACCCGTTGAAGTCAATTGCTGCTCTACAGCTAACCAGCCCGCAAAGGTGCGGTTTTTTCCTTCACCTGTCGCAACATCTTTCTGGTTGGCAACATCATCAGCAGTGTTATACATACCGCCTACACGATAGCTGCCAGGCAAACCATTTACCGATGATTTTGGTGTCCAGATTACTTCTGCAGGAATGGTCACACCATCAGCATTGTCGGTATCCAGACTCCAGCCCTGACCTTCTTTAGCACCATTGCCGTTATCAGGATTAAATTCATAAACACCGACTTGTACAGCAACTTCAGGATTTAACTGCTGTTTTACACGTGCACCCCATTGTGCGACTGGGGTATTCATCCAGATATTGCCCTGCCATTTACCCATCTGCGCAGCACAAAATGCTGTACTGGCAAAATCACAGGCCATCACATTAAAGTCCATACCGAGACCCAGACGACCAGCTTTAATGCTCAGTCCTTGATTCTTATAGTTCTTTTCAATTGAAAGTTCGGTTAAACGGCTGTCCTGGTTACCACGGCCAAATGTCCCTTGAACATTGGCCCATTGAGCTGCATCACCTTGTAAATCACGTACCGATGTACTTTGACCCTGACGCGCAGTCGCCACTGCACGAACAGTTACGCCATCCCAGCCAGCCAGTTTTTCCATATCTAACTGTGTACCGAGCCATAACTGTGCAGAAGTTAGAGGATCAGCCCCTTCATTACGTCCGCCATCAGCCAGATACGCTGTATCTGTCAGTAAGTTTGCTTCAAACTTGACACCTTGTTGAGCAAGTTCAGTACGTTTTCCATTCCAGTCACCTAATAGGTACTGTCCTTGAGGATCAAATGCAGATTCAGCCTGAGCAGAGGTCATGGCTGCCATCAATGGCAATAAAGCTAGACTTAACTTTTTCATATAAAACCTAAACATATGGAGAGAGTAAAGGCAGCCTGATGCATGCCCTGTATGACTTGATACAGAACGTTACATAACTTTTCACTTAAAAACGCAGCAATTTTTTTATTATTGGTAAAACTTTAAGTTATAAGAAAAGATATTTTATATAACAATAAATTCTATAGAATTTATATTTTTCAGTAAGTTAAATACTAAAAATCAAACAATATACTTCCTATTTTTATTATTTGGATCTAAAACCTGCTCAATATTAAAGTTTATTTTTTAACCAATTGTTCAAATATTTTTGAATATCCTGCCCATAATTTCTATTCAAACAGGACTTGCATTCAGACTTAAAACACCCAATATTAGCCACATGATAATAGCTACCAAGTGTTATGCCTGAATTACCTGAAGTTGAAACCACCAAAACCAGCCTCCTTCCCCTTCTTAATCAGCAAGTGTTAAAAGTTGAAGTGCGTCAGCCTAGTTTACGTTGGCCGATTCCTGATGATCTCGCCCGTCTGCAAGGACAGCGCCTGATTCAGCTTACGCGTCGTTCTAAATATATTCTGGCGCAATTTGAACAGGATACGATGCTCTGGCATCTGGGTATGTCAGGCAGCTTTCGCTTGTGTGAAGCCAATGAAGAATTGCGCAAGCATGATCATCTGATTATTCAGTTTGAAGAGATTCAGCTGCGTTACCATGACCCGCGCCGTTTCGGCTGTATTCTCTGGTTAGACGCTCAATCACAAAGCAAACTGATTGATACGCTTGGGCCGGAGCCATTAAGCGATGCTTTTAATGCCGAATATCTATTTGAAAAACTAAAAAATAAAAACGTTGGCACCAAAGTTGCAATTATGGATAACCATTTCGTGGTCGGCGTAGGCAATATCTATGCAACTGAAAGCCTGTTCAATATGGGTATTCATCCAGCCCAGCCAGCCTCAAGTTTGAGTTTCGAACAGATTGAAAAACTGGTGGTTGAGATCAAGCGTATTTTAAAACAGGCGATTGACTTAGGTGGTTCTACCTTACGCGACTATACCAATGCCATGGGAGAAAATGGTTATTTCCAACAGACGCTGCTGGCTTATGGCCGTGCAGGAGAAATGTGCGTGAACTGCGAAACCACACTGGAAAATATCAAACTCGGCCAGCGCGCATCCGTCTATTGTCCTGAATGCCAGCCGCTGAAAAAGGTAAAACTTTCACCTAAGCGCATGGCTGCCGTACGAGGTAAGAAATCATGAAGACTGCAATTGTCCGTCATATTCTGGTTAAGGATAAAGATACTGCCGAACAACTCAAAAAGAAAATTCTAGCAGGTGCAGATTTTTCTAAGATTGCCAAACAGTACTCGACTTGCAACTCTGCTAAACGCGGTGGTGAGCTCGGTGAAGTAAAAAAAGGCCAACTCGTTCCAGTGATTGATAAACTGGTTTTTACCGCTGCAGAACATGTTCTACATGGCCCAATCAAAAGTCAGTTCGGTTTTCATTTGGTCGAAATTAAGTTTCGGATGGATTTTTAATTCCTTTAGGGTTCCCTCTCCTCTCAGGAGAGGGTTAGGGAGAGGTCAGAAAATAAAAAAACGGCGCTTATACGCCGTTTTTTTATTTACTCCAAAAGCTTAAGCTTCCGGACGTTTTTTTAGCTCATCACGAATTTCACGTAACAATGCAATATCTTCCGGAGTCGCTTCAGGTTCAGGCGCTGCTTCTTCTGCTTTATCACGGCGCAGTTTGTTCATCAGTTTCACCAACCAGAATACAACCCATGCCAATAACAGGAAGTTAATGAGAATGGTCAAGAAATTACCATAAGCAAAGACATTCAGACCGGCTGCCTGTGCTTCAGCCAGATTGGTCACATTATTTGGATTATCGCCTAACACGACAAACCAGTTAGAGTAATCAACATCACCACCCAAGATCCAGCTCACGACAGGCATGATGATATCTTTCACCATAGAATCGATAATTTTACCAAAAGCACCGCCAATGATCACACCCACTGCGAGATCCATGACATTGCCTTTTACCGCAAATTCTTTAAATTCTTGAATAATGCTCATAAAGTCACCAGTATTTTTATACAATTTTGTGATGGATTATACATTAGTTAGGGATTTCTATTTAAAACTAATTTATTAAGTGTATGTAATTTCTACCCAATAAAAAAACCGCTAACCTAAGTCAGCGGTTTTTTTGAAACTGTAAAATTAACCGTTACGGTTACGTTTACGTTCGTTTTCAGTCAACCAGCGTTTACGGATACGGATTGACTTAGGTGTTACTTCAACTAATTCGTCGTCTTCAATGAATTCAAGCGCTTGTTCAAGCGTAAATTCAATGTGCGGAACAAGAGTCAACGCATCATCAGTACCAGAAGCACGTACGTTAGTTAGCTGTTTCGCTTTAGTTGGGTTAACAGTCATGTCGTCTGAACGTGAGTTAATACCAACGATCATACCTTCATAAACTTCTAACTGAGGTTTAGCGAATAGACGGCCACGGTCTTGTAAGCTGAATAGTGCATAGCCCAAGCAAGTACCTTGAACCATAGAAATCAACACACCGTTTTGACGTTTCGCAACAGTACCTTGTTTCATTGGACCGTAGTGCGAGAAGCTTGAAGTCATGATACCTGTACCTGAAGTCATAGTTAAGAATTCAGAACGGAAACCAATCAAACCACGTGAAGGAACTGTTGCTTCAATACGGATACGGCCTTTACCGTCAACTTCCATATTGGTCATTTCACCTTTACGGTGACCCATTTGTTCCATTACAGCGCCTTGGTGCTGCTCTTCAACGTCAAACGTTACGTTTTCGTATGGCTCTTGTTTTTCACCATCAATTTCTTTGATGATTACTTGTGGACGTGATACACCCATTTCGAAGCCTTCACGACGCATGTTTTCAATAAGAACTGAAAGGTGAAGCTCACCACGACCAGATACTTTGAAACGGTCAGGACTGTCAGTATCTTCAACACGTAATGCTACGTTGTGAATCAATTCACGATCTAGACGTTCACGGATATTACGTGAAGTTACGAATTTACCTTCTTTACCAGCAAACGGTGAGTTGTTTACTTGGAAAGTCATCGATACTGTAGGTTCGTCTACAGAAAGTGCAGGTAAAGCTTCAACTGCTTTTGGATCACAGATTGTGTCAGAGATATGAAGTTCATCAATACCCGTTACACAAACAATGTCACCAGCAGAAGCTGATTCAACATCGATACGCTCTAAACCATGGTAACCCATGATTTTTAAGATACGACCGTTACGTGTTTTACCGTCTTTGTCGATTACAGTTACAGGAGTGTTTAATTTCACTGAACCACGTTGAATACGACCAACACCGATAACACCTACGAAGCTGTTATAGTCAAGTGAAGACACTTGCATTTGGAATGGACCATCAACGTCAACCGCTGGTGGTTCAACGATGTCTACAATTGTTTCGAACAATGGAGTCATGTCTTCAGCAAGTTCTTCTGGAGATGGACCAGCCACACCACGAAGACCTGAAGCATATACAACTGGGAAGTCTAACTGTTCGTCAGAACCACCAAGGTTGTCGAACAAATCGAATACTTGGTCAATTACCCAGTCTGGACGAGCGTTTGGCTTGTCGACTTTGTTAATAATTACGATTGGTTTCAAACCACGTGCGAACGCTTTTTGCGTTACAAAACGAGTTTGTGGCATTGGGCCTTCTTGAGAGTCAACAAGAAGAAGTACGCAGTCAACCATTGACATTACACGTTCTACTTCACCACCGAAGTCGGCGTGTCCCGGGGTATCCACGATATTGATACGGTATTCAGTGTTAGTACGCTTGTCTAACCATTTGATTGCAGTGTTTTTTGCAAGAATGGTAATACCACGTTCACTTTCAATAGCGCCAGAATCCATTACACGTTCGATCTCACCTGCGCGATCGCCAAGAGCACCTGATTGCTGTAAAAGTTTGTCTACAAGAGTAGTTTTACCATGGTCGACGTGCGCGATGATGGCAATGTTACGGAGAGTTTTAATATCTGACATGTGAATTCGATACGCCTAAAGTTTGAGGGCAAATTATACAGAAAAAATATAGATTTTAGTAGTGACAGTTTATTGACAATCGCATTTTTTTTGACGACTGGCACGCTTTTGGTTTTGTAAAGCTGTGTAAACAGATTAGAATAGCGCCACCTAGCCTTAATTTTCAGTGCCGCATGTCTGATTTAAACCAATCTCCCGAAGCAAAAGATCAACTCGATTTAGTCTATGGATTGAATGATCGACCAAAACCTTTTATTGCTTTTCTCGCTGCGTTTCAACATTTATTGGCCATTATTGTCCCAATTGTGACGCCGGGTCTGCTGATCTGTTTAGCACTTGGTGTGTCAAAAGAAGACACCAATATGATTCTTTCGATGTCATTGGTGATCTCTGGTATCGCAACCTTTTTACAATGTAAAAAAGTCGGCCCATTTGGTGCAGGTCTACTGATTGTACAAGGAACCAGCTTTAACTTTATTGGTCCTATTATCGGTATTGGTTCTGCAATGGTTGCGGCAGGTACACCTGTAGAAGCAGTGATGGCATCTATCTTTGGTGTGGTAATCGTGGGTTCATTCATTGAAATGGGTGTATCACGAATCTTACCGTGGGTGAAAAAACTGATTACACCACTGGTTACAGGTATTGTGGTACTACTTATTGGCTTAACCTTAATCAAAGAAGGTTTAATTTCAATGGGTGGTGGTTATCAGGCGATGGGCGATAAAACCTTTGCCAATGCAGATAACCTCATCATGTCATGTACGGTTTTGGCTTTAATTATTTTACTCAACCGTGTACGTATTACATGGGTAAAAAGTTCTGCCATCCTGATTGCCTTAGTCGTGGGTTACATCCTTGCAGGCTTTATGGGTCATTTAAACTTTGATGGCTTAAAAGATGCACCTCTGGTTCAGATTCCTACCCCAATGCATTTTGGTTTAAGCTTCTCATGGAGCTTATTCATTCCAATGGCATTCATTTACCTGGTGACTTCACTAGAAGCCATTGGTGATATTACCGCAACATCAAAATTATCGAATCAGCCAGTGGATGGTCAAACCTGGATGAATCGCATTAAAGGTGGTGTGTTAGTGAATGGTGCTAACTCTCTGCTTGCAGGCTTATTTAATACCTTCCCAAGTTCAGTTTTCGCACAAAATAATGGTGTGATTCAATTGACTGGTGTAGCTAGCCGTTATGTTGGGATATGGATCGCAGCACTCCTTGTGATTCTAGGTCTACTGCCTGCTGTTGCAGGTGTGATCCAAGCCGTTCCTCAAGCTGTGCTTGGTGGCGCAGTGATGGTGATGTTTGGTGCAGTCGCTGCATCTGGGATTAATATCCTGTCTGGTATTCACTTAGACCGTCGTGCCCTGCTGATCATTGCAATCTCGCTTGCACTTGGCTTAGGCGTTGCACAGGTACCTCAGATTCTGGAACATCTTCCTGAATTATTCCGTAACATCTTTAGTTCCGGTGTTGCGACAGGCGGTATTGCAGCCCTCATATTGAATATTGTACTTCCTGAAGTAAAGAAGTAATTTCATGTCCAAAGAACACTGTCTGAGTTGGACTCGGACAGTGTTTTTTCTATTGGAGAAAGATCTATGGATCCTAAAAGCGAAGTTTTATTAAGACAATATGATTATTTGTCTGGTCGCGTATTGCTGGTAAATGCCCCGACCGATGAGCTTCTTGCTGAATGTGGTGAATCTATCCAGCCCTTTGTTTGGACATGGAATTATAATGATTTTCAATATTTCCAGTCACAGCAGGCCCAGATTCATTTCGGCGCAGAATTTCCTGATCAGGAATTTGATCAGGCAGTTATTTTCGTACCTAAATCAAAAGAATTATTGAATTATCTGATTCACAATATTGCAGCCCGATTAAAACAAGGCAGCAGTGTCTTTCTGGTCGGTGAAAAGAAAGGTGGCGTAGAGCGTGCGGCAAAGCAGCTACAGGCTTATGGTAAACTCATCAAGCTCGACAGCGCACGACATTGCCAATTGTGGCAATTGACTCTAGACTGCACGGTCGAAGCAAAAGCGTTGGCAGATTGGGCACAGACCTATACAGTGGCCACACCAAAAGGTGATTTGCAGATTTGTGCACTTCCAGGTGTATTCAGTCAGGATCATCTGGATGTAGGAACAGCGGTGTTCTTACCCTATTTATCTCAGGTGACCTCAGGCAAGATTGCCGACTTTGGCTGTGGTGCAGGCGTGATCAGTGCTTATTTAGCCAAACTGAATCCTGAGAACCGTATTTTTGCTCTGGACGTGGATGCCTTTGCCTTGGCTTCTACTCAAATGACATTTGAGAAAAATCAGCTCAGTCCTCAGCAGCTGGAAATTAAAGCTGTGTCAGGTATTGAAGATGCACCGCTCTTTTTACATGCCATTGTCAGCAATCCTCCTTTCCATCAGGGAATCCAGACCAATTATGCGGCCAGCGAAACTTTATGCAAGACTTCGCGTCGTCATCTCAAGTCTGGCGGGGAA
Source organism: Acinetobacter sp. YH12046 (assembly GCF_013419905.1). Classification (NCBI taxonomy): domain Bacteria; kingdom Pseudomonadati; phylum Pseudomonadota; class Gammaproteobacteria; order Moraxellales; family Moraxellaceae; genus Acinetobacter; species Acinetobacter sp. YH12046. The sequence goes on from NZ_VOZF01000026.1 coordinate 29,997, forward strand.
TTATGGATTGTGGCAAACCGTTTCTTAAATTATCCAATTTTAATTGAACAAAGTTTTGGCCAATGTACAGTCAAAACTGATCAACAAGGTTTTAAAGTGCTCTTCGCCAGCACTCAAAAAAATGCTAAGGAATCATGATGAGCGAAACTCAGAACAGCGTGCAGCTGCAGCGTAAGCTTGGTGCTCGTCATCTCAATATGATCGCGATTGGCGGGTCTATCGGTACAGGTTTATTCCTGGCCTCAGGTGCGACTATTGCCAGCGCAGGCCCGGGTGGCGCACTTCTCGCCTATGCCCTGATTGGCGTAATGATTTATTTCTTGATGACCAGCCTTGGAGAACTTGCGACTCATAATCCGACCTCGGGCGCATTCTTTACCTACGGCACCAAATATGTCGAAGGTGGTTTTGGTTTCGCTTTAGGCTGGAACTACTGGTACAACTGGGCGATTACCGTTGCCTTTGAACTGGTTGCCGTACAGTTCATTATGAAATTCTGGTTCCCTGATATTCCCGGCTTTTACTGGAGTGCGATCTTCCTCGCTGTGATCTTTGGAATTAATGCTCTCACAGTAAAAGGTTTTGGTGAGTCAGAATTCTTCTTCTCATTGGTGAAAGTACTGGCGATTATTGCCTTTATCATCATCGGGATCTGGATGATTGCCAAGATCATGCTCACACCGGGTGTTTCGGCATTTGCAAACTGGAGCGTAGGTGAAGCGCCTTTTGTAGGCGGTTTCCAGGCCTTGATTGGTGTTGCCATGATTGCCGGATTCTCATTCCAGGGAACCGAGATGGTTGGTGTAGCCGCTGGTGAATCTAAAGATCCGCAAAAAACCATTCCAGTCGCGATCAAGCAAATCTTCTGGCGAATCCTGCTGTTCTATATCGTATGTATTTTCATTATCGGTACATTGGTTGCTTATAATGATCCGCGTCTCTTACAGGCAGCTGCAACTGAAGATATTGCCCTTTCTCCATTCACTTTATTGTATGAGAAAGCAGGTTTTGCTTTTGCAGCCAGTATGATGAATGCGGTAATTCTGACTGCGATTCTGTCTGCAGGTAACTCAGGCATGTATTCTTCGACCCGTATGCTGTTCGATATGGCACGTAAAGGCAGTGCGCCTAAGCTGTTTGCCCATCTGGATTCACGCGGTGTACCGATGAATGCCCTGTATGCGACCACGGCGATTGCGGCACTATGCTTCTTGACCACATTCTTTGGCGAGCAGGAAGTCTTTAACTGGTTGCTGAATATGTCAGGTATGTGTGGCTTCATTGTCTGGCTCGGGATTGCGATCTCACATTACCGCTTCCGTAAAGGTTATCTGGCTCAAGGCTATCAACTTGAAGGTCTGGCCTATAGAGCTAAATTCTTCCCGTTCGCGCCTTGGTTTGCCTTCGTCCTTTGTTCAATTGTTGTTCTAGGTCAAAATTATCAAGCTATCCTAGATGGTGAGTGGTTGGCTGTCCTTTCTACTTATATCGGTATTTTATTATTCCTGGTGATCTGGCTGGGTTATAAGTGGAAATATAAAACCAAACTGGTTTCCTATCAGGAGATGGATGTTCGACCGATGAATATTGAAAAAGACTAAGTTCTCACCTTTATTAAAAAAGCAGCTCAAGTAGCTGCTTTTTTATATTCTGAAATCAGCTATGACGCATGACAAAATTACGGTCATCAATCACGATGACTTGCTGACAAATACCTTCTACTCGACGCTGCTGTTCGAAAACTTCTTTAGACATAGCATTAAAACTATCAAAGAAACTGATTTCTTTTTCATTGATTTCATAAATTAATGAATGGTTCCCTACCCCTTCCAGCGTATCGTAGAACACGATTACAAAACGGCCTTTATCTACTGATTTTTGAATATCTGTATAAGAAAGTGGATATTCATGAACAGACACTTTGAGTTCTTGTGCTTTTTGATAAAACTGGATTTCAAGCGGCTGTTTATCGGGATCAGTTTCTGTAAAAAATTCAACATCAAGCCCTAGTGTTTTAAGTGCAACAGCGAGTGCAATACTTGAAGCTCCCATCTCATCATTATACTGTGTCAATTGCACCAGATCAGGAATATGCAGATCTATTCCATAATGATGAAAGATCATCCAGATTGCATATATACCACTATTAGCTTCCAGACTTTGTAAGTCTTGAGGGAGTTCTATACTCATGCTTTAACTCCAAATCAGTTTCGAGCACCAAGTGTATGCAAAAAACAGCCATAAAAAAAGCGACTCAAAGAGTCGCTTTTTTTAATCACTGTTCAATAACGAATTATTGAGCAGCTGGTTGTTCAGCTAGAACAGTACGGCTACCAGTGATTGTCGCGAATACACGACGGTTCATAGCACGACCTTCTTTAGTGTTGTTGTCAGCAATCGGTTGATCCCAAGCGAAACCTTGAGTAGACAAACGAGATGCATCTACGTTGTATTCGTTAACAAGTGCAGATTTAACAGAGTTAGCACGAGCTAGAGATAAACGTTCGTTCAATGCACGTGGACCAGTGCTGTCTGTGTGACCTTCGATACGAGCAGTTGCGTTTGGATATTCAACTAGCTTCTCAGCAACTTTCGCGATTTCTGGTTTGTATTGGTCTTTGATGTTTGATTTATTCGTATCAAAGAACACGCGAAGTTCCATGTTCAGGTCTTCAGTCAACTCTTGTGGTGCTGGAGCTACTGGAGCTACTGGCTCAACTGGAGCAACTTCTACAACGTCAGCAGCTGGTTTCAAACGACCACCTAAAACTACGTTAAGACCAGCAAGTGCTGTATAGTTCCAGAATTTTTCGTCAAAGTGATAAGTACCACGAGCTTCAGTACGTAGCGCTAAAGCATCGTTGATGTGCCAGAATGCACCGATACCAGCATTACCTAGTGTACCTTCTTCTTCAAAACCACGACCAGTACGACCTAAAGCAGTTTCTGAAGCACCGTCAAACTCATATTTGTAGTGACCAGCACCTAACAATGCATATGGCTTGATTTTGCTGTCATAGTTGCCAGTAAATACGTCAGAAGTTGCATAGAAATTACCTGCAATGTTCTGGCCTTTGTATTCAGCACCTGGTAGATCTCGCATATCGCCTTTAACTTGGCTATATTCAGCTTCAAAACCTAACCATGGAGTTAGTTCAACACCAATTGCAGCACCAACAAATAGATCATCTTCCATTTCACCAGAAGTTGTTAGTTCGCCATCATCACCGCCATTGTTGTGTTGGGTGTCTTGCCAAGTATAACCTAACATTAATGGAGTAACAGTTACGCCTGCGTTTGCAGCAGCAAAAGGAGCAGCTACAAGCATTGCTAAAGCAATACGACTCATTTTCATGGATTTATCCTCCAGAGATAACAATTGTTGTTCAAGCTCAAGCCTTCTAATAGGCCATTCTGAGATAGGCTTTTTTTACCCCAGTGTTATTTTTAAGCTATTCACTGCGCATCATACAAACACTTTATTATTTTTCCAAGTGCTTGATTAATCTAATCAAGTAAATTATTGACAAAATTACTTACAATTTCCGTTGTAATTCAGTAATTTTTTACTCAATTTTTTGTTGTGAATCGCCTATTGTCATTGCCAATTTATTTTTAAGCGCCTTTTTGAATTTTGAGTAAGGCATTGCTTACTCGCTCAATTAAGCATAAAAAACGCACAATTAATAGCATGTTTCAAATAAAAATAATATATAAATCAGGTAACTCTATGTATAAAAAGATAACAAGAGCGTTCACTATTGTTGAGTTAATTATCTGTATTGCCCTTATCGCAATTGTGGTCACAATTGCCTTGCCTTATTTTCATGATTATTTATCCAAGCAGGAAGCCAAAAATATTCCGATGAAACTTACAGCAACCAATCGTTATGCACGCAGCCAGGCAGCTGTGTTTCACCAGAATATTGTGATTTGTCCCAGTCAAGATTCATTAACCTGCCAAGCAAACCAATGGAATAAAAATTTGCTGGTATTTATTGATAAAAACCGTAATCGTCAAGTCGACAATGACGAACAAATTTTACACATTGAACAACTTAATCTTAAATACGGTAACTTGAGTTGGCGAGGTGCTTTAAGTATGCCGAACGTAACTTATCAAGCCCAGACGGCTTTACCAATTGGATCGAATGGCAGCTTTTATTATTGTTCTACTCACCTTGCATCTCAGCAACGTATTGTCTTGAATAAAATGGGACATATCCGAATCGAACATCTGGCCTCCTGTTAATAAAACCCTAGAGTCTATGATTTATCCAGATTAGGACTTTAATCCTGTACTTTTTTCAATATACTGCTTAGGTTCGAGAAAAAATGATCAAAACTTATAGGGAGATATAACAATGACTGACATCGTAATTGTCAATGGCGCACGTACAGCGATGGGCGGCTTTCAAGGTAGCTTGGCTAGCGTTACTGCACCTGAGCTAGGCGCTGCCACCATCAAAGAAGCGATTGCGCGTTCAGGCTTGCAGCCAACCGATATTGAAGAAGTCATTATGGGTTGTGTACTCCCGGCAGGTTTAAAACAAGGTCCTGCCCGTCAAGCGATGCGTAAAGCGGGTCTGCCTGATTCTACAGGTGCCGTCACCATCAATAAATTATGTGGTTCAGGCATGAAAGCAGTTATGCAAGCGGCAGATATGATTAAGGCAGGTTCTGCAACTTATGTAGTTGCTGGTGGTATGGAATCCATGACCAATGCGCCATATGTATTGCCAAAAGCACGTGGCGGTTTCCGTATGGGTCATGGTGAAATCAAGGATCATATGTTCCTCGATGGTCTGGAAGATGCTGAAACTGGTCGCCTGATGGGCTCATTTGCTCAAGATATGGCGAATACAAAAGGCTATACACGTGAACAGATGGATGAGTTTGCAATCCGTTCACTGAAACGTGCTCAAACTGCAGTCAATGAAGGCTACTTTGCTGATGAAATCGTGCCAGTCACTGTTTCCACTCGTAAAGGTGATGTGGTCGTTGATAAGGACGAACAACCTTTCAATGCCAATATTGACAAGATTCCAACTTTACGTCCTGCTTTTGCAAAAGACGGGACCATTACGGCAGCAAATGCCAGCTCTATTTCAGACGGTGCCTCTGCCCTTGTGCTGACTTCAAGCGACAATGCAGCAACTAAAGGTTTAGCGCCTTTGGCTAAAATCATTGCTTATGCTTCAAACTCCCAGCATCCATCTGAATTCACGATTGCGCCAGTGGGTGCGATTCAGAAAGTTCTGGATAAAACTGGCTGGAAAGCTGAGGAAGTTGACCTTTGGGAAATCAATGAAGCGTTTGCTATGGTCACCATGTGCCCAATGGATGAGTTCAAGCTTGATCCTGAAAAAGTCAACATCAATGGTGGTGCATGTGCGCTCGGTCACCCGGTTGGTTCTACAGGTTCACGTATTATCCTGACCTTGATTCATGCATTGAAACGTACAGGCGGTAAACGTGGTATCGCTGCGCTATGTATTGGCGGTGGTGAAGCAACTGCGGTCGCAATCGAACTGATCTAATTCTTTTATAATCAATTCGTAGAGAGGGCTTTTATAGCCCTCTTTTTATTTTATAAATATTTCATTTTTTTATTATCTATCCATAAAGTAAATTCTTTTAATTACATTTTCATAAAGCTTCTTTATCAATCAGATTCAATTCAGGGCGTAAATTAAAGGGATTCAGAATAAGAAAAGGAATCCTGCATGCGACTTAATCACTATCTCAATTTCCAGGGTGAAACCGAAGCTGCCTTTACCTTTTATCGTTCGGTATTTGGTGGCGAATTTTCCAGTCTAACCCGTTATGGAGATACGCCTGGACAGCAAGGAATTGATTTATCAGATGAAGAAAAAAATCTGATTTTGCATATCTCACTTCCAATTAATGAATACACAGAGCTCATGGGCTCTGATATCAATGACAAACTCTGTACTGAAAATACACCAGCATTTAGTAAGGGTACTAATCACTATATTGCGATTATTTTAAGTGCCAATGAACAGGATGAAGCCAAACGACTCTATGAAGCTTTATCGGTGAATGGTCAAATCGAAATGCCTTTAGAAAAAACCTTTTGGGGTGCGCTTTATAGTGCCTTTACGGATCAATTCGGAGTGCAATGGATGATTAACTGCCTACTTGAAGAACGTGCACCCTAAGATTTAAATACAAAAAAGCCTCCAGATGGAGGCTTTTTTAGTTGAAGGTGAATTAAGCCCCAGTTTGATAATTCGGCGTCGGTACTGCTGTAGAAGCTTGGTAAGGATTGGTAAAATCACCCAAACCTGCAGCTGCTTCCTGAATATCTTTACCTTCTTTAATGACAAAGGTATCGAAACCAGAACGCTTCATGTAGTTCAAGACATCTTTGAACACATCACCAGTCGCACGCAGCTCACCCTGGAAACCTTGACGGCGAAGCAATGCAGCAAATGAATAACCACGGCCATCATTAAAACCTGCAAACTCAATAAAAATCGCATCAAGTTGCTCAAGCGGAAATTCATTGGTTTCAGGTGAAGCATCAACCGTTAAGTACAATGCTTTTTTACCAGAAATATTGGCAATCTGGTCTAACTGCTCTACAGTCAGAACTACATCACCCTGTGGCAATATACCATCTTCACCAATTAGCTGGTAAGTGTTATCTGCAATTGTGCCATCTTTAGAGAGCACTTGTAGTGCGGTATTAAGCATATGCGCGCTCCTTGAATGGTTGAATGCCGACACGACGATAAGTATCGATAAACTCTTCACCATCCTGACGCAAGTCAAGATAAGTATTCAGAATTTCTTCTACGATATCCGGCACCACTTCTGCAGCAAATGATGGCCCAAGAATGTCACCAATAGAGGCATCATGATCCGCATTACCACCTAAAGTGATCTGATAGAATTCAGCGCCTTTTTTATCTACACCCAGTATTCCGATGTTACCTACATGGTGATGACCACAGGCATTCATACAACCTGAAATGTTCAGGTCCAGTTTACCCAAGTTGTAAATGGTATCCAGATCATCAAAACGGCGTGAAATCGCTTCAGAAATTGGAATGGATTTCGCATTCGCTAGTGAGCAGAAGTCACCACCTGGGCAGCAGATAATGTCAGTCAAGAAACCGATATGCGCACGTGCCAGGTTATGCTGATCCAGCGTCTGCCACAATTCGAACAGGTCTTTTTGTGGTACATCTACCAGCGCAATATTTTGCTCATGAGTCGTACGCAGTTCACCGAAGGTGTACTTGTCTGCAAGATCTGCAATCAGGTTCATTTCCTCAGTGGTCACATCACCCGGTGCAATGCCTGCACGTTTCAGTGAAATCGTGACAATACGATAACCTTTCACTTTATGTGCATTGGTATTGATGTTGAACCATTGCTTAAACTTCGGATACTGAGCAAACAGCTCTGTGAAGTCTTCATCTGCATAATCTTGGTAATCAAATGGAGTAAAGTTTTCATCCATTCTCGCCAGCGTTTCAGCATCAATCTTCAACGTTTTAACAGTATGTGCAAATTCGGCTTCAACTTTCTCAGCAAAGACTTCAGGCGTCAGAGCTTTTACCAAGATTTTGATACGCGCCTTATATTTGTTGTCGCGACGGCCGTGCAGGTTATAGACACGTAGTACTGCTTCAAGATAAGCAATCAGGTCTTCACGTGGTAGGAAGTCACGAATAAAACTACCAATTACTGGCGTACGGCCCAAGCCACCACCGACTTTAATTTTATAACCGATTTCTCCAGCTTCATTTTTTACGATATAGACACCGATATCGTGGAATGAAGTTGCTGCACGGTCAATCTCTTCCAGCGCAGATACCGCAATCTTGAACTTACGTGGCAGGAAAGCAAATTCCGGGTGGAAAGTTGACCATTGACGGATCAATTCACAGGTCGGACGTGGATCTGCAATTTCACCTGCCACCACACCTGCATACTGGTCAGTGGTAGTATTACGGATACAGTTCCCTGAAGTCTGGATCGCATGCATTTGCACGGTTGCCAGTTCAGCCAGCATATCAGGCACGTTTTCTAGTGCAGGCCAGTTAAACTGGATATTCTGACGGGTTGAAACGTGTGCATAGCCACGATCATACTCTTTCGCCAGATCAGCCACTTTACGAAGTTGTTTAGAATTCATCAGGCCATAAGGTACCGCAATACGCAACATAGGCGCATAACGTTGTACATAAAGACCATTTTGAAGGCGGAGCGGACGGTATTCATCTTCCGTCAATTTGCCCGCTAAATAACGTTCCGTCTGGTCACGGAACTGTGCAACACGTTCATTAATCAGTTGCTGATCGAAATCAGTATATAAATACATGGCGTACAGCTAGTAGTTTCTATTATATCGTCGGCAAGGATAACGACATTGAATCTATCAATAAAATGCTTTTTATACATATTTCATAGCGATTTTATTGATAAGCCTAGCAAACTTTCAATGATATAAAGCTTTAGATCAGCTTCTTCTGATTTTTAACGTGAATGATTTATTTTTTAAATCTTTAGCAGTTTTTTTCATAAACCAAAATGAGAAAGTCGCTCAATTACCACTCTTTGGTTTCGCCTAAAGCCTGACCAATAAATTGATATCGCATAGTTGATCTTGAAAACTTGATCGGGCAAGCCAGTTGAGCTTCGGTTTGCTCCCGCTGATCAGCTTTAACAGGCACCTGTACCACCCATTCACGTTGCTGCGCCAGTTCAGAATGCAGGGCTTCATCAAGCTTTAATACAGGTTCGACACAGAAATCCGCCTGAGAAAATAAGGCTTGCCAGTGAGATAGAGGTTGGGATCTTATTTTATCGCGAATCGCCTGTTTTACTAAAGCATGATCTTCAGGTGCGAAAGAAGCACCTTTTTCCAGAATAATCGGCAAATCCAGCAATTGTGCCAGACCTTGCATGAATTGAGGCTCCAAACTGCCTACTGACAAATAGCGATTATCCTGAGTCTGATAATAGTCATAAAAGGTACCGCCATTTAAGTAACCGGATTCAATCTGCTGGTGCTGATTACCCGCCAGACTGGCAGAAGCTGCCATATTATTTAATGTCGCCGCGCAATCGGTCATGGAAATATCAATATATTGTCCTTGACCACTGCTCTGCCGCTCAATCACCGCTGCCAGAATGGCAACCAGCGCATGCATAGAGCCACCCGCGACATCGGCAATCTGGATTCCCATTGCCGGTGGTCCGCTTTCGATCCGGCCACTATGTCCGGCAATCCCAGATAAAGCCAAATAGTTAATATCATGCCCTGCCCGATCTTTATAAGGGCCAGTCTGACCATAACCAGTAATCGAGCAATAAATTAAGCGTGGATTGAGCGCACTGAGTGTTGAATAATCCAGGCCAAGCCGTTGCATCACACCTGGGCGAAATTGCTCTACGACAATGTCATAATCTGCAATTCGGGATTTGATTTGTTCAATATGTTCGGGATTCTTTAAATCCAGTGCGACAGAATGTTTGTTTCTGTTCAGATAATTATGCGTTGTGGCCTGTCCATGTGCAAAAGGTGGCATTAAACGTACCAGATCAGGACGTGTGGGTGATTCAATATGCACAACTTCTGCACCCATGTCTGCAAGATATAATGTGGCAAATGGACCAGGTAATAATGTAGAAAAATCTAATATTTTCAAACCTTTTAATGCATATGACATTGGAGTTATTACTCTATTTATATCGCTTTTTGCCTCATCATAAGAACATAAATGCCCAAAAACAATGTCATGTTCAGCCATTTACCTTGATAGTTTCGGCAATTTAACATGTAAGAAAATGGTAATTGGATTCTTGTAAATTGCCATTGATTTTTTATTTTTTGTCATTTAGGTCAAATATTAGTGAACATTAAAGAGACTGAAGGATTAAACATGAGTCGTGATACGATCAGTATCCATTTCGTCAATGCAGCCTTATACGGCGTTAAGCGCCTGGGCATGGATGTCGATACTTTATTGTCTCACGTTGGGATTGAAGCCGAGCTTCTGCATCAGCCCAAGGCGCGTATTTCGCCTGAACAATATACCCGTTTTATCAAGATGCTCTGGATGGTGACTCAGGACGAACATGTCGGTTTTGACAAGCAGCCGCGTCGTCTTGGCACTTTCGCGATTATGTGTCAGCTGATTATTCATGCCAAAACACTGGGCGATGCACTCGAGCTTTCTTCTCAATTCTACAAACTCTTTGGTGATGACTGGTCTGTAACCCTGGAACGTGACAAGCATGAAGCGCGCCTGGTTCCCCTGATCCCAAATTCGATGGATCCGGAACACTTTATTACTGAAAGTATGTTGATGATCTGGCATGGTCTGGCATCGTGGTTAATTGAACGTCGTCTGCCGCTGGAACGTGTACATTTCAGCTACCCTCGCCCTGCGCATGCAGATGAATACGATGCGCTGTTCTTTGCACCTGTGATGCAGTTCGATATGCCGCGTACTGAAATTACCTTTGCAGCGGATTATCTGGATTTGCCAATTCGCCAGAATGAAGAAACTCTGGAAGAATTCCTGAAAGCAGCACCTGCTCAACTTCTCGTTAAATTTAAAAATACCAACTCGCTGACTTCGCGGATCCGGGATGTATTGAAGAGCCAGATCGGTGAAGAAATGCCGACCTTAAACGATGTTGCATCGATGCTCTATCTATCCCCACAAACCCTGCGTCGCCGTCTTGCTGCCGAAGGCAAGAGCTATCAGGGCGTGAAAGATGCGCTACGTCGCGATGCTGCGATTCACCTGTTATTGAATCCGGATTTAACGTTGGAAGACGTGGCACAACAGGTGGGCTTTAGTGAAACCAGCACTTTCCACCGTGCTTTCAAAAAATGGACAGGGGTAACACCAGGCCTATACCGTCAGTTACACGGTTACCATTAAAAACCTTGCTCTAAAAATGTATACTTGAAAAGTATCGTTTATTAAGCGCTACAAGCCCCTAGCCCAAGCTCCAGACTTGGGCTTTTTTATGCCCGCTTTTTAATCCATCAAGACTGACCAAATTGCTCAAATGATCTGGTCCGTTCTCGTCATTGCACTTCAAGATTTAATCATTACACTCGAAGCATTAGAACAATTTCAGTAAAGCAAGAAAAGGATATTGTATGAGCGAGGCCTATATTATTGATGCCATTCGCACGCCACGCGGAAAGGGAAAAAAAGACGGATCATTACATGAAGTTAAACCAATTAGTTTACTGACTACGCTCTTAAATGAACTGAAAGAACGCCATAACCTGGATACATCTCAGGTGGATGATATTGTGCTGGGCTGTGTGACTCCAATCGGTGATCAGGGTGCAGACATTGCCAAAACTGCTGCAATTGCCGCAGGCTGGGACAATGATGTGGCTGGCGTTCAGATCAACCGTTTCTGTGCTTCGGGTCTGGAAGCTGTAAATCTGGCAGCACAAAAAGTTCGTTCAGGCTGGGAAGATCTGGTCGTTGCGGGTGGTGTTGAATCCATGTCTCGCGTTCCGATGGGTTCTGATGGCGGCCCGTGGGCATTAGATCCTGAAACCAATATGGCTTGCGATTTTATTCCACAAGGCATAGGGGCTGACCTGATCGCGACCATTGATGGTTATAGTCGTGCAGATGTAGATCAATTCGCCGAGCAATCACAAAAGAAAGCGGCAGCAGCCCAAGCGAATGGTTATTTTGATAAATCTATTATTCCAGTGAAAGATAAAGCTGGCGTCGTGATTCTAGACAAAGATGAATTCATTAAACCGACAACAACTGCAGAAGGCTTAAGTGCATTAAAGCCAAGTTTTGCAACGATGGGCCAGATAGGCTTTGATGCTATCGCCCTACAGAAATATCCGGAAGTAGGCTCTGTAAACCATGTCCACCATGCAGGTAATTCTTCAGGCATCGTAGATGGTGCAGCAGTCGTATTACTTGCCTCCGAACAGGCAGTGCAACAGCAAAATCTCAAGCCACGCGCCAAAGTACTGGCAACAGCGCTAGTTGGTGCCGATCCAACCATTATGCTGACCGGCCCTGCCCCGGCTGCACGTAAGGCTTTAGCCAAAGCCGGACTCACTATTGATGATATTGATCTGTTTGAAGTCAATGAAGCTTTCGCTGCTGTGGTGATGCGCTTTATTAATGAAATGAAAGTTGATCCTGCCAAAGTCAATGTCAATGGTGGTGCCATTGCCATGGGACATCCACTCGGTGCGACCGGCGCCATGATTCTAGGCACTTTACTGGATGAACTGGAACGTCAAGGTAAGAAACGTGGACTGGCTACCCTGTGTGTGGGTGGTGGTATGGGCATCGCAACCATTATTGAGTTGGTATAAGGAGATAAGCATGAGCGCAATTCAATATCAAAAAATTGAAGATCACATTGTCATTCTGACCTTTGATTCTCCGAACCAGTCCGCCAATACCATGAATGCCGACTTTCGCGCGGCTCTGGAAGAAGTCGTTGCCCAGTTACAAGCAGATGAACAGATCGCCGGGATTATTTTCCGATCAGCAAAAAAAACATTCTTTGCTGGCGGTGATCTAGATGAGTTAATTCAGGCGACGCCTGAACATGCCACCGAATTCTTCAATATGATTGAAGACATGAAAGCCAAACTGCGTTATATCGAAACGCGTGGTATTCCAGTAGTGGCAGCTTTAAATGGTACAGCCTTAGGCGGTGGTTGGGAAATTGCTTTATGTGCCCATCATCGTATTGCGCTGAATGATGCCAAAACCAAGTTTGGTTTACCTGAAGTCACTTTAGGCTTGCTGCCAGGCGGTGGCGGTATTGTCCGCATGGTTCGTCTGCTAGGCCTGCAAAATGCCTTACCTTTGCTGATGGAAGGCAAACAGTTCGGTGTAGAGAAAGCCAAGTCTTTGGGACTGGTGCATGACACAGCCGACTCACTGGATGAGTTACTAGATAAATCTATAGCCTGGATTAAACAACATCCGCAATCTCAACAGCCTTTCGATGTAAAAGGCTACAAAATTCCGGGAGGCTCTCCTTCTTCGCCTGCCGTTGCACAGATGCTGGCCATTGCTCCTGCGATGTTGCGTGATAAAACCAAGGGTTGTTATCCAGCACCAGAATCTATTCTCTCCGCTGCGGTTGAAGGTGCTCAGGTTGATGTCGATACTGCGCTAAGAATTGAGTCGCGTTATTTCACCTATCTCGCTACCGGCCAGATTTCCAAGAACATGATCGGTACATTCTGGCATGGCATGAATGCCATCAAGTCGGGTGCCAGCCGTCCTAAAGACTTTGCGCCATGGAAAGCTACTAAAGTAGGTGTTTTGGGTGCAGGCATGATGGGTGCTGGTATTGCCTATGTCACTGCCAGCAAAGGCATTCAGGTGGTGCTGAAAGATATTTCGGTCGAAGCTGCTGAAAAAGGCAAAGCCTATAGTCAGAAATTATTAGATAAAAAAGTGGCTCAAGGCCGCTTAACAGCTGAAAAACGTGACCAGATTTTAAGTCTGATTCACACCACAACAGAAGCAGCAGATTTGCAAGGCTGTGACCTGATCATTGAAGCAGTATTTGAAAATCAGGAACTCAAAGCCAAAGTTACTCAGGAAGCAGAGCAATATTTATCAGCCAACGGTGTAATGGCCTCTAATACCTCGACTCTACCCATCAGTGACTTGGCTCAAGCCTCTCAAAATCAGGCGAATTTTATCGGTCTGCATTTTTTTAGTCCAGTCGACAAAATGCAACTGGTCGAGATCATTAAGGGAAAAAATACTTCAGCAGAAACACTGGCCAAGGCATTTGACTATGTGCAGCAGATTGGCAAATTACCGATTGTAGTGAATGACAGTCGTGGCTTCTTTACCAGCCGTGTCTTTGGCACCTTTGTACAGGAAGGATTACGTTTGCTTGCCGAAGGGGTGCATCCAGCCCGTATCGAAATGGCTGCGCTGAAAGCCGGTATGCCAGTCGGACCACTTGCTATTCAGGATGAAGTCTCTCTAACACTTTCTGAGCATGTGGCTGCAGAAAGCCGTAAGGCTCTGGCTGCACAAGGCAAAGAACGTCCAAGCACCGATGCAGATGCCGTGATTCAAACCATGATTCATGAGTTTAACCGTAAAGGCAAAGCTGCTGGTGCAGGTTTTTATGATTATCCTGAAGGAGGCAAAAAGCAGCTGTGGTCTGGCCTAGAGCATTGGCATAAACAGGTGGATATTTCTGAACAGGAAATGATTGACCGCTTCCTGTTTGTTCAAGCCCTCGATACTGTGCGCTGTCTGGAAGAAGGTGTGCTGGAGTCAGTAGTCGATGCGAATATCGGGTCAATCTTTGGAATTGGTTTTGCCGCCTGGACGGGAGGTGCTGTGCAGTTCTTGAACCAGTATGGTTTAACCAAAGCCTTGAATCGTGCTGAAATCTTGGAACGTAAATATGGCGAACGTTTCAAAGCGCCACAGTTACTCAAACAGAAAGTTGCTGAAGGTCAGCGCTTTTAAAAACTGAATCTAGAAAAAAGGGGAGCAAATGCCACTGCTGTCCCATAGTTTGCTTTAAATAAAAAAACCTGAGTCCTAACAGTTAAAATATGAGTGCAAACAAACACTTTAACGACCAGGATTCAGGTTTTGTCACATCAGAATACCGTATTTCATGAG
>NZ_VOZF01000027.1:0-38799 GCF_013419905.1 Acinetobacter sp. YH12046
TCATGAAATACGGTATTCTGATGTGACAAAACCTGAATCCTGGTCGTTAAAGTGTTTGTTTGCACTCATATTTTAACTGTTAGGACTCAGGTTTTTTTATTTAAAGCAAACTATGGGACAGCAGTGAGCTTCGGCTTCCTTTTTTATTTTTATCTGACTGTGAAGTTAGCAAAAAAATAAGTCAGGTACATGACAGCCTTTCTAAAAATAGTTAGCCTGTGCACAGGAAATAAAACGATAAACACGATAAGGATAAAAGAATGCTGGCTTACGATGCTGACCTGGAACTTTTCCGCGACAATTTCAAACGCTTTATGAATGAACATGTAGCGCCTTACTATGAACAGTGGGAGCATGAAGGCATGATGCCGCGTTCAGTCTGGAATGCGATGGGTGAAAATGGCTTCTTGTGTGTCGATGTCCCGGAAGAATATGGTGGCTACGGTGTTCCGACTCACTATTCCCTGATGTTGATTGAAGAGTCAGCTCGAGCAGGCTATAGTGCCATCTCAACCGGCCTGTCTTGTCACTCGGATATCGCAGCGCCGTATATCTTGCATATCGGTACAGAAGAGCAGAAAAAATACTGGTTACCGAAAATGGTGTCTGGTGAAGTGGTCGGTGCGATTGGCATGACTGAGCCGGGTGCAGGTTCTGATTTGCAAGCCATGCGAACCAATGCCATCTTGCAGGATGATCATTATCTGTTGAATGGTTCTAAAACTTTTATTTCCAATGGTCAGCATGCTGACCTAGTCGTATTAGCCGTGAAAACAGATCCACAAGCACGCGCCAAAGGTGTGTCTTTGATGCTGGTGGATACGCATCTGGAAGGCTTTAAAAAAGGCAAGAACTTGGACAAGATTGGTCTGCATTCACAGGATACTTCAGAGCTGTTCTTTGATAATGTCAAAGTACCGAAAGATCAATTGCTGGGTCAGCCAGGTCAGGGCTTCGTCTATCTGATGCAGGAACTCCCACGTGAACGTACCGCTATTGCGGCAACCGCACTGGGGGCGATTCGTGGCTCGATTGATGTAACGACTCAATATGTCAAAGAGCGTCAGGCCTTTGGTCAGGCGATTGGCCAGTTTCAGAATACCCGTTTTGTACTGGCACAGGCCAAGATTGACGAGCTGGCAACAGCAGCTTTCTATAACCAGAATGTTGAGTTGTATATGCAAGGCAAGCTGGATGTTGAAACGGCAGCAGCGCTAAAGAGCTTTTCAACAGATATGCAGATGAAAGTTGCTGATAATCTGCTTCAGCTCTTTGGTGGTTATGGCTATATGACGGAATATCCGATTTCGCGTTTCTTTGTTGATGCTCGCATTCAACGGATCTATGGCGGTACCAATGAAATCATGAAAGAAATTGTTGCACGTGGTCTGCTTGGACGTTAAAAATCAACAGATAAAAAAAGAGTCCTAAATGGACTCTTTTTTTATGAAAAGAATATTCTTGAAATCTAGATATTTTATTATTTTAAGATTTTAGTACATCCAGACATTCATGAATAAAAATTGGCAAATCATTTGCTACTCGAGATGAAATCAGCTGATTATTGTCATTGACCAGTTCAACATCATAATACGTCGCACCCGCATGTTGTACCCTAGATGCATGCGCACGGATACTGGTAATGATGCGGTTCTTTAAAACATCGGCTTCACTCAGGAGTAAGGAGGCATCACAAAGACTAAAAATGGTCTTTTTGGCCTCATTAAAAGCCTGAATGAAATGTAAGACTCGCGTATCGTTGGCGAGGGACACTGGTGATTCACCGCCTGGAATGAGCAGGGCATCAAAATCCTCAATACTGATATGATCAATTCCCCGATCAATGATTACACTCGACTGGCCATGTAGTCCATGTACGACTTTTCCGGCATGCAATTCAATATTACAGACACTGTGCTCTGCAGCAAGTAAGGCTGCAACAGGTTCAGTATATTCAAGATCTTCAAAATTATTCGTTACAAGTACCGCTATTCTTTTTGGCATTATAGGCACCCCCAATATAGTTTTAAATTAGACTAGCGATTTAAGGTTTAAAAAACGTCTCTGCTTTGTAACCAAATAGTGATTTAGTGTAAAAAATCCAATTAAATCAAAGGAAAATGATCAAAAAAACAGTTTTCTATGTGCATTTTATTGTGAACTGTCACTCAGATTTTAAGTAGTTAAACTAGAGGAATCGAGATGGCTTTATTTTTATTTTCTTATGCTTAAAATCGTTATGTAGATTAAGAAATAGTGATATTTCATCTTGATAAAAATCAGTTAAGATGGGCGAGCAAAGTTTACAATTTGATAATGTAAAAGATGCGAAAATGCTGAAAGAAATGTTACCAGATATGACTAAAGCGATGAACGGTTAAAATCAAATCCCTGTTTTTAAGAATTAATCTACTAAAGTTATATTGTGTAACATTTGCAGCGCACTAATTGTTATACTGCACAGATAAGGTTTATGAAGGGCGACATCACGATGATCAACGACGATCAAAACACAACGGCTTCTTTAGATTTGGCTAAAATTCGTGAAGATATCGATTCAGTTGATCAACAAATCCAGCAATTGATTAACCGTCGTGCACGTTTGGCTGAGGCTGTAGCAAAAGCGAAATTCGCATCTGAAGAAAATCCGCTGTTTTACCGTCCGGAACGTGAAGCACAGGTTTTGCGCAATGTTATGGAGCGCAATGAAGGACCATTGTCAGATACGACGATGGCACGTCTGTTCCGCGAGATCATGTCGGCTTGTTTGGCGCTTGAAGCACCGCAAAGTATTGCGTTCTTGGGACCTGTCGGTACCTACACACACTCAGCAGTATTGAAACATTTTGGTCATGATGCTGTGGTTCGTCCATTACCGACTATTGATGAAGTGTTCCGTGAAGTAGAAGCGGGCAGTGCACATTATGGTCTGGTGCCTGTTGAAAACTCCTCTGAAGGGGTAGTGAACCACACTTTAGACTGTTTCAAGACTTCGCATCTGAATGTGATTGGCGAAGTAGAATTACCTATTCATCACCAGTTCCTGATCTCTGAAAATACCCGTAAGGACAGTATTAAACAGATCTATGCACACCAGCAGACTCTGGCTCAATGCCGTAAATGGCTGGATGCCCATTATCCAGGTGTAGAACGTGTGGCACTCAGTTCAAATGCTGAAGCTGCGCGCCGTATTCAGAATGAATGGCATTCTGCTGCGATTGCTTCTGAAATTGCTGCGAATATCTATAATCTTGAGATTATGCACAGCAATATTGAGGACAATCCAGAGAACACAACACGCTTCCTGGTGATTGGTCGCGAGAAAGTGCCACAAAGCGGTAATGATAAAACTTCATTATTGGTGTCTGCGCATGACCGTGCCGGTGCATTGCTGGAAATTTTAGCTCCATTTGCCAAACACAACATTAGTCTAACCAGTATTGAAACTCGACCTGCACTTCCTGAAAAATGGGCTTATGTATTCTTTATCGATCTTGAAGGTCATATTGAGCAGGAAAATGTTAAAGCTGCGATCGAAGAAATTCGTCCGTTTGTGAAAGAAGTCCGCGTGCTTGGTTCATATCCTGCAGCTGTTTTATAAAAGCAGCCTTTCGTGGTTAGTGCGAGGGTGCTAACCACTGTTTCATCTGTAAATCGGAAGTATAAAATGTCGTTTGTCCCAGCCAATGAAGGCATCTCTAAATTAAAGCCATATCAACCAGGTAAACCGATCAGTGAACTTGAGCGTGAGTTGGGCATCACTGATATCGTAAAACTGGCTTCAAATGAAAACCCGCTGGGCTGTTCAGATAAAGTCAAAGAAGCAGTGGCTGCGGAACTGGCGGAAATTGGCCGTTATCCGGATGGCGGTGGCTTTATCCTGAAAGATCAGATCAAGACACAATTCGGTTTTGATCATAACCAGATTACTTTAGGTAATGGTTCAAACGACTTACTGGAAATATTCGCCCGTGCATTTGTTTCTGAAAAAGATTCAGTGATTTATAGCCAGCATGCGTTTGCGGTATATGCACTGGTGACTCAAGCGATTAACGCTGAAGCGATCGAAGTACCTGCTAAAGGTTTCTCACATGACCTTGAAGCGATGGCGGCTGCGGTAAAAGACAACACCAAGCTGATCTTTATTGCAAACCCGAATAACCCGACAGGGACCTGGTTTGAAGAAGCTGAATTTGAAGCATTCATGCAGAAAGTTCCTGCGAACGTGATCGTGGTGCTAGATGAAGCCTATGTGGAATATTTCCCAGAGAACTTCAATAGCCTAAAATTCCTGAAACAGTATCCAAACCTGATTGTCAGCCGTACGCTGTCTAAGTGCTATGGTTTGGCTGCACTGCGTGTTGGTTTTGCCCTGGCTTCTGTTGAAGTGACTGATTACCTGAACCGTATCCGTCAGCCATTTAACGTGAACCACTTGGCGATGGTGGCTGCGGTGGCTGCACTGAAAGACGAAGCATTCATCGAGAAATCTCGTGAAGTAAACAAGGCGGGTATGGCTCAGCTAGAAGCCGGCTTCAAAGCTTTAGGCCTGAACTATGTACCTTCACGCGCAAACTTCATCTTGGTTGATGTACAGGCTGATCCAGCTGAAACATTTAACAAGTTGTTGAAAGAAGGCGTGATCGTACGTCCAGTGGGTATTCCAAACCACCTGCGTGTATCGATTGGTACTGAAGCTGAAAATGCCAAATTCCTTGCTGCATTAGGTAAAGTACTTGGCTTAGAGGCGAAAGCGTAAGTTATGTCGCAGCCACTGTTTGAAAAAGTTGCCTTTATCGGACTTGGACTGATTGGTTCAAGTCTGGCGCGTGTCATTCAGGCCGAGCATTTAGCCAATGACATTGTGGCATCGACCCGCTCACAAAAAACTTTGGAAGATGCCAAGGCACTCGGTCTGATTTCCCACGGCTATGCAGATCCTGTAGAAGCTGTTCAAGGTGCAGACCTGGTGGTGCTGGCTTTACCTGTTCGTGCAACGCAAAAGGTATTGGAAACCATCAAGCCTTATTTGTCGGAAAATGTCATCCTGACTGATGTCGGCAGTACTAAAGGTAATGTGGTAGAAGCAGCCAAAGCCGTATTTGGTGAAAATCTACCAGCCGGTTTTGTGCCGGGGCATCCAATTGCGGGTGCAGAACATACTGGTGTACATGCGGGTAAGGTGGATCTGTTCGCTAATCACAAGGTGATTTTGACACCGTTGCCAAGCAGCGGACAATGGGCGGTCGAGAAACTGATTCAACTGTGGCAGGCGGCAAAGGCGGAAGTGATTTGTATGGATGTGGAAAAGCACGATGAAGTGCTGGCACATACTAGTCATCTTCCGCATCTGATGGCCTTCAACCTGGTCGAACAACTGGCCAAACGCGAAGACAATCTGGATATTTTTCGTTATGCTGCCGGTGGCTTTCGCGACTTCTCGCGTATTGCCGCCAGTGATCCACAAATGTGGCATGACATCTTTTTTGCCAATAAAAAGGCGATTCTCAATGCCGTGGACGGCTTTGAAGCTCAACTCGCGATTATCCGCAAGCTGATTGAAGATGAAGATTCACAAGCCTTAATGGGCTTATTGGGGCATGCGCAGGCTGCGCGTCAGCACTTCAATCATATGCTCGCCAAGAAACCTCTCATGGAGAAAAATAAAGTGACACAACAATTTACCATTCAACCAGGTGCCAAGACGTTCCAGGGTAAATTTACCGTGCCAGGTGACAAATCTGTGTCACACCGTTCCATCATGTTTGGTGCCATCGCTGAAGGTACAACGCATGTAACGGGTTTCCTTGAGGGTGAAGATGCGCTTGCGACGCTGCAAGCCTTCCGTGACATGGGCGTAAGTATTGAAGGTCCTAAGAATGGCGAAGTGACCATTCATGGCGTGGGTATGCATGGTCTGAAAGCACCAAAATCTGCGCTTTACATGGGCAACTCGGGTACTTCGATGCGTCTGCTGTCTGGCATACTGTCAGCACAGAAATTTGATTCTGTAATGACTGGCGATGCTTCACTATCTAAACGTCCAATGGAGCGTATTGCTAAACCATTACGTTTGATGGGTGCACAGATTCAAACTACGGGTGAACGTGGTACACCACCAGTATCGATTACCGGTAATCAAAACCTAAAAGGTATTCAATACGACTTGCCAATGGCATCGGCTCAGGTGAAGTCTGGGATTTTGCTAGCGGGTCTTTGGGCTGAGGGCGAAACTTCAGTGACTGAACCTGAACCCACCCGTGACCATACTGAACGTATGTTGCGTGCGTTTGGTTATGACGTAAAAACTGAAGCTAACCGTATTTCCCTGCAAGGTGGCGGCAAACTGGTGGGTACCAATATTCAAGTCCCATCGGATATTTCTTCTGCTGCTTTCTTTATGGTCGGTGCAGCGATTACTGAAAATGCTGACGTGACTTTGGAAGCGGTAGGCATTAACCCCACCCGTACTGGTGTAATCGAAATCCTGAAACAGATGGGAGCCGACATCGCTGTTGAAAATGAACGTATTGCGGGCGGTGAACCGATCGCGGATATTCGTATCCGTGGTACACGTACCTTAAAAGGCATTCATATGCCGGAAGACCAAGTGCCACTAGCAATTGATGAATTCCCGGCATTGTTTATCGCGGCAGCTTGTGCTGAAGGCCAAACGATTCTAACTGGTGCTGCTGAGCTGCGTGTCAAAGAATCGGATCGTATTCAGGTGATGGCAGATGGTCTGAAAACCATGGGCATTGATTGTACGCCAACTGATGATGGCATTATCATTGAAGGTAAGGGCAAGGCAGGTGACTGGTCACCAATCTTTACCGGTGGTGAAATTGAATCGCATCATGATCATCGTATTGCCATGAGCTTCTCAATCGCAGGTCTGCGTAACTCAGGTGAAATTAAGATTGTTGGGACTGAAACTGTCGCAACCAGTTTCCCAACCTTCACTGAACTGACTTCTCAAGCTGGTCTGGCGATTGAAGTGACAGAATAATTCTAAAATTTACATGAAACAGCCAAGCTTTTGCTTGGCTGTTTTGTTTATATTGGCTTATGCTAAAACCATACAACAAAAAAGCCATTTGGATGTAGCAATGCGAAAATTAAAATTTATGGCCAATCCCCAGAGCCAGCAACAATTACAGGGTAGTCAGCAGACTCAGGAATATGTGGCACATCTGCTGACGGAAGAGCTCGGTAAATATGGCTTTAAGACTTTGGCGCAAAGTGGTGCACAAGTGGCCGTAAGTGTCGATGAACATGAGTTGCCATTATCAGTGAGCTGTGAGACACGAGACCAGGAAGGGCACCTGATTTGTGAAATTGCTTCTTATCCGGATGAAGAACAGGACTGGCTGGACCGGATTACAGAACAAAGTTTATTAAATCAGTTGGCACAAGCCGTTGAAGCATCATTGAAAGAACAAGAAAGTTTTAGTGAGTTTGAGTGGAAGAACTAGTTCAACAAATGCAAAGGGTTTTGCCCATACTACAAAGTGAACGTCTTGTTTTAGATTATTTTAAGCCATCTGATGCTGCGGAAGCCTATGCCTCGATTACCCCGAGTCTGACTCGTTTTATGGCATGGGATGCACCGGAATCTGAACAGATATTTGCAACAGTCTGACAAAACTGGCTAAACAATATGGCTGATCATAAAGAATATATCTTTGTGATCCGTCATATTGAAAGACATGAATTTATCGGATTATGCGGTTTGCATCGACTGCATGATGAAATACCTGAAGTGGGTATCTGGATTCGTGAAAAGGCGCATGGTCATCATTATGGACATGAGGCAGTACGTTGCATTGTGGCCTATGCTTTCAATACATTAGGGATCAAAGCTTTGAGCTATCCGGTAGCCGAAGAAAACTGGGCTAGCTGAAAAATTGCAGAACGTGTAAGTGGAAAAATTACCAACCACCTAGATAAACCTAAATATCGGGCTGTAATTTATGAAATTCATGCTAAAGATTTTATTTCTGAATAAAAAAACCTCATCATTCGATGAGGTTTTTTTTTGATCAGCTTAATGCGAGGAAACGGCTCATCGCAATCCGAAGCTGTTTTAAATAACCGGTAAAGAAATGATTTGCGCCAGGCAAGATCGTGACCAGATGACGTTGAGGCTTGGCCCATTCAATCATGTCGGATAAAAGCGTGACATCATCCGCTTCACCATGGATAAATAAAATATCACCTTTGATCGGTGGAGTAACATAGTGACGTAGGCCAGCTACGGTTGCAGTCGGTAGACCACACAAAATCACTTTTGAAGGTTGCAGTTCAACGGGCAGGGCAGCGTAACACTTGGCCATGACATGTGCGCCAAAACTGAAACCGCCTGCAAAGAAAGGCAGGCCAATATGTTGGCGACGCGCATATTTAATGACTTCAAGTATATCATCCGTTTCACCAAAGCCTTCATCATGCAGACCGGCACTTTGACCAGAACCACGGAAACTTGGACGATAGACAACACAACCACGCTCTAAAAACATTTGTGCCAGTAACACCGGAACCTTATGTTGTGGTGTGCCACCTTGTAATGGATGGGGATGACAAACAATCGCGAATCCTTTCACTTCACCCTGAGGATAATCCACAAAAACCTCAAGTTGGCCAGCAGGGCCTTGGAGGAAGATTGGTTCGGACATAGAAAACCGATAAATTGCAGGAGAATTTTCTATTTTAACGATTATGATAAATAAAAACATGAATTGGAATTAAAATAAGTCTACTGATATAGTTTGATTAATCATTTTTTAACCAGGTTGCTATGCTTGCTTTAATTTCACCAGCCAAGACTTTAGATTACGAAACACCTTTACCTACCGATCAATTTACTCAGGCAAGATTGCTGGAACATTCCCAGGAATTGATAGAAGTTGCCCGCAAGTTATCCGCAACTGAAATTGCCAGCTTAATGAGCGTCAGTGAAAAAATTGCCAATCTGAATGCGGAACGCTTTAGAGACTGGCAGCCGGATTTTGATTTTTCCAATGCTCGTCAGGCAATCTTTGCCTTTAAAGGGGACGTTTATACCGGTCTGGATGCTTACCAGTTAAAGCAGGATCAGATTCATTACGCACAGAACCATCTGCGTATGTTATCCGGCCTATATGGCTTATTGCGTCCGCTGGATCTGATGATGCCTTACCGTCTGGAGATGGGAACCAAATTGACTAACCCACGTGGTGCTCATCTCTATGAGTTCTGGGGACAAACCATCACTGACCTGATCAATCATGATCTGGCAGCAGCAGAGTCTGAAATTCTGGTCAATATTGCCTCTGATGAATATTACAAGGCAGTGAAAGAAAGCAAAATTCAGGCTGAAATCATCAAGCCGGTATTTTTAGATCAGAAAAATGGCAAATATAAAGTCATCAGCTTCTATGCCAAGAAAGCTCGTGGTTTAATGGCGCGCTTTATCATTGAAAACAAGATCAAACGAACTGAAGACTTAAAAGCCTTTAATACCGATGGGTATTATTTTGATGCTGAAAGTTCATTAAAAGGTGAGTTGGTATTTAAACGTGATGAGCAGCTGGCTGCTTAAGATAAAAGATTCACCCAAGACTGAATGAAGAAATTTTCTTAAAATTCTTGGGTGGATTTAAGTTTAGTAATATTGGGTTGAATTGAATAAAAATTAAAGAATAGGGAAGGAACTTTCAAAATATCATTTATTTAGAAGAATTTTTAACAGGGAGTGAAGAATTTTTTTAAAAGAAAAGCTAAATAAAATAATGCAAGCTATAGTGAGCTTTAAAAGATATTTTTCACTCGATAAATTTATATAGTAAAGACAAATTTCTAAAAAAATAAAAAATAGAATCAATCAATTAATTTCTTTTAATATTCAAAAAATGACTAAAAAATAAAAAAATATGGCTCAGAAAATTATGATTAATTGAATAAGAAGTATAAAAAAATGAAGAATATAAAAACTCTAAATAATTGAAAAAACTGCATTTTATTGGGTTATTTGTAAACTATGTCACAATTTTATTGTTATTTTGTTAGCATAATTTCAATGCTGTTACATAACTCAACTACAAAAATGAAAATTTATACAATTCCTATTTTTGTGCTGATGGTGGGTTTACTCGGTTATTGTGTTCACCAACAGGCCGAAACAAGAAAACATGAAGAGCTTCATCAGATTCTGAAAGAAGTACAACATTCAACTAAATTGCTGAATGCAAATCGGCCCCGACCTTAATAGATTTGTACTAAGCTCTTTGATTAGGGAATCAGGTACAAAGATAAAAATAAAATTATAATAAATAAAAGAAAATTTAATAATAGTAGAACTAGATTATATTAATTTTTAATAAAATATAAATTCTAAGAAGCAATCAGAAATCAATGTGTTATAATTTGCAAAAGATAAAGTTAGATCAAATTTACTTAAATTAAGTATTTGATTCTAATGATGAAAAAAGCTGCATAGGGGTTATGCAGCTTTTTTGTTTAGATTGTTTTTTGAGTTTTTCTAGCGCAGTTTTCTTACTGTTCGCTATTGAAACATTTTGACCCGCTAAATGGCGAAGCTGGCATATTCGTTGCTAACAGATCCTTAAAATTCATGAAGTTTTCTATAAAATTTCATGAATCCGGCGGCATGCTTAAAGCATAAAGTTTACTCAATAGGGGCTAGGTCATGACGACTCCTAATCCATCTTCAGAAAATATGCTGGAACGTCTGTTCAAACTGAGTGAAAACAAAACCAGTTTCCGTACAGAAGTTCTGGCAGGTGTAACCACGTTCCTGACAATGTGTTACATTATTATTGTTAATCCGATGATTTTATCCGAAACCGGGATGGATCATGGGGCTGTCTTTGTAGCCACCTGTCTTGCAGCCGCAATTGGCTGTCTGGTGATGGGGCTAATTGCCAATTATCCAATCGCACTTGCGCCGGGTATGGGCCTGAATGCCTTCTTTACCTATTCAGTCTGTCTGGGAATGGGTGTGCCTTGGCAAACTGCATTAGGTGCAGTATTTGTATCAGGTCTGGTCTTCATTGCCATCAGTATGTTCAAAATACGTGAGGCGATTGTTAATGCCATTCCAATGTCACTCAAACTGGCGATTGGCGGTGGTATTGGCCTGTTCCTGGCCCTGGTTGCACTTAAAAATGCTGGCATTATTATTGATAATCAAGCGACCTTGGTGGGTCTGGGTGATTTGAAACAGCCAACTGTTATGCTTGCGCTACTTGGCTTCCTGTTAGTGGTGGTAATGCATCACTTCAAAGTCCGTGGTGCGATCATTATCAGTATTTTGGTAATCACTGCCATTTCTACTGCTTTAGGTTATAACCAGTTCCAGGGTGTAGTGGGTCAAATTCCTTCACTGGCACCAACCTTCCTGCAAATGGACTTTCAAGGTCTGTTTACAGCCAGCCTGATCGGTGTGATCTTCGTATTCTTCCTGGTCGATTTGTTTGACTCAACTGGTACGTTAGTAGGTGTTTCACATCGTGCAGGGCTGCTGAAAGATGGTAAATTGCCGCGTCTGAAAAAAGCATTATTTGCCGATTCTTCTGCGATTGTTGCTGGGGCGGCGTTAGGTACTTCTTCAACTACTCCTTATATTGAATCATCAGCGGGTGTTGCAGCAGGTGGTCGTACTGGTCTGACTGCCGTCGTAGTTGGCTTGCTGTTCATTGCCTGCTTGTTCCTGGCTCCATTGGCTCAATCTGTACCAGGTTTTGCTACTGCTCCAGCATTGCTATTTGTCGGTGTATTGATGATTCAGGGTATTGTCCATATTGAATGGGATGATATTACTGAAGCGGTTCCGGCGTTCCTGACCATTGTATTCATGCCATTTACGTACTCAATTGCAGATGGTATCGCAATGGGTTTTATCAGCTATGCGCTGATTAAACTGCTGACAGGTAAAGCGAAAACTGTTCCATACATGGTATGGATCATCGCAGTACTATGGGCATTGAAGTTCTGGATGTTTGGCGGCTAATTTTTGTCGAATATCAAAAGGGTGTAAACTCAGTTTGCACCCTTTTTTATTTTTCTCAGGTTTAATCAGGAGTAGCGATGAACCGTCTTGAATTGATTCAGGCCTTGCCAAAGGCTGAGCTGCATGTGCATATCGAAGGTACCTTTGAACCTGAGTTAATGTTTGCGATTGCACAGCGTAATGAAATTAGCATTCCTTATAAATCGGTTGAGGAAGTAAAGCAGGCTTATAATTTCCATAATCTGCAATCTTTCTTGGATATCTACTACGCGGGTGCCAATGTTCTGATTCATGAACAGGACTTTTATGATCTGGCTTGGGCATATTTTGAAAAATGTGCGGATGATAATGTCGTGCATACTGAAATGTTCTTTGATCCGCAAACGCATACTGATCGTGGCATTGCCTTTGAAACCGTGATTAATGGCTTGCAGAAAGCCTGTGATGATGCAAAAGCTAAATTAGGCATTACTTCACATCTGATTATGTGCTTCTTACGTCATTTAAGTGAAGAGGCAGCATTTGAGACATTAGAGCAAGCGCTGTCTTATAAAGATCAAATCATTGGAGTAGGGCTGGATTCAAGTGAAGTCGGGCATCCACCGTCTAAGTTTGAACGTGTTTTCGCTAAAGCACGTGAAGCCGGTTTTCTGGTGGTTGCACATGCGGGTGAAGAAGGTCCGGCAGAATATGTCTGGGAAGCTTTGGATTTATTAAAAGTAAACCGTATTGATCATGGGGTACGTTCTGAGGAAGATCCAGAATTGATGCAGCGTTTGATTGCAGAGAAGATGCCGCTTACAGTATGTCCACTTTCAAACCTGAAACTGTGTGTGGTAGATGATATGCAGCAGCATAATATCCGTCGCCTGTTGCAGCACGGCGTGCATGTCACAGTGAATTCAGATGATCCATCGTATTTCGGTGGTTATATGAATGACAATTTCATTGCCATTGCTGAAGCTTTGGACCTAAGCAATGATGAGCTAAAACAGCTGGCGATCAATTCTTTTGAAGCTTCATTTATTTCTGATGCTGAAAAACAGAAATGGATCAGCCTGATTCAGGCACTCGTTTAAAATATCATTCCAGTAAATTTGTTAGCCCAAAGAGGGTGGAGTTCGCTCTGCCTTTTTATTTAATCTGATCTGTGAACCAAAGATGAAATTAAAATTCCTGTGGCCTGTTCTGGCTGTTAGCTTAATCAATCCTGCTTGTGCAGATACCTCAATGACTCAGAAAGCCCTGAAACCTCTGATTGAATATCAGTGTGGCCAAGAGCTGAAAGATTCCAAAGTCTGGAAAATGGGTACTTATTTCATGGCTGAAGCCAATAAACAGCATTTACAGCAAAAAGTATGTGGCTGTGTAGGTGAGCATGCCTTGGAAGGTGTTCCGGCTAAAACCCTGTTAAAAGCAACCGTTGATGAAGAAACTAAAAAAGAGCTGACCCGTAAAGCAATTGCCAATAGCTTAAAAGGCTGTATGGGCGAGTTTATCAATTAAGGATTTTTGGGTGCTGGCTAATTCAGGCCTTACCCTTAAATTAATAGTGAGTCTTCTTTCCTGTGATGGCTGTGAATCTGGCTGTGCGCAGATTAAACATCATGGCGCATTTTTAGATTTCTTATTGCGATAAACTTCGGCACAATAGCTGCATATTTTAAAAGTTGAAAAAAGGATAAAATCCGTGAAAAAATTATTGGCTGTTGTTGCTCCATTAGCACTTGTTCTTTCTGCCTGCGTAGCACCCCAAGGTACAGGCACCCCAACTCAAGCAAGTACAGGTCAGCAACTCGGTTCTGCAGCCATTAAAATTGCCATCAATGCAAAATGTGTTACTGAACTAAATAATATTCCGGCTTGGCAAACTGCAACACGTTTAATGACAGAAACACAAAAACAGAATATCCAGTCTGAAATTTGTGGTTGCGTGAGTGAAAAAGCACCACAAAACGTGACTGCGGTAGATTTGGCGACTGCAGCAATTGACCCAGCAGCACGTGCAACTATTGTAGGCAATGTCGTTGCAAATACTATTAACGCTTGCGTGGCTGAAGCGGTAAACTAAGTCAAAATCAAATTTGAATAGGCTGACTGGTTCAGCCTATTTTTTATGGGAAATAAAATGAATATTGCTGGTGTAGATGAAGCAGGGCGTGGGCCATTAGTAGGATCGGTGGTCGCTGCGGCTGTGATATTGGATCCGAATAACCCGATTGAGGGCTTAAATGATTCCAAGAAGCTAAGCGAGAAGAAGCGAGAAAAACTTTTTATTGAGATTCAGGAAAAAGCACTGGCTTGGGCCATCGCTGAAGCCTCTGCGGCAGAAATCGACGAGCATAATATTTTGCAGGCCTCTTTGCTGGCAATGCGCCGCGCTGTGGAAGCATTAAGCATTCAGCCGGAACATGTACTGGTCGATGGCAACAAGATTCCTCACGGCCTTGCGATGAGCTGTGATGCCGTCGTAGGTGGGGATGCCTTGCATCCTGAGATTTCAGCAGCCAGTATCCTGGCGAAAGTAACCCGGGATCGTCAGATGGTAGAGATGGATCAGAAGTATCCACAATTTGGCTTTGCCAAGCATAAGGGTTATCCGACCAAAGCACATTTTGAAGCGATTGCCTTACACGGGGTGATTGATGAGCACCGTCGTAGTTTCGGACCGGTGAAAAAAGTGCTGGCAGCGTTGCTTGATCAGCAGCAGGCAGGATAAAGTCTGATTATTTTGCTATGCAGTTGAAAATTAGACAAATTAAAAGCGGCTTAAAAGCCGCTTTTATATTCATACAAAATTAACGGTTAAAGTTATTTTGTGTCTGGTTATCATCTTCATAAGAAGAAGGCTGATAATCCTGGTCAATATGCTGAAGATGTTCATGCATTGCACGTTCATGCTGGATACGCTGGTAAATCTCTTCACGGTGTACAGAGACTTCTTTCGGAGCATTTACCCCAATACGAACCTGGTTGCCTTTTACGCCAAGTACAGTCACGCTGACTTGGTCTCCGATCATTAAAGTTTCCCCGACGCGTCGAGTCAAAATCAGCATGTTTCTCTCCTTGCAAAATGCAAAACCTGCAATCTATTGAATGTAATAAAAAAACACAACCTAAAATTATATAATTAAAGTTTGAATAGAAAGTCCTGTCCATGAAATGAAGAGGTTAACTATCCAGACTGTTGAAAATCCTTAAGCTTAATATAACAGAGCCACTATAAAAAAAACTATAGTGGCCCTGCATTTTTGTAGAGATTTAATGAAATACTGTCAGACAATGACGGTATTTTGTAGTTCTCTTAAGCGCGTGCGCTAGATTCACCATGTTCACGGTCTAAACCAAACGCAGTGTGAAGTGAGCGAACTGCAAGCTCAAGATAATTCTCTTCGATAATTACTGAAATCTTGATTTCAGAAGTAGAAATCATCAGGATGTTGATGCCTTCATCAGCAAGGGCAGTGAACATTTTGCTCGCTACACCAGCGTGAGAACGCATACCTACACCTACGATAGACACTTTTACGATGTCATCACGAGTTGCAACTTCACGTGCGCCAATCGCTTGAGCAGTTTCTTCAAGGATTTTTTTGGCTTTAGCGAGTTCACCGCGGTTTACAGTAAACGTGAAATCAGTTGTACCATCTTCTTCAACGTTCTGGATAATCATATCCACTTCGATATTGGCATCACCAATTGGTTTAAGAATTTTAGATGCAATACCTGGCTCATCTGGAACACCCAGAATAGTCAGTTTAGCTTCGTCGCGGTTGAACGCGATACCAGAGATAATTGGCTGTTCCATGTTGTCTTCCAGTTCAGTAGTAATAAGAGTTCCGACGTTGTTTTTGAAGTCTTCGTCAAATGCGCCATCATTGTCATTATCGAAGCTTGAGAGTACGCGTAAAGGCACTTGGTACTTGCCTGCAAATTCTACAGAGCGAATTTGAAGAACTTTAGAACCTAAAGATGCCATTTCCAGCATTTCTTCGAAAGAGATACGGTCTACTTTTTTCGCTTTAGGCGCAACACGAGGGTCAGTCGTATATACGCCATCAACGTCTGTGTAAATCTGACATTCATCCGCTTTAAGCGCTGCAGCAAGTGCGACACCTGAAGTATCAGAACCACCACGGCCTAAAGTTGTGGTATTGCCATCAGCATCAAAGCCCTGGAAACCAGCCACCACGATCACGCGGCCTGCATCCAGGTTTTCAGTCAATACATCGGTATCAATAGATTCGATACGTGCTTTGGTGAATGCACTGTCAGTTTTAATACCAACCTGGCGACCAGTTAAAGATTTAGCTTCAACGCCAATTGAATTCAGCGCCATAGCTAACATGGAAATCGTTACCTGTTCACCCGTAGAAACCATTTGGTCAAGTTCACGTGGGTCAGGGGTTTCGGTAATGGCTTTCGCGAGAGCAAGCAAGCGGTTGGTTTCACCACTCATAGCAGATACGACTACAACCATCTTGTGGCCATGGTCATGCCAGCGCTTCACACGACGAGCAACATTGAGAATGCGCTCGGGAGTACCCATTGAGGTACCGCCATATTTTTGAACGATTAATGCCATAGTTGTTCCATATAAACCATGACCCTGATTTTCCGATCAGGGTCAGTTACACAAAATGAAGTTTTTATTTTGCTTCAAGCCAAGCTGCTAAATCAGCCATCACTGGAGCAAACTTCTCGTTAAGTGGCGCGCCACCTTGTGCCAAGTCAGGTTTACCACCACCTTTACCACCTAGCTCAGTTGCCAAGTGTTTGATGATGTCACCCGCTTTAATAGAAGCAGTAAAGTCTTTAGCTACAGATGCAATCAAGCTAACCTTGTCACCCTCTACACCTGCAAGAACAATGACTGCATTTTCTAATTTTGATTTCACACCATCGTGCAGGTTACGTAGTGCTTTCGCATCCATACCCTGAACAGTCGTGATTAATGTTTTACGACCAGCAAGCTCTTGAACCTGGCTTAAAAGTTCACCGGCTTGTAGGCTTGCCAATTTTTGATTCAGCTGTTCGATCTGTTTTTGCAATTGATGCGCAGTGTCCACCACAGCTTCAACTTTTTCGACTGTTTGATGGTTCTGTGCTTTTAACAAACCATTGATATATTGAACATCACGATCGACTTTCTGTACGGCTTCAACCGCTTTAGTACCGGTTACGGCTTCAATACGACGTACACCTGCTGCGACACCACCTTCAGAAGTGATTTTGAACAGACCGATGTCACCTGTACGTTTCACGTGAATACCGCCACACAGCTCGATTGAGAAGTTTTTTTCGTCAATCACTGAACCCATAGACAATACGCGAACTTCTTCACCGTATTTCTCACCGAACAGCATCATCGCACCTTTGGCTTTCGCAGATTCGATGTCGAGCAGTTCAGTGGTAACAGGCGTGTTGGCAATCACTTCGGCATTTACCAGACGTTCAATTTCTTGTAGTTGCTCAAACGTTACAGGCTGATCGTTAGCAAAGTCGAAACGTAATACGTCAGACGCAACCAATGAACCTTTTTGTTGTACGTGTGAACCCAGGATTTGACGTAGGGCAGCGTGTAGCAAGTGAGTTGCAGAGTGGTTACGTGCAGTTGCGGCACGAATGTCGGCTTTAACCGTTGCTTCCACGTTTTGAGTAACTTTCAAGTTACCCATAGTCACGATACCTTGGTGAACGAATGCACCACCAGATTTTTTGGTATCTTGAACTTCGAAAATACCGGTATCGTTTTTGAAGAGTCCTGTATCACCGATTTGACCACCGCTTTCTGCATAGAAAGGAGTCTGGTTAAGAACGATTAATGCTTCGTCGCCTTCAACCACTTCGTCAACCTGTTCGCCATCTTTGTAGATTGCGATGATTTGACCTTGACCTGCTGTCGCGTCATAACCTTCAAACTGAGTTTCGCCTTCAACTTTAACAACGCTGTTATAGTCGATTGCGAATTTACCTGCATCACGTGCGCGTTGACGTTGTGCAGCCATTTCTTTCTCGAAACCAGCTTCATCAATGGTTAAGTCACGTTCACGTGCGATATCTGCTGTAAGGTCAGTTGGGAAGCCATAAGTATCATAAAGTTTGAATACGATTTCACCTGGAATCACAGAACCTTTCAGGTTTGCCAATTCGCCTTCAAGCAATTTCAGACCTTGCTCAAGTGTTTTCGCGAATTGTTCTTCTTCTTTCAGCAATGCAGCTTCGATACGTGTTTTGTTTGCTTCAAGCTCTGGATAAGCAGCACCCATTACATCAATTAAAGGCTGAAGCATTTTGTGGAAGAATGAACCAGTCGCACCCAGTTTGTTACCGTGACGAACTGCACGGCGGATGATACGACGCAGTACATAACCACGACCTTCATTCGAAGGGTTCACACCATCCGCAATCAGGAAGCAGCATGAACGTGCATGGTCAGCCACAACTTTAAGTGAAGCAGGGTATTCAACCGGTTTGTTTTCAGCTTGTGCTTTCGCTTCAATATCTGAAGTATCTAGACCGATAATTTCAGCAGCAGCTTTTAACAGGTTTTGGAACAGGTCGATTTCATAGTTAGAGTTGACATGTTGCAGAACCGCAGAAATACGCTCAAGGCCCATACCGGTATCAACAGAAGGTGCTGGAAGAGGGTGCAGGACGCCATCCGCAGTGCGGTTGAACTGCATGAATACGTTGTTCCAGATTTCAATGAAACGGTCGCCATCTTCTTCAGGCGTACCAGGCAGGCCACCCCAGATATGATCACCGTGGTCATAGAAGATTTCAGAACATGGACCACAAGGACCAGTGTCACCCATTGCCCAGAAATTGTCTGATGCGTATTTTTCGCCTTTGTTATCACCAATGCGGATAATGCGGCTAGCATCTAGACCAACTTCTTTATTCCAGATATCAAACGCTTCGTCATCAGTGTGATACACAGTTACGTACAATTTGTCTTTAGGCAGTGCCAGCCATTTGTCGCCGGTCAGAAATTCCCAAGCAAATTTAATCGCATCACGTTTGAAGTAATCACCAAACGAGAAGTTACCCAGCATTTCAAAGAATGTGTGGTGACGAGCTGTGTAGCCAACGTTATCTAAGTCGTTGTGTTTACCACCTGCACGTACACATTTTTGTGAAGATGTTGCACGAACGTAGTCACGTTTTTCCAGACCCAGGAAGCAGTCTTTAAACTGGTTCATACCAGCATTGGTAAACAATAATGTTGGGTCGTTGGCAGGAACCAGAGAACTCGACGCGACACGTGTATGCCCTTGCGATTCAAAGTAGCTTAAAAAAGCTTCGCGAATTTCAGCTGATGTCATAAAACGAGTACTCACAACCAAGTCACTCCATAATTTCCGATTTGGCTAAAAACATCACAGTCTGACAAGAAGGTTGGTTCTCTGCTGCAATGCGGGGCTTAAATATTTAAAAACGCCAAATTATAACGGAAAATGCCTGTTCAACCAATGATTTTCATATTTATAGATCATAAAACTATAAGGAATGAATATTAGAAAAATCAGAAAAATGCCCTGCAAAATCAAAAGCTATTGTCATTACAGCAATTTATCTTAATTCTCGCTGATAGAAAGACTGGATTACTTCAAGCAAAGCATGAATTTTTCGATGAAATATTGGACATTCTGTGTAATTTTTAGTGGATTTAGCTGAATAGTTATCAGTCAGCTGGATAATTCCATTAATATAGGCGCACAAAGTTTTATGCCGCAGTAGGGAACGTCGATGCAACGTATCGCAATTAATGGTTTTGGACGAATCGGACGCAATGTGTTGCGTGCATGGTTTGAGAATCCGAAAGATTTTAATTTTGACATCGTTTCCATTAATGACGTTGCCGACGTTGAAACCTTATTGCATCTATTTAAATATGATTCTACTCATGGTCGTTTCCCGGGGCAGGTTGATCTGACGTATGAAGATGAGTATGCCTACCTGCATGTCACTTATCGCGATGCTTATCAGAAAGTTCAGGTTTTAAGACAAGCCAATCCAATAGAAATGCCTTGGCATGAACTGAATATTGATGTGGTATTGGAATGTACCGGCCTGTTCCGTTCGCGTGAGGCTGCGACTCAGCATATTACTGCCGGGGCAAAACGGGTCATTATCGGTGCTGCACCGTTTGATACAGTGGATGCCGCAATTGTCTATGGCGTCAACCATCGAGATGTCAAAGAAAGTGACCAGATTATTTCCAGTGTTTCCTGTACTACGCAGGCATTGGTACCGCTAGTCAAAATCATTGATGATGCCTTTGGGATTGAAACTGCACTGATGACTGAAATTCACGCGGTGACAGCGGATCAGTCAGTACTGGATCATGCCCATCGTGATTTAAGACGTGCCCGTGCTTCCGGGCAAAATATTATTCCAACCACATCTTCAGCTTTGGGTGCTTTAAAACGCGTAATGCCGAAGATGGAGAACCGGATTGATGGTTATTCGATTCGCGTGCCAACCATTAATGTCGCAGCAATTGATCTGACTTTTATTTCTCAGTCACCCATTACTGATCATCAGTTGAATGAAGTATTAATGAACGCTGCACGTCAGGATTTTGCTGAAATCATGTCTGTGACAGATGAGCCTTTGGTCTCTAGCGATTTTAATCATTCGCCTTACTCATTGATTGTGGATCTGACCCAGACCATGGTGGTGGGGCATCAGGCTAAAGTATTTGCCTGGTATGATAATGAATGGGGTTATGCCAACCGTTTGCTGGATCTCTGTGAATCCTTTTATACAGATTAAGCTATTTTGAAAGCATCCCAAATGGGGTGCTTTTTTATGCAAGATTAAAAAATTAGAGGAAAATGAATAAGAACTTGGACGTAATTGATCGAAAAGCTCCGGATTTATGCCGAATATTTCTATGATCTGGATATTTTTTCGTTAAGATAAAGATAATTAAATGGAATAAGAGCAAGCACATGATGTTGATCTGGGGATTTATTATATTACTAACCTTGGCTGTAATCTTTTTGATCTGGCTGCAATTTAATAATAATGAGAGTTCACAAAGTGTGGAAGGCGTGCCAGTTGAGGAAAAAGTGGCGCATCTGGAAGAAAATTTAAAAAAGACCTTGGAAATTATGCAGGATCTGGCGAAAAAGATGCATGTGCAGCAGGAAGTACTGGATCAGACTACAGCCAAACTGCAAAAAGTTGAACTGCAAAATGCAGAACTGGTAAATCTGCTCGCTAAAGTAGTAGAACCAAAGTCATAAGACCTTTTTATGCTGGCCTAGCCTTATATAAAGGATTTAAACCAGTAACGTTCTTAAAATAACTGCCGAGGCCATGCTAATCAAAATGGTCGGCAGCATGCCAAAGCGTGATGCAACGAATAGTGTCACCATTATAGCGATCAGATCAGCTGGATCATCTCGTAAAAAATATGGGGTGATCATCGAAATCAGTACACAACCCGGAATCACTTCCAGAATTTTACGCTGACGTTTGCTCAAAGTTTTATTTTTGAGTAGGACATAGCTAAGTATCCGAGTGCAGTAAGTCGTTAGCGCCACCAATAAGATGGCGATAAAAGTGCTCATCTGGATCATGCTTCATTCTCTTGAATGAGCCAGAAGGCAGAGGCAATGCCTGCAAGCGCACCAATCAGCACATACCAGTTTCCCGGTAGATAGCTATAAGCCAGTGCAGCACAAATACAACTGATTAGCCAAGGTCTGGCTTCAATAAAGCCTTTCCACATACCTTTCAGTAAGACCAGCATAATGGCGGGGAAAGCCATATCAAAACCAAAACGGTTAATGTCTACTAGCATAGGTCCAAGCAGTGCACCGAGCGTCGTAAACCCGACCCATGCCAGATAAAGAACAATACATAGCCCGGCATAATAAGGCAGACTAAAAGCATATCGATAACCAAACTGTGCCAGTCGACGCTGTGCATCGGTCAGGCTTAAGGCCCAGTTTTCATCGACCATAAAGAATAATGCCGGAAAGACTTTTCGATTTGGAAGATGTCTTAAATAAGGTACTAAACTGGCACCGAGCAGAATATAGCGGCTGTTAATGAGAAAACTAATAAAGATTAAGGTAAGCAGATGCGGTGGATCAGTCCAGGCTTCTAAAACTGCAAACTCGGAACCGCCAGCAAAGTTCAGCCCGGTCAGCAAGGGAACGTCAAGCAGGCTAAAATCTTTTTGTGCTGCTGTTGCGCCCAAGACCAGCGCGAGAGGAATTACACCTAATAATAAAGGTATGCAGTCTTTCACACCACGCTAGAATTCACTCAGAGGAGTGGTATCAGAAGGCGTTATACTTGGCTGAAAGGGAGGCATGAGATAATCAGGTTTTATTCTAGAGGGAGAAAGAAAGTTTATAAGAAATACAGAAGTCTTTGCAGTCCCTTTAAACTCTACCAGAATGGTGCTGTTTTCTTGGTCATTTAAGTTCCCATATTAGGTTTTTGTATAGGATTATTTTTAAGCATCTAGTACTGATATCTTATAAATTTTTACCCTTGGATAGATGAGGATTGAATCAAGAATAAGTTTTTCTTCATTGTTTTGGTAGGGAAAATATATTAGAAAATCAATTTGATATGTTGGTTATTAAATTTTATTCAGCCTATTTTCTCTTAATAAGAAAGAGATGATTTGGTTTATCTATCTAAGTCCTTTGTTCAGTCAGAGAAAATTATCAAAATTGCGATGCACAGCCTAAACGATCGTGCTAGACTAGGAGAAATCGGGTGTGCTCCCGATTTTTTTATGCGGTTTATTCCGCGCTGACAAGAATTTAGGTTTACAACATGCCCATTTCAGAGACATGGTTATTACCTGATGGTGTAGCTGATGTATTACCAGAACAAGCGCAAGTCATCGAAAGCCTGCGCCGTCAATCACTGGATTTCCTCGCATCTCGAGGTTATCAGCTGGTGTACACGCCATTTATTGAATACATTGAATCTCTATCTTCTCTCTCAGAATCGAATCAGGATTTAGACTTAGCCACTTTTAAAGTGATCGACCAGTTGTCTGGCCGTTTGCTTGGTGTGCGTGCCGATATGACACCACAAGTGGCTCGTATCGATGCGCATGTACATCCAGTGGAAGGTGTGGCTCGTTATTGTTATGCGGGTACGGTTTTACATACGAAACCTCAAGGATTTAATACCACACGTGCACCATTGCAGTTAGGTGCAGAATTATTTGGTTCAGACAGCATTGACGCTGACGTGGAAATGGTTGACTTGATGATCAGCCTGATTCAGGAAGCGGGTCTGGCCGACGGCGTCCACCTTGACTTAGGTCATGTTGGTCTGTTCCGTAGTCTGATTGCACAAGCGGGTTTAAGTAAAGCAACCGAACGCCAACTGTCTGATCTGTATCAACGTAAAGCATTGCCGGAACTGGCTGAATTTACTGCAAATCTTAAGTTTGGTTCAGACTTTTATACGCTTGGCCGCTTTGCAAGTGACCTGGATGCCTTAAAAACGAATTTAAGTGCTGAAGTATTAGAAAATCCAGCCTTCAAACAGGCATTTGATGCACTGCAAACCACCAAAAATGAAGTTCAGGTGCGCTGGCCGAATCTGCATATTGGGATTGATGTCGTCGAGTTACGTTCATACCATTATCACACCGGCCTGATGTATGCAGTTTATGCACCAAACCGTGCTGCGGCACTGGCACAAGGTGGCCGTTATGATGGCATTGGTGAGCATTTTGGTCGTGCACGTCCGGCAACCGGTTTCTCTTGTGACTTATATGCTTTAAGTGCAGGCAAGTTTGCTACAGCTAAAGTTGTGGTAGCACCTAAGGGTACAGATGCTGCGCTGTTAAATGCGATTCAGGCAACCCGTGCACAAGGCTTAAGTGTAATTCAGTTATTAGGTAATGATGATTTAAACTCAGTACCGTATGCAACTCACCAGCTGGTGAATGTGGACGGTGAGTGGACTATCAAAACGATTTAATCGCTTTAATTGTTTTACTCAGTGTTCATGTCGCTGAGTGGGACTTTCAACTTTAACAGCATGATGTAATGAGGCTATTATGGGCAAGAATGTTGTGGTACTTGGTACCCAATGGGGCGACGAAGGTAAGGGTAAAATCGTCGACCTGCTCACAGATCAAGCGGCTGCAGTAGTTCGTTATCAAGGCGGACATAACGCAGGTCATACTCTCGTGGTTGGTGGTAAGAAAACTGTATTACACCTCATTCCATCAGGTATTTTACGTGAAAACGTATTGTGCTTAATTGGTAATGGTGTGGTTCTTTCACCTGAAGCGCTCATCAAAGAGATGGATATTCTTGAAAAAGAAGGCGTGCCAGTACGTGAACGTCTACGCATTTCTCCAAACTGTCCATTGATTCTTCCGCACCACATCGCACTTGACCAAGCTCGTGAGAAAAAACGTGGTAATGCGAAAATCGGTACAACTGGTCGTGGGATCGGGCCTGCTTATGAAGATAAAGTGGCACGTCGTGCAATCCGTGTTGCTGACCTGGTACGTGGTGGCGAACATCTGAAAGCTCAGCTTGAAGAATTGCTTGAATACCACAACTTCCAATTGACTCAATTCTTCGGTGTTGAAGCAGTTAAAGTTGAAGACGTACTTGCGCTTTGCGACGAATGGCGCAAAGTGATCGAGCCTATGGTTATGGACGTGACTGGTGAACTTCACGCTTACCGTAAAGCTGGCAAGAAAATCATGTTCGAAGGTGCACAAGGTTCATTGCTTGACGTTGACCACGGTACATATCCGTACGTGACTTCTTCAAACACGACTGCTGGTGGCGTAAGCTCAGGTTCAGGTCTTGGTCCATTACACCTTGACTATGTACTGGGTATTACTAAAGCGTATACTACTCGTGTAGGTTCAGGTCCATTCCCAACTGAGTTGGTGTATGACGCTGCAACAGATACAGGTGATGCAATTGGTAAACACCTGGGTACTGTAGGTTCAGAATTTGGTGCGTCTACTGGCCGTCAACGTCGTTGTGGCTGGTTCGATGCTGAAATCCTGCGTCGTTCAGTAGAAGTGAACTCACTGTCTGGTATTTGCTTGACTAAACTTGACGTTCTTGACGGTTTGGAAGAAGTGAAAATCTGTGTAGGTTACGAATCTGCTGATTCTGGCTGTGTTGGTTCTTCTGATGCGCTTGCATTTGAAACTTTAAAACCAATTTACGAGACTATGCCAGGCTGGAAAGAATCTACTTTCGGTGCGAAATCACTAGATCAATTGCCACAAGCGGCAATTAACTATGTGAAACGTCTTGAACAATTGATTGAATGTCCAATCGACATCATTTCAACTGGTCCAGACCGTGAAGAAACCATTATTCTTCGCCACCCGTTTGATGCTTAATTCTTTAAGCTGAAAATGATAAAAAACCCTGTGATTTCACAGGGTTTTTTATTTGAGCGAGCTTATAAAAATGATTGAAAACCTGTTCGGATTCTTTATGATGTTTTGACCTTATATATTTGAGAAGGTTATGAAATATAAAAATTTATTGGCGGGGATGGTTATCGCGACCACATTAACGGGGTGTACTACGGTTGCAGATTTGATGGGAGCTGATTCAGCTACATTAAATCTGAGTGCAGCACAAAGCTATAATCAGATGCTGACAGAGGCCAAGCAGAAACAGATTCTGGATACGACTTCTGCCACCTATAAAAAAGTAAATCGGGTTTTCCTGAAAATGAAGCCGTATGCGGATCAACTGAATCAGACTGGGCAGAAGTTTGACTGGCAAGTGGCTGTGATCAAATCTAACGAGATTAATGCCTATGTCGCACCAGGTGGCAAGGTGGTGTTCTATACGGGTATTGTCGACACACTAAAACTTACAGACGATGAAGTTGCTGCCATCATGGGACATGAAATGGTGCATGCGCTTGAGGAACATTCTAAGAATAAGGTAGGAGCGCAAGCACTGACTGATCTGGCAGTAAGTATCGGTAGCAAGTACGTCGGGCAGTCCGCTGGTGGTTATGGCGGGCTACTGCTGGATATGGGTGCTCAATTTGGTGTGGGCTTGCCATTCTCACGTAATCTGGAAAGCCGTGCCGATAAAGGCGGGCTCATGCTGATGGCACGAGCAGGCTATAACCCGAATGCAGCGATTACGTTGTGGCAAAAAATGAATGCACAAGACAGCCGTGGCAATAGCGTCCTGAATAAATTTACTTCTACGCATCCAACGAATGATGACCGAATTGCAGCCTTGCAACAGCTGATGCCTGAAGCGATGACGGTATATAAAGCTAAGAAATAATTTGGAAATTCAGGACTAAAGTCTTAACAGCAAGTGCTGTGCAGTGGCATGGCGCTTGTTAGAATAAAACAAAATAAAATATGAGTATGCAGGATGCATAAAAATATCTCGGGAACGATGTTCTATTCCTTGTTATTCGCGATGGGCGGCGCACCGACCATTGCGATGCTAATTATACGTGCCCAAACTCGGGATCCTGACATTATTTATGGGGCATTCATTGGCTTGAGCGTGATCATTGCCTGTGTACTAGTACCTGTCATCTTACTGCAGAATGCTTTTCTATTTTTTAAGCGTAAAAGTGAAATTTTAGAAGAAAAAATTAAACCTTTGTGTCATTTATATTTAGGTTTAAATATTGTCTGTCTGATTTATTGGCTTGCGATACAGTATTGGGGTTAAAATTACATAAAATATAACAAGATGAAGTAATTGTACATTTAGTTGCTCCGGCCTTTAACTTATAATTTTTTATAATGTAAATTAGCCTTTTGCTTATGGTGGAGTCACTATAATGAAAAATAAATTCTTGTTAGGTATGGGTGCAGTCGCAGCCATTACTTTGTCTGGTTGTACAACTATTGCCGATATTGCGGGCGCAGATACAGCGACTTTAAATGCTTCAGCCAGCCAAAGCTACAATGCCATGGTGGCAGACGCTAAAGCGAAAGGTCAGCTGGATACCAGTTCAGCGACATATAGTCGTATTAATGCTGTTTTTAACCGTTTAAAACCTTATGCCAACCAGCTGAACCAAACGGGTACTGCATTCCAATGGCAGTTAGCCGTACTAAAATCTGATCAGGTCAACGCTTTTGTGGCACCTGGTGGTAAAGTGGTGTTCTATACCGGTATCGTGAATAAGTTGAATCTGACCGATGCTGAGATCGCAGCCATTATGGGTCATGAAATGGTCCATGCCCTGGAAGAGCATGCGAAACAGAAACTTGGTGCACAAGCCCTGACTGATCTGGCATTGGGTATTGGTTTAAATGCAGCGGGCGTAGGACAAGGTGGTGCTGCAGTAGCACAATTGGGTAGCCAGATTGGTATCGGCTTGCCTTACTCACGTAATCTGGAAAGTCGTGCAGACCAAGGTGGTTTAACCCTCATGGCGCGTGCTGGCTATAACCCAAATGCAGCGATTACTCTTTGGGAAAAAATGAACAAGCTTGAAGGCGGCAGCACTGGCGCTACCTTCCTGTCTACTCACCCATCGAACAGCCAACGTATCGCAGCAATGCGTCAAAATCTGCCAGCAGCAATGCAGATCTATAACAAACGTTAATGATTGCGTAATTTGAGTGATTCGCGATTTTAATGATGAAAAGCAGGGCAGTAGTCCTGCTTTTTTATATTTAAAATCTTAAGGCAATAAAAAAGGCAAAGTTTTCACTTTGCCTTTTTGTGCTAAAGACCGGGAAGTCTTAGTGGTGGTGACCACCTGCACCGTGTACGTGACCGTGATCAAGTTCTTCTTGAGAAGGTTCACGGATAGACACGATTTCAACTTCGAAAGTTAAATCTTGACCAGCAAGCGGGAAGTTAGCATCAACAACAACATTGTCACCTTCAACTGCTTTAACAGTTACGATTTGAACGCCGTCATCAGTTTGTGCTTGGAACTGCATGCCTGCCTGGATGTTGTCTACGCCTTGGAACATTTGTTTAGGCACTTCTTGCACTAGCTCTGGGTTATATTCGCCATAGCCTTCAGCAGCAGGAACATTTACAGTGAATTTTTCACCAACAGTTTTGCCTTCTAAAGCTTTTTCTAAACCAGGGATGATGTTACCTGCACCGTGCAAATAGGCAAGTGGTTCACCTTGAGATTTGTCGAGAGTTTCACCCTCTGCGTTAGTCAATGTGTAGTGGAAAGAAACCACGAGGTTATTTGCAATAGCAGTCATCTTAATTGATCCATTCAATTTTTTAAGGGTACATCATAAAGTGAAATTGTATTTTTGTAGACTAAAAATAGCAAAAAAATGCAATTTGACATGTTTAATGACGATTTTTTCATATATGAGGACAATATTTACAATTTCAATGCAATTTCAGCTTGGGTGCAATTTTTCGTGTAACAAAGTCTTTGGCAGTTAACAGGCCAGCATGGGTATAGCCATGAATGGTGGCCTGATGAATCCGGTACAGGGATACATACATGGATTTCGCGACAAAGCCTTGAACATTGACCTGACCCAATAATTCACCGACAGCGCTGTTTTGACTTAAAGACACTAATGAACCTTTGTCAGAAAACTTGAACATCGGTAAATAGCTTTCGCCATTAATGCGTGCTTTTAAGGCTC
Source organism: Acinetobacter sp. YH12046 (assembly GCF_013419905.1). Classification (NCBI taxonomy): domain Bacteria; kingdom Pseudomonadati; phylum Pseudomonadota; class Gammaproteobacteria; order Moraxellales; family Moraxellaceae; genus Acinetobacter; species Acinetobacter sp. YH12046. The sequence continues at coordinate 28,614 of NZ_VOZF01000027.1, forward strand.
TGACCAGAAAAGCAGCCTGCTGGCTGGCAACCTGCGCACGTGGGCCTAAAACCGGTTGATCTGCTTCAGGCTGACAGTGCGCACAATCACCAAAAACGAAAATATCCGGGTCTGATAAAGTTTGCAGAGTTGCATAAACTTTTAGGCGATTAATATTGTCTTTTTCCAGCTCTTTAAGTTTTGCCAGAACTTCAGGTGCTTTAATTCCAGCAGCCCAGACTTTAATTTCTGCTTCGAGGCTTGAACCATCAGCAAAATAAATCTGGTCTTCATCGACTTTAGCGACCCGGTGACTGGTTAATACCTCAATACCTAGACGATCGAGTTGCTCCATGGTGTGTTCAGCCATTTTCTCAGACAGTGCAGGTAAGATCCGATCAGCGGCTTCAATCAAAGTGATTTTGACTTTATTTGGATCAATCTTGTTCAGACCATATTTAAAAAAGTTTTGTTTGGCGATCACCAGCTCGGCAGCCAGTTCTACACCAGTTGCACCGGCTCCAATAATGGCAATTTTAAGCTCACGGGAAGAGGTTTGATTTTGAGCATTGAGATAAAGATGTAGCAGATCCTGCTGGAAGACATCGGCCTGCTGGCGGCTGTCGAGAAAATGACAGTATTGGGCAACACCTTCCGTATTAAAATCATTGGAAGTAGAACCTAATGCTAGCACTAGCGTGTCATAGCTGATGTGTTTCTTCTGTTTAGGCTGGGATTTTTTAGAAAAGTAATCTGTTTCCAGAATAATTTCCTTAGCTTCACGATCCAGATCAACAAATGTTCCCAGCACAAAGTGATAATGATGAGCTGCAGCATGACTAAAATAATTGGTTTCTTCTGCATGCGGATTAAGCGTACCTGCAGCAATTTCATGCAATAAGGGTTTCCAGATATGCGTCAGTTTCTGATCTACCAGCGTAATATGCGCTTTACCACTTTTGCCTAAGGTTTCGCCCAGTTGAGTAGCCAGCTCCAATCCACCTGCGCCGCCACCTACAATTACGATTAGATGTGCTGTCATATATTATTAACCTATTTATTTTTCTAATAAAAATAAGAGAAATTTAGACCAAATATACTATGGCATGGGCAGCAGGCCGTCTTGATTAGAATTGTTATACAAATTACAAAACGTAGCAATTATGTCAGGGGAGGTAAAATTGACGAGAGAAAAGGGAGAAATTTAAGGGGGGGTTAGAAGGCAAATGAGAGGCCTTCTAACTGTATTCAGTGTTTATTTCTGGATTGGATAGAGTTTGGCACTTGGTGCACTTTCTGCAAAGATGCTAAAGAAGCTGGATAACCAGCTCAGAAATTTCTGGAAGAAACTGGCTTCTTCAAGTTCCACCATATCTTCAATCTGGATGGTACGAATAAGCTGATTATTCTGATAGACATGAATCGTCGCTAATGGCATCACTTTGGCCATAGGTGCAATTAACTCAGAAGCAGTCATTTCTACATTAATATGGGTCTGGGTTTCATGGAGCGGTTCAATGCTTTGCATTACACCATCACCTGTATTCAACATTACCCGTTGATGGTTTTGATCGAACTGGTTCAGGTCAATGGCATAATTCTGATCATATAAAGATGTCGTAATAATCTGCGGCTGTTTAGTCTGAACCTTAAACATTTTCAAAGTCGATTTGATCACCGGTAATTCAGCGAGTAGCTGTTTGTCTTTAATGGCGACTTCATTACGGGTATAGGTATACGCCAGATTCATCAACTTATGCGACACTTCAGCGCGTTTGGCAGCACTTTTGGTACCTAAAACAACCACGATCAAACGACGGTGGGGCAGTTCCATATCATAAGTTGGACGATTGGCGGTGAGCGCCAGGTTATAGCCGGCTGCACGAGTAAAGCCAGTTTTTAAACCATCGACGCTTGAGTCCACTTGCAACACACGGTTAGTGGCACGGTGGAAATGGTTGTTATAGGTAAAACTTGGCTGTTTGGAATAATATAGATAGTCCGGAGTCTGATTGACTACAGCTGCCGACAAACGCGCCAGATCCGCTGTAGTAGAATAGTGCTCAGGCATGGTAATACCGGCCGGATTCTGGAAATGGGTATGAACCATACCTAAAGCTTTTGCTTCCCGATTCATTCGCTCGACAAAGCTCGGAATATCACCTGAAATTTTTTCTGCCAATGTCACAGCAGCATCATTCGCCGACATGATAATCAGACCTGCCAGAAGTTGATCAATCGAAATCTGCTCACCTTCTTTCAGGTACATTTGTGACTCATCCCACATCACTGTTTTCACAATCGGTGTTGCAGTTAATACTTCACTTTTATCTAATTTACCCGCCTGAATTTCTTTCAATGCAATATAAGCGACCATCATTTTGGTGAGGGAAGCTGGAGCACGTTGAACGTCGGCATTGTGTTCGGCAATGACCTGGCCTGACTGTGAGTCAAGAATGGTCCAGGCTTCTGCTTCAACGCTTTCAGGCAAAATATTCAGAAGGGCAGCATATGAAATTGCAGGCACAAACAGGCTAAGAACTGCAAGCAGTGAGATGATGTATTTCAAAGGTGTTCCTTAATAACCAACCGGTCGATGAACGATTTAATTTTCACGCATGCTATGCCTTTTTTTTAAGGATAGCTAGTCAGAAATGTAGACAAATGCGACAGCTAAGCAATACTGGCCTAAAAAATGCTAAGCTAAGCTATAACTCATTTATTTGTATTTTATATCGCCCATTATGTTGCATTATCAAATCGAATTTGACGATTATCGTCAGCATCTTATTCACGTAACTCTTCGCTTTTTAGCAGATCCAACGCAAGTCCTTTCTTTACCGACCTGGATTCCGGGCAGTTACCTGATTCGTGAGTTCTCAAAGCATATTGAAGCGGTCAAGGCTTATGATGAGGATGGACGCCAGCTACAAATCCAGAAGTTTGAAAAGAATAAATGGCGTTTATTCAATACGGATCATGAACTGATTACGGTGGAATATGATGTCTATGCGTATGACCTGTCTGTTCGTGGTGCATATGTGGATCAAAACCGTCTTTATGTGAACCCGGCTTGTGCATGTTTAGGGCTGGAAGGTCAGGAACATAAAGAAATTGAAGTAGAAGTATTCCTGCCGGATGAACTGAAACATTTCCAGCTTGCGACGGGCATGCAGGCCAAAAGTCTGGTGAAAGGTCGTTATACCTTAAAAGCTAAAAACTATGCTGAACTGATTGATGCGCCGTTTGAACTGGCAGAGCAGACCCGTTTCAGCTTTGAAGCCAATGGCATTCCGCATGAGTTTGTGGTGTCAGGCAAGCATGCGATGAATGAACAGCGTATGAAGCAGGACATTGAGAAAATCTGTGCGACAGAAATTTCCATGTTCGGTTCTGCGCCATTCAGTGATTATACCTTTATGACCATGGCCACCGGGAACAGCTATGGCGGTCTGGAACATCCAAACTCAACCAGTCTGATTACACCGCGTGATGACTTTCCTAAAGCAGATGAGCCTGAAGAGCCATCGAAAGATTATCAGCGTTTCCTTGGCCTATGTAGTCATGAGTATTTCCATTCATGGTTAGTGAAATTTATTCGTCCAGAAAACTTCGTGAATTATGACCTGAACAAAGAAGGCTATACTTCTTTGCTTTGGATCTTTGAAGGGTTTACGTCGTATTATGACGACCTGATTCTGCTACGTAGTGGCGTGATCAATCAGGAATCTTATATTGCATTGCTTAAAGCGCAGATTGATCGTTATCTTCAAAACCCGGGACGTTTTATTCAGTCGGTGTCTGAGTCTAGCTTTGATGCCTGGGTGAAATTCTATCGTCAGGATGAAAACTCAAACAATGCCGGTACCAGCTACTATAATAAAGGCTGTTTAGTCGCATTGTCTCTTGATCTGGGTCTACGTCTGCGTGGCTCGAGTCTGGACGCTTTAATGCGTAAGCTATATGAAAATACGCAAAATGGCATTCAGGTCAATGAACGGACTATCTTTGAGTTATGTCAGGAATTAACGGGTGATAACTGGTTAGAACAGATTAATCATTTGATCAATACCACAGATGAATTGCCTTTAGATCAGTTACTACCTGAATTTGGCGTGAGCTATACACTGAAAAATGACAAGTCATTACCATTTGGTTTGAAACTTGCAGATAAGCCTGAAGGTGTGCTGGTTCAGTCTGCACGTCGTGATGGAGCAGGGGTGAAAGCGGGCCTTTCAGCGAATGATGTAATTGTGGCGATTGATGGCCTTAAAGCAACGACGAAACTTGTCGAGAAATATGCGAAACAGGAAGGTACGTATACTGTCCATGCATTCCGTCGTGATGAGCTGATGACTTTTGAAGTTCAAAATGGTGGTTCTGAACTGACTGAAGTTGAGTTAAAAGTTGAAGATCAAGCTAAAGCCGAGAAATGGTTGAAAGCTTAATCAGAATGTTGCTATTAAAAAAACCGCTGTTAAGACAGCGGTTTTTTTATTGGGTTTTTTAGATGATTTATTTAATGATCAGTCGTGAAGTTCCACGGAACTCAGCCACGATTTGCTCTTTCTGATTCAGGATCTGAATATCGTAAATTCCACTACGACCGCTACTGGCCTTATGTTCAGCTATGGCGGTAAGGGTATCACCTAACAAAGCTGGTTTTAAATAATGAATCCCGCAATGTTGGCCGACTGCTGGGTATTCGCCGGTATTGCAGGCAATGGCAAATGCAGCATCAGCTAATGCAAAAATCACAGCGCCGTTACAGGTCTGATGTCCCTGTAAATGTTGTTCAGACACTTTAAGTTCAATCTTCGCATGATTGTGGTTATAGGAAATTAGATGTGCACCGAGATACTGAATTAATCGGTCCTGATTAAACATCTGGTTCACTTGCTGATCCATTGCAGAACTCCTTTTTTAGATACACTTTGTTTTAAAAATATTAATTATGTGAATCATAAATAACATTCCAGGAGATAAATAACAAGCGAAAGCCAGATGAATGATGCAATGCAGCTGTTTTACGCTTCAAAATAAAGCGCCATGAAAATGATGCTTTTAGGGATTAAGAATTAGTTGCCACGATAGGTTGAATAACCATAAGAGCTCAGTAATAACGGAATATGATAGTGCTCCAAAGCACCGTCAATCGTAAATACCACAGGTACTTCAGGGAAGAAGGTGCGTTGATTATTGGCCTTAAACCAGTCACCGGTTTTGAAGGTCACTTTATAGATGCCTTTCTGTAAAGCTGTATCTTTAGGATAAAACTCTTTGATACGGCCATTGGTATCTGTTTTTAACTCATTCAGTTTTACCCACTTGTCACCCTGCTGAGCTTCCAAAATCACCGCGACATTGGCGGAAGGCAGACCAGTTTCCTGATTCAGCACATGCACACTTAAGGGATTCTGTGCAAAAGAAAAGCTTGCTGTCGCCGCTAGAAGAGCACCAAAAATAATTTTTTTCATAGGTCTGTTCCTATTCAATAGATAGATAAAATTAAAGTTGTTTTAAAGTATGTTGAATGCCTTGTGCGGCACATTGATGATCCTGTTCAGAGCCACCAGAGCCTGCAACGCCAACAGCGCCAATGAGCTGGTTTTTATAAACCACAGGTACCCCGCCGCCCAATAATAATAACAATTCATCCAGGGTATTTAAATTTTGTGCATCCGGGTTCTTTTGTGCATGACGCATGAAATCCAATGTACTGGTCTTAGTCGAGTATGCAGTAAAGGCTTTACGCTGTGATGCAGTTAAATTGTGAATTCCGACAGATTCATGCCGTTGGCTGGCCAGAACATTACCGCCTTGATCCAGTACTGTGACTGCAGCGGGTTTGCTGGCTTTCTGACAAGCTTGCATGACATTCTCAGCAAGTTGGTTTGCTGTGCTCAAGTCCATAATATAGGCCGTTTTTAATTCAGCATGGCTTAAGCTAACCATTGCTAAACTCGCTAGATATAAAAATATTTTTCTCTGATTTAATCTACTTCTCATGATAATGTTCAGTCATATAGAAATTGAGAAGATCATAATCAAAGAATGGAAGCTCATGGATGACAATCAGATTACCAATTTGTAATCTTTGCGCTGTATGAAATTGATTAAACTCAGCCCATGCATATTTTAATTGTAGAAGATGAAGCCAAAATTGCCGGATTCTTGGCCACAGGCTTAAATGAATCCGGCTACCAGACTACACAGGTGGGTAATGGCCTGCATGCCTTATCAGTGCTGGAACAGCAACCGATTGATCTGGTATTGCTGGATGTGATGCTGCCCGACCTGGACGGCTGGCAAGTCCTCAAAACCTTGCGTACTTTCTCTAAAGTCCCCGTACTCATGCTGACTGCCAAAGATCATGTGCTTGACCGGGTCAAAGGGTTGGAACTGGGTGCAGATGACTACTTAACCAAGCCTTTCTCTTATATCGAACTTTTGGCCCGAATTAAAAGCCTACTGCGCCGTGTACCAAAAGTTGAACATGAAATGTATCAGGTGGCCAATTTAGAGCTGAATCGTTTAACCCGGGAAGTATTTCGAGACCAGCAAAAAATTGAGCTTACCCAAAAGGAGTTTGCGCTTTTACAGTTGCTGATGGAACACCAGTCCGAAGTTTTAACCCGGACACAAATTGCTTCACTGGTCTGGAATATTAATTTTAATACCGACACCAATGTCGTTGATGTTGCTGTACGCCGATTACGTTCTAAAATTGATGATCATTTCAGTCCAAAACTTATTCATACTGTACGTGGTATGGGTTATAAACTGGATGTGCACGCATGAAAATGCATTTAGGCACACGTCTCGGCATCGCTTTTGGCCTTATTTCCTGTATCGTTTTTTTAAGTATCGGCGGGTTGTCCTATCACAATATGCAGCAGATGGTGCAACAACAGCAGGATGAAGCTTTGGCCTTGCGGATTTCCAGAATAGAAATATTTCTGGCTGATCAGCAAAGCTTTCAGGTGCTGATCGAGCATCCGGAGCTTTATGAGAATATGCTTGGACAGGAAGATAACTTACTGATTCTTAAAAATGCTCAGAATACCTTGATTGACATTAATCCTTTAAATATCGCTATTCCTCTATTGGATTATCACACCAAGCTGAATTATCAAAATAATAAGATTGAACAACCCACGACCCGTTTGGCATTTAAGCAAGTGGACTTTAATGGACAGTCTTATCAACTGATTACCGGTAAGCAGCTCGCAGCAGGGCAACAGGTTTTAAAACATTACCTGATAAAATTAGTGATCTACACTCTGCTTGGTATTATTTTATCTACTTTGTTAGCCTGGCTGATGGGACACTATCTACTGCGATCCATGCGCCAATTAATTTACGCCACTCAGCAAATTAATGTGCAGCAGCTGGATCAGCGTATCGAGTTGCCATCCCGAACTATTGAGGTGCAGCAACTAACCGAGGCCATGAATGCCATGCTGGACCGAATACAGCAAGGCTATGAACAGTTGGCCCGATTTTCTGAAGATATTTCCCATGAATTACGAACGCCCCTGAATAACTTGATGGGGCAAACCCAGATTGCCTTGTCGAAGTCACGCAGTCGCGATGAATTAGAAAATTTGCTGTATTCCCATCTGGAAGAGTATGAACGTCTAACTCAGATGATTGAAAACATGCTATTTATCGCCCGAGTTGAACATGGCCACTATCAGATAGAAAAACAGACACTAGAACTTAGCCAGATCATAGAAGATTTGCTGGCATATTTTGAGTTTCTGGCAGAAGAAAAAAATATATCTATTTATACGGATATTCCGGCTCAACTGAATATAGCTGCGCATCCGGAACATCTGCAACGTGCGCTTGCCAATTTACTCAGCAACGCAGTGCAGTATGGAAAGGAAAATGGCGAGATCAGAATCACGGCGATGACTACAGAAAATAGCTGTCGGATTGATGTGCTGACAGCAGGTGTACAGATCCCCGAGCAGCATTTAGCCCATCTGTTTGAACGCTTTTATCAAGTTGATAGCAGCCGGCATCAAAAAGCCCAAACGGGTGGTTTGGGCTTGGCGATTGTGCAGTCCATTATGCAGTTGCATCAGGGGGAAGTTCAGGTGAATAACCATTCTCAAGGGGTGGTCTTTAGTTTGATCTTCCCGATCTAAGCAGTGGCTTAACGTGTACGACGGCCACGACTCTTGGTATTTGGACGGGTGGTACCATTGGTCTTGCGACGTGGTTTTTCACCTTCTTCCATTTGCCAGATACGCGGTGTGCCGGTTTTTTTCTTGGTGCCGTCTTTCGTTACTTTCTTGTTAATTGGTTTACCACCGGTACCACCCGGTTTTTTCACATAAGAGCGCGAGCGGTAAGGTTCTTGAGCAGGCACATCTTTAAAGTCTGGATAAAGTAGGGGTTCAATTTCTTTAGTTTCACCTGGCTGTAAACCTAATTGAACCAGATCAATCGAACCGATTTTGGTGCGAATCAAACGTAATGTAGGAAAGCCGACTGCTGCAGTCATACGACGAACCTGACGGTTACGACCTTCACAGATTGAAATTTCGACCCATGAAGTTGGAACAGAAGCACGGAAACGTACAGGAGGATTACGTTCCCATAACCATTCCGGTTCAGTGACTTTAATTGCTTTGGCTGGTAGCGTAATACCGTCATTCAGTTCAACGCCTTTACGAAGCTGTTCTAGAGCTTCTTCGGTTATATCCCCATCGACCTGAACCAGATAAGTTTTGAATTTTTTGCTGGTTGGGTTAGTAATATATTGATTTAAACCGCCATGATCGGTCAGGAACATCAAACCTTCAGAATCCATGTCCAGACGACCGGCAATACGCAGATCCGGATCATCTACGAAATCCGCCATTGTTTGATGTTTTTCATCTGGACGAAATTGGGAGAGGACGTCATAAGGCTTGTTAAGAATGACAATTTTCACTTTAACCTACTAAAATATATAAAATAATTCTGGTGTGGCAGTCATGTTGCCCATTGTGATACTCCTTTACTTATAAGTAGGAGATAAGGGAAGACATAAAAGAGTCCACTAAGTGGAAGCTATCATAGCAGATTCTGATTTATCTTCCTTGAATTTATGTTTTGTATCTAATTTGATTGCGACCATGCCGCTTTAAAATGATGTACTTTTTGTATTCAAATATGATCTTCCGTTTAAGAATGTTAATCCTCAATGATCTTCATTTTCTACTGAACTTGTCGAGTCAGTTAAGGGAAGATCAGACAATTCAAGGTTAAGCAAAAAATTGACAATGATTTTTATAGATCTGAAATGGTCTTAACGGATTTACATACCATACAAAAGCTTTCCAAACTGGCTTAGACCACTACAAAGCAAGCTGATATTTTAATTTCACAGTTTCTAATATTTTTAATTTTGAGGTGAACAATGAAATTGTTGACTTTAATTAGTATGGGTATTGCAGCGAGTTATTGTTATAAAAGCATCAAACATAACAAGCAAAATCTTTCAAATCTAAGTTTTGATGAAGTGATCAATCAACACATTTTACGAGATTTTATAGCCTGAGCATTACTTATATTTACTGCTAGTTTAATTTGATTATAAATAGAAAATCTCAACATATATTGTTGGGATTTTTTATTTTTATCATTTAAATATTTTTAGATAAGATGAGTAAGAAAAGTTGTATCAAAATTAAAGTTACATGATTAATCTATTAAATAGTCAATTAATACAACTCTATAAAACAATGTAAACGAAAAATTCAAATCTTCTGCTAAATTAAAAAATAAACCAAATGTGTGGAGGTCTGTATGAGAAATATACCAGAAGGAACCCAGGTTATTCATCATATATTAGCTCAGGACTGTGCATTCTATAAGGAAGAAAATGGAATTCTGAAAGTCTGGAATAGTGGTACTTGGGTGAATGCGATTGTACCAAATCTGGAAAAGATGATGGAGCTTGATTTCGAGTGGCTTTGTTGCACAAACCTATCTGTAAAGGCTTTTTCAGCGATATAATTTTCAAATGAAGAAGCCTACACACAAAATCTACCGCACAACCAATTGGCCCGCATATAACCGAGCACTCATGAGTCGCGGAAATATTGCCATTTGGTTTGATCCTGCTACGCAATGGTATGCTCCATCAAAAGGCAAACAAGGGCGAAATCAAACCTACTCCGACGCAGCTATCCAATGCTGCTTAATGATT
>NZ_VOZF01000028.1:0-37482 GCF_013419905.1 Acinetobacter sp. YH12046
GGTGCACTACCAGGCTGTGCTATGCTCCGATGTTCAACTCAAAGAGTTGGGGTGAATGATGGGATTCGAACCCACGACAACCGGAATCACAATCCGGGGCTCTACCAACTGAGCTACATCCACCATTACGGTGTCTTCATTATTTAGACATAAAAAAACCGCTTGACGCGGTATCATTTATCTTAACCACCATGAAGAAGATGGTCGGAGCAGTAGGATTCGAACCTACGACCCCCTGGTCCCAAACCAGGTGCACTACCAGGCTGTGCTATGCTCCGATGTTCAACTCAAAGAGTTGGGGTGAATGATGGGATTCGAACCCACGACAACCGGAATCACAATCCGGGGCTCTACCAACTGAGCTACATCCACCATTACCTTGGTTCTTAAATATCAAGCCACCAAAAATGGCGCGCCTGACAGGATTCGAACCTGTGACCATCCGCTTAGAAGGCGGATGCTCTATCCAACTGAGCTACAAGCGCTTTACTGATGATTTTCACCATCCGCCTTGAAGAATTGGTCGGAGCAGTAGGATTCGAACCTACGACCCCCTGGTCCCAAACCAGGTGCACTACCAGGCTGTGCTATGCTCCGATTCATCTCAGCTTTCGTATCAAGCTTATCGCTTGGTACGGTGTGCATTCTAGGCGTGACGCCATAAGACGTCAACACCTATATTTAAAAAAAATCAAAAAAACACTTCAAGCGTTTATTTATCAAGCATTTCAGACATTTTTTATACAAAATCTTAGCGTTTCAAGCTGGCACTAAAATCCAGCATACGATCTAAAGGCAGTTTGGCTCGTTGAGCTAATGCGGGGTCAACATGAATCTCCTGATCACGATGTTGTAGAACATGCAAGATTCCATCTAGCTCGTTCATGGCCATCCAAGGACAGTGTGCACATGAACGACAGGTTGCTCCTTCTCCAGCGGTTGGAGCTTCAATCAAAATCTTATCTGGCACAGCCTGCTGCATTTTATAGAAAATACCGCGATCTGTTGCCACGATCAAACGCTGATGTGGCAAGGTTTGAGCTGCCTTGATTAACTGAGAAGTACTTCCGACTGCATCAGCAATTTCTACCACAGACATCGGTGATTCTGGATGGACCAGCACTGCCGCATCTGGATATAAGGCTTTCATATTAGCAATTCCGCGCGAACGAAATTCTTCGTGGACGATACACGCGCCATCCCAAAGCAGCATGTCAGCACCGGTTTTATTCTGGATATAACGCCCTAGATGCTGATCCGGTGCCCAGATAATTTTTTCACCTAAACTATCGAGGTGTTCAATAATCTCAACTGCACAACTTGAAGTCACGACCCAGTCAGCGCGGGCTTTAACCGCAGCCGAAGTATTAGCATACACCACTACAGTATGATCAGGATGCGCATCACAGAATTTGGTAAATTCTTCTACCGGACAACCCAAATCCAGTGAACAGGTCGCTTCAAGAGTTGGCATCAGGACGGTTTTTTCTGGTGAAAGTATTTTTGAAGTTTCACCCATGAACTTAACCCCAGCTACCACCAAGGTCGATGCGGGATGGTCACGTCCAAAACGCGCCATTTCCAATGAATCGGACACACAGCCACCAGTCAGTTCTGCCAGTTCCTGTATTTCAGGATCACAATAATAATGTGCAACTAGTACTGCATTCTGCTTTTCCAATTCGGCTTGAATCTGTGCAAATTTTTCCTGTTTGGCCTGTGCACTGATCTGATGCTCTTTGGGTTCTCCTAAACGATCTAAATGCGCCTGCACAATCGATTTGGCTTCATTGGCTATTAATTTGGTCGCATCATTCATAACAACTCTTACTCTACCCTCATGGTTCATTATTCAACGAACCTTTCACCCTACATCCCGGTCATCTCTAGCAAAATACTTTTTTGACCAGTCATTAAAAATCATAAGATATAAAAAAAGCCCCACAACGGAGGCTTTAGAAACAATCTGAATTATGAACGATAATCAGCATTGATCTTCACATAATCATAGGACAGGTCACAGGTATAGACTGTATCTTTTGCTTCACCACGTCCAAGATCAACACGAATCGTCATTTCAGCTTGTGCCATCACACGTGCACCTGCCTCTTCGGTATAGTCTGCTGCTGCACCACCATCCTTGCAGATTTGTACATCATCTAACCAAACCTGAATTTTTGCAACGTCTAAATTCGCCACACCTGCATAACCGATTGCAGCCAGAATACGCCCCCAGTTTGGATCAGAAGCAAAGATCGCAGTTTTCACCAATGGAGAATGCGCGATACTATAGGCCACGTCACAGCATTCCTGAGTATTGGCGCCACCTTCTACTGCAACTGTGATGAACTTAGTCGCACCTTCACCATCACGCACAATCAGTTGCGCAAGACGTTTCATGGTACGCATTAATACCTCAAGCACAGCTGCATAACGCGGATCTTCAACTGATGAAATTTCTGTTCCACCGGCCTGACCTGTAGCAATAAAAATGCAAGAGTCATTGGTTGAGGTATCCCCATCAATGGTAATGCGGTTGAATGACTGATTCACTGTCTCAGATAAAAGCTGTTGAACCAGTTCACGGCTGATTGGCACATCAGTCGCCACATAACCTAGCATAGTGGCCATATTTGGGCGAATCATGCCGGCACCTTTGGAAATCCCGGTCATGGTATAAGTAATGCCGTCCAGTTCGAACTGTTCAGATGCACCTTTTGGTGTAGTGTCTGTGGTCATGATGCCGGTTGCCGCATCGATCCAGGCATCATCACGCAATGACTCTAATGCAGGCTGCAAACCATTCAGAAGACGTTCCATTGGTAATTGTTCGCCAATCACCCCTGTTGAAAATGGCAATACTTCTTCAGCTTTCACGCCTGCAAGTTCAGCCAGTTTGGCACAAGTGGCTTCAGCATTTGCCATACCTGTAGCACCTGTACCCGCATTGGCATTTCCGGTATTAATCACTAAATAATGTGGGTTACCTACCGCCAGATGTGCTTTAGAAACATGTACAGGAGCAGCACAAAAAGCATTCTGGGTAAATACACCTGCAACATTGGAGCCTTCAGCCAGTTCAAATATCACCAGGTCACGTCGGTTCTGATAGCGTACATACGCTTCTGCCGAACCAATTCTCACCCCTTTTACCACATGCATCTGTGGCATAGATACGTCACCAACTGCCATTTTTAAATGTCCAATATTGAAGTTTCAGAAAAATACAGCTTAGTTGATCTTTATTAAAAAATCGAGCCAAAGCCAGATGAACACTCACTTTTCTTATGGTTTTTCACAATAAAAAACCAGTCATAGTGACTGGTTTTATTAAACTGGCTCAAACTTAGTTTTTAGCCAGTTGGGTTGATTCACTCAATAAAGCCTGTTTCGCCTGTTGCTGACTTGCCGCAGAAAGCGCAGGGTTAGAAGCAACAATACGGTCAGCATTCGCTGCATTGGCTGCTGCAATCGCTGCAGTCTGTAAAACGATTGGACGGTTTGAATTATTAAAGGTATAGCGAATGCCAGTACGCGGACTTGCAATGGTCACCTGACCATCTGTACCCGTCTGAACCTGAGCCGTAGTTGGACCAATGGCCTGCTGAACTTTAGCAGGTGTCGTTGTTGCTGTTTCAGCAAAACTTAAAGTCGGGATTGCCAAAGCAGCAACCATCATCGTTTTTAATACTTTTGTCATTGTTTCTTCCACTTTGCGGTGTTCAATCTGCCATTAAATACCATTTAATCCGGTACAGTGCAAACAGTATTCATCAGCTGAAAAGTCCATATACATAAAAAGATCAGGACCATTTGGTCCTGATCTTTTTATAGTTTAGAAACTTAGCAGAAATTAGATCTTGCCATGACACTGTTTGTATTTCAGACCTGAACCACATGGACAAGGTGCATTACGGCTTGCCGGTGCTTCAAAGACTGGTGCAACCGGATTGGCCTGCGCATTTTGTTCAGTAGTGATTGCATCTTCTTCAGCCAGTAATCCATCAAATTCCTGATGAGATAACTGCAAACGCATCGCTTCAGCCTGTGCCTGCTGCTGTGCTTCCATTTCAGCCAGCTCTTCAGGTGTTGGCACATGGATACGTGACAGATCAGTAATGACGTCAGATTTAATCACGCCCAGCATGTTTACAAACAGGTTATAGGCTTCTTTTTTGTATTCCTGCTCTGGGTTTTTCTGTGCATAACCGCGTAAATGAATCCCTTGACGCAGGTAATCCATCGCAGCCAGATGCTCTTTCCAGTGACGGTCCAGAGAGTTCAGCATGAAATGACGTTCAAGTGATGCTGCAGATTCAGCACCCATTTGTTCACGACGTGAACGGTAACGATTTACCACTTCTTCAGTAATTCGCTCAACCAGTGCTTCTTCATCTAAACGACGATCCTGCTCTAACCATTGTGCAACTGGCAGATCAATCGATAAGTCTTCACGTAGTGCAAGTTCCAGACCTTCAATATCCCACTGATCATGAATTGATTCAGGCGGAATATAGTTGGCGATCATGCCCTGCATCACTTCACGGATCATCTCTTCGATATAATCCTGCAATGAACTTTCAGCCAGAATCTCATCACGCTGACTATAGATAATTTTACGCTGCTCGTTATTCACGTCATCGTATTTCAACAGGTTCTTACGAATGTCGAAGTTACGTGCTTCTACTTTACGCTGTGCATTTTCGATTGAGCGTGACACCATTTTGTGTTCAATCGCTTCATCTTCTTTTAAGCCCATTGCACGCATCATGGCAACCACACGGTCACCCGCAAAGATACGCATCAAGTCATCTTCAAGAGACAGGTAGAAACGCGATACACCCGGGTCACCCTGACGGCCCGCACGACCACGCAACTGGTTATCGATACGGCGAGATTCATGACGCTCAGAACCGATAATATGCAAACCACCAGAAGCAAGAACTGCTTCATGATTCGCTTCCCATTCTGCTTTCAGGCGTGCTTCATCTTCAGGGGTTGGGTTTTCAATTTTGGCCAGTAGCGCTTTCCAGTTACCACCCAGCAAAATATCGGTACCACGACCGGCCATGTTAGTTGCAATCGTTACAGCACGCGGTGCACCCGCTTGGGCAATAATATCTGCTTCACGCTCATGCTGTTTGGCATTCAGGACTTCATGTTCAATACCAGCTTCTTTAAGCTTGTCAGAAAGAATTTCCGACGCTTCAATAGTGGCCGTACCAATTAGGATTGGCGCAACACCAGCTTCGTGAACACGTTGAATTTCCTGAATAATCGCGTTGTACTTACCTTCACGATTCAGGTAGATCAAATCGTTCTGGTCATTACGGATCATTGGACGGTGGGTTGGAATGATTACCACATCCAGACCGTAAATTTCTTTCATTTCCGCAGCTTCAGTATCTGCAGTACCGGTCATACCGGATAATTTTTTATACAGACGGAAATAGTTCTGGAATGTGGTGGTTGCAAGGGTTTGGTTTTCCGGCTGGATTTCCAGACCTTCTTTTGCTTCAACTGCCTGGTGCAGACCTTCAGACCAGCGACGGCCCGGCATGGTACGACCGGTATTTTCATCGACGATGATCACTTCACCTTCATGGATGATGTAATGCACATTACGTTGATACAGATAGTGCGCACGAATCGCAGCAGTCACATGATGCAGCAAATTCAGATTAGAAGCTGAATACAGGCTTTCACCTTCAGCCAGCAAGCCCATTGCAATCAATTCACTTTCAATGGTTTCAAAACCGGTTTCTGTAATTTCTACTGAACGCTGTTTTTCATCAATCCAGAAATGACCGCCATCCGGTACTTTTTCTTCTTTCTGTGCTTTTAATTTCGGCGGAATGTTATTGATTGCTGCATAAAGCTGGGAAGAATCTTCACTTTGACCAGAGATAATCAGTGGTGTACGTGCTTCATCGATCAGGATCGAATCGACCTCATCGATAATGGCATAGGTCAGACCACGCTGTTTTTTCTCAGCCAGCGAGAACACCATGTTGTCACGAAGATAGTCGAAACCGAATTCGTTATTGGTACCGTAAGTGATGTCTGCTTTATAGGCTTCAGATTTTTCTATCGGATTCTGCATGGAATAGATAATCCCAATGCTTAAACCCAAGAATTCGAACAATGGACGGTTTAACTCGGCATCACGTTGTGCCAGATAGTCGTTCACCGTGATGACATGGACACCCTGCCCGCTCAATGCATTAAGATAACAGGCCAGCGTCCCCATCAGGGTTTTACCTTCACCGGTACGCATCTCGGCAATCTTGCCTTCATGCAGGGTAATACCACCAATCAACTGTACGTCGTAGTGACGCATTCCCATAACACGTTTTGCAGCTTCACGACAGACTGCGAATGCTTCAGGAAGTAACTTATCTAGGCTTTCACCCTTATTATATCGTTGTTTGAATTCTTCAGTTTTTGCAGATAAGTCTGCATCGCTTAGGGCTGATATCGTCGGCTCGAGCGCATTAATCTTGTCTACGATTTTACGCATGCGTTTGAGTTCGCGCTCATTTTTGGTACCGAAGATTCCTCCGATCAGACTTGCCAACATGAATAGACTCTCTAAATCTTGCTTGTCAAATAAATATGTTCTTAGTCGTTATTATGGTGCTAGAAATTTGAACTACAAGGGTTTTGCCAGAAAACCAATGAAAAAAACTCATCCTTCGTCCTAGCCCTGAGACCTAAGGCAAAGTAATGTAGCAAATTTTACCCATGCAATATAGTTAATTAGACGACTGATTTGTCTGATTCTGAATCGGCAGCCTACTTCTTTATTCGGTTTATTCATAAGAAATTCTAAAAACACTATTTTTAATCATAAAAAAATTGGTTCATATTTATTCTCATCGACACATTACAAGATCAATTGAGGCAAGAAAATGAGTTTACGTTTAGGCGATACCGCACCGAATTTTGAACAGCAATCCAGTGAAGGCTTAATTAACTTTTATGACTTTCTAGGCGATAGTTGGGGCATTTTATTTTCACATCCAGCAGACTACACACCTGTATGTACCACTGAACTGGGCTTTACCGCGAAACTGAAAGACGAGTTTACAAAACGTGGCGTGAAAGCGATTGCGCTTTCTGTTGATGATGTTGAATCGCATCATGACTGGATCAAAGATATCAATGAAACTCAAGGTACCACCGTTAACTTCCCGATCATTGCTGATCAGGACCGAAAAGTGTCTGAGCTGTATGGTTTCATTCACCCAAATGCCAGCGAAACCCTAACTGTACGTTCTCTGGTAATCATTGATCCAAACAAGAAAGTGCGTCTGATTATTACCTACCCTGCATCAACAGGTCGTAATTTCCATGAAGTATTACGTGTAGTCGACTCTCTGCAATTAACCGACAATCATAAAGTTGCAACTCCAGCAAACTGGCAACATGGCGATGATGTAGTGATTGTGCCTTCATTAAAAGATGAGGAAGAAATTAAACAACGCTTCCCTAAAGGTTATAAGGCAGTAACTCCTTATTTACGTCTTACGCCACAGCCTGAGCGAGGATAAGCGAAGCACTGCTTCGCCCGAGCGCAAGAGCCATAGCTATGCTATGGCTGGTAAGGAATTAAAAGGACTCCTTTTTAATTTTGCGCAAGGCAAGCGTAGCGCGCAGTTTCCATTGTACTGCCCTTGCGCAAGACGAGAAGCTATGCTTCGAGTGACAAAACTGAAAGCACTGCTTTTCAGTTTTGCGCAAAGCAAACGAAGTGCGCAGTATTTGAAGCACTGCTTTAATTTGTGACAAGACAAGCGCAGCGCGTAGCTTCCAAAACACCGCTTTGCTTGAATGCAAGACGAGAAGCTATGCTTCGAGTGATAATTTGAAAGCACTGCTTTAGTTATTCGTAAGACAAGCGAAACGCGTAGTCTCTAAAAGGTGGTACTTTTTCGCTCAAGAACCTCAGCTATGCTAAAGTTATACGGATAAGCAAAGTTACTGCTCTTTAACCATGACACCGAAAATTTAGAAAAAACTCTCCACCATGAAAATGAAGATCATCATGCATCAACCATCATTTTCATGTTTAGTTTGATACCCACCGACGAGCCGGGTTTTCGAACTTTTCCCATCAAGCCTGTCTTCGGACAGGCTTTTTTTTGCAAAAGCCGATATGCTGTTGAAGAGAATGATTAAAAAGAGGGTTTAACGCGCAATGAAAAATAATTATGTACTTCTTCTGGTTTCCGCGTTTGTTTTATCTGGCTGTACTCCAGCGCTGCCTGAACAGGAACGCCCAATGCACTGGGGACAGGGACTGCATGAAGAACATAATTTTTATCAGATTAGCGATGAACTTTACCGGAGTGAACAGCCGAGCGATGAACTGACGCCCTTATTAAAACGATATGCCATTAATGTGGTGATCAACCTGCGTTCACGCGATAAAGATACGGATATTTTGTCAAATGAAGACCTCAAGCTTAAACATGTTCCCATTCATACCTGGGCTATGAATCGCGAGGATTTACTGAACGTAATGCAGTTGATTCAACAGGCACGGCAAAATAATGAAAAAATACTTTTACACTGTTATCATGGTTCAGACCGTACCGGTGCCAGTGTGGCCATGTACCGGATTATTTTCCAGAACTGGCGCATTGAAGACGCAGTACGGGAAATGAAGCATGGCGGTTATGGCTTTCATTCCATTTGGCGCAATATTGAAAAATTATTTATCCCTGAAAATGTAAGATGGATTCGCGAGCAACTCACGAATCCATCTACAGAAACTTCGGTTAAGTAAGAGAATTAACGCTTATCTAGCGGCACCCAGTCATTCACCCAGGCTGATTTCATGTTCAGGCTGGCATCAGACGCGATTTTCTTACGCAGTGCATCTGCTGTTTCACGGTCTTTAGATGGACCGACCATGATACGCACACCTTTAGATGTCTGGCTCTTGGTGACCTTGTAGCCTTTGGCTCGCAGTTTGGCCGCAATGGCATCAGCATTGGCTTCATTGGCAGCCAATGCCACCTGCACCATCCACTGTTTATCACTTTCACCTTCAAGAAGTTTACGGGCTTTTTCAGCTTCAGCCTTTTTCTTGGCCTCTTCTGCTTTATGTTTCTCTTCAGCTTTGCGCTTTTCTTCTGCCTTACGTTTTTCTTCTGCCTTACGTTTTTCTTCAGCAGCTTTATGCTCAGCTTCTTTTTTCTTTTCAGCCGCTTTGTGCTCTTCCTCGGCCTTACGTTTTGCTTCAGCTGCCTTATGCGCTTCTTCAGCTTTACGTTTCTCTTCTAGCTTACGTTTTTCTTCTGCAGCCTTCTGCTCTGCCTGTTTCTTGGCAGTATCAGCTGAAGTTTGGGCTTTTTGCTGCTCAAGTTTCTGCTGTTCTAACTTTTTTTGTGTAGCAGCCTTGTCTTCAGCCAGACGTTTTTGCTTCGTCTGTTCATCTTCTGCCAGCTCAGGTGGAATATTGTCTGAACTTTGCTGTCCCATACGATGGGCATTCAAAGCAGCATATTCTTCAGCCGCACGACGTGCTGCATCTGCCTCAGCCTGCTGTTGCATGGCTAAAAATTCAGCTGCACGGGCTTCCTGTTCAGCCACTGCTTTTTCGCGGTCACGACGCTGCTGTTCCAGCAGACGTTTTTCTGTTTCCACATCGACTGTTAAAGAACCTAATGAATTGTTGACTGTATCTTTTGATTCTACTTCTGCAGCCAGTGCCGGGTTTTGCTGACGATCCTGATGAATTTCATTTTGGCCTTTCAGGAGTAATGCTGCCAATAAAACACCACCACCTAGTAAAACAACGCCACCCATCCAGCGTTGTTTGTTATTCATTGACATTCTTCCAAATACTCCCATACCGCTTCTAAGGTATGAAATGATCCACATACCAAAATCAGCTGATTATTCTCTGTTTCATCCAGCGCTGATTTAAAAGCTAATTTTACATTGTCAAATTGTTCTATCAATTCACCTTGCAGTGCATCAGTCAAAAGTGTGACCTCTGCCGCACGTGGTACAGATAATGGTGCAATTTTCCACAAATGAACAGTGTCTTTCAACAACTTGACGACAGAATTTATATCTTTATCTGCCAGCATGGAAAATACACAAATGACTTCTTTATATTTCTTGTTGTAATTTAAATAATTGCGTAATTGTTTTAACAGGAACTCTACCCCATGCGGGTTATGTCCGGCATCAAAAATTACAGTCTTATTCTGAATTTCTCGGACTTCAAAACGCCCCGGCAATTTAGCTGCCTGAACTCCTTCCGCAATCGCTGTCTGGTTGACTTCCAGACCACTTAGCAAGATCGCTGCAACTGCTGTCGAAATATTATCCAGCGCCAGTGAACCTGTCGGCAATTTTAAAGTCGTACCTGACGATGCAAAGGCCCAGGTTTTGCCATCTTCAAAGGCTTCATAGAAATAATCACGGTTAACTGCATATAACGGCGCATTGCATTCAGCAGCTTTATCCAGAATGGCTTGCGGAATATCTTGCTGACCACCAAATATCACGGGAATATTCGGACGGATAATACCAGCTTTTTCAAAAGCAATTTTTTCAATGGTATCACCGAGCCAGTCGGTATGATCCAGTCCGATATTGGTGATGACTGCAACATCCGGATTAACCACATTCACGACATCCAGACGGCCACCCAATCCGACTTCCAGCACCCACACATTACACAGTTCATGTTTAAAAATCACAAATGCAGCAAGTGTGGTTGCTTCAAAGAATGACAGGCTTAAATCGCATTCGCGACGTGCCCGATCGACTTCAACAAAAGCATCAATCAGCAACTGGTCTTCGACTTCAACCCCACGTAATTTCACCCGTTCATTAAAACGATATACATGAGGAGACTGATACAGTCCGACCTTAAAACCCTGAGCATTGAGAATGGCAGCCAGAGTCGTGGTCGTTGAACCTTTACCATTGGTTCCGGCAACCGTCAGGACTTTAGCCTCCGGATTGATCACGCCCAGCTTTTCAGCCACAGGAATAACACGTTCCAGGCCTAAATCAATCCCCGTAACGTGAACATGGCTCCAATAATCGAGCCATGTATCAAGTGAATCAGTTGCTAATGGTGCTGTGTTCAAGGCAGGTTCATCAATTTCGTGATAATACGATAAACTGTATCACGTAATGCATGACGGTGAACAATCTGATCGATTACACCATGATCAAGCAAATATTCAGCACGCTGGAACGGTTCGTCCAGTTTTTCACGTACAGTTTGTTCGATCACACGTTTACCCGCAAAGCCGATCATGGCTTTCGGTTCAGCCAGATGCACATCACCCAGCATGGCTAAAGACGCAGTTACACCACCATAAACTGGGTGGGTCAATACCACCACATAAGGCAGACCTGCTTCTTTCAAACGCTGAATCGCTGCTGAAGTACGTGCCATTTGCATCAAAGACAGCATACCTTCCTGCATACGTGCGCCACCAGATGCTGCAAAACAGATCAGAGGTTGATGCATTTCAATCGCACGCTCCGCTGCCTGCACAAAGCGGTCACCCACTACAGTGCCCATAGAGCCGCCCATGAAGTCAAACTCAAATGCGGTTGCAATCATTGGCACGCCTTTCAGCAGACCTTGCATTACGATCAGTGCTTCAGTTTCACCTGTTTTCTTTTGTGCTTCCGACATACGGTCTGGATAAGCTTTGCTGTCGACAAATTTCAGTGGATCTTTGGCCGTAAATTCCTGACCCATTTCAGTCTGTACCTGATCAAAGAACCAGTTCAGACGGTCACGTGCTTTCATTTTCAGATGTTCATCGCATTGTGGACAAACATAAGCATTAAATGACATTGCAGTACGTGTCACCAAAGCATGACATTCAGGGCACTCAATGGTTGGCTCTGTGAATGTCGCTTTTAGGGTGGTTTGCTCATCAGGTACATGAATGCCCGGAACAATACGCTCCGTCCATGGGGTCGATGGGCTCAGAATTTTGCCTGATTTCACTTGTTGACTCATACTATAACTCATCGAGCGCTGCTCGAAGCTCCTTGACTTTATTCACCGTCGCAATAACGGCTTGTTCTGGCGCGAGGGTTGCAAACTGTTTTACAAACGCACTTCCCACAATAACTGCATCGGCAGCAACACCCATCGCTTTCGCAGATGCAGCATCACTGATACCAAAACCCACGCCTACAGGAACATCTGTCTCTGCCTTAATTTTCTGAATACGTGCAGCGGCTTCAGATACATCCAATGTCGCAGCACCCGTCACACCTTTCAACGACACATAGTAAATAAAGCCACTGGCCTGTTTCACTACATGCTGAATACGCTCATCAGTTGAGGTCGGAGCCAACAGGAAAATCTGATCCATTTCATATTTTTCCAGCACCTGCCCCAAATCTTGAGCTTCTTCAGGAGGAAGATCGACCAGAAGCACGCCGTCGACACCGCATTCATAGGCATAAGCCACAAACTTTTCATAGCCAATGACTTCAACCGGATTGAGATAACCCATGAGTACCACTGGTGTTTCGCGGTCTTTCAAGCGAAATTCTTTCACCATGTGCAGGGCATCCAAGGTATTAGTGCCACCGGCCAGCGCGCGTTCAGCGGCCAGAGCAATCACCGGACCATCTGCCATTGGATCTGAGAAAGGAAGACCCAGTTCAATCACGTCGACGCCAGCGTCCACCATCTGGTGCAGCAAAGGTACGGTTACCTCTGGATGCGGGTCACCAGCCATAACATAAGAAACTAAAGCTTTACGCTGTTGAGATTTAAGTTGTCCAAATCGTGTGGCTAAACGTGACATAGGGCTGAGCTTTCCTTAAGGTGTTTCAAACTTGAGACATTGACTATGTAGAAATACAAGACATCGCATTGTAACGCTATTTTTTGTACATTGAACAGTGTGCAACATCGACCTCTGGCATTTCATTTCCTGTGCGAGGATTTCAGAACAACCCGAAGGGATCTATTTACGATTATTTTGATTTTTTTCTCAATGATCAAAGATGCCTAATTTTGGCATTCCCTAAAATGTTGAATATTTAGATAAACTTATTTTTATCATGGAAAAATTAATAAAAATGCAGATGTTAGCGCATTCATTTAAAGTTTTCTGAAATTGCAAAACCTGTTTTATACTAGCCCCATTCTCTTATTTTTTTATCTCCTATGCAGACTGACTCTGAAGGTACAGTGCAGGCACGCGCCATTGCACTGCTGCCGCTTATTGTATTTTTAACCATCTTTTTAGGTAGCGGGATCTATCATTCTTTGATCGGAACTGAATTTGCGTTTTATCAGATTAAAGCGCCTGTTGCTGCCCTGCCCGCGATTATCTTGGCTGCATTAGTGTATCGTGGCAAACTCAATCAGGGTATTGAAGAATTTCTTAAAGGTGCCAGCCATCCCAACCTGATCCTGATGTTCATGGTGTTTATGCTGGCCGGTGCTTTTGCCAGTGTTAGCAGTGCCATTGGCAGTGTTGATGCCACCGTACAAATGGGCCTGTCTGTCATTCCTCCAAGCTTTGTGTTACCAATGCTTTTTGTGATCTCGGCATTTATTGCGACGGCGATGGGTACCTCTATGGGAACCATTGCCGCCTGTGCACCGATTGCCTTTGGCTTTGCACAAGTGACCGAGATTCCGGTAGTTTATGCAATTGGCGCCGTGGTCGGTGGAGCGATGTTCGGTGATAACCTGTCCATGATTTCCGACACCACCATTGCCGCAACCAGCAGCCAGAAAGTTCAGTTACGTGACAAATTCAGCGTCAATGTCTGGATTGCTGTGCCGGCTTCCATCGTCACGATTTTGATCTATATCTTCAATGCTGGCAGTTCCAGTCCAGTAGAATACAAGGACTTTAACTGGATCCTGGTCCTGCCTTATATTGCGGTCTTTTTACTGGCTTTTAGCCGCCTGCATGTTCTGGCGGTTTTAACCATCGGTGTCGTGTTATCGGGTTTATTCGGGCTATTTGCTACGCCAGATTTCAATATCCTCAAGCTGAACACTTCCATTTATGATGGCTTTGTCGGCATGTTTGAAGTGGCATTGTTATCCATGTTCCTGGGTGGCCTGTCTGCGATCATGCAACGTGAAGGTGGTTTACGCTGGCTGATCGAACGCATCTACGCGCTGACTCGCTTATTTAAAGTGGGCCGTCAACGTGCCGGTGAAATCGGGATCAGTTTCTTGGTCGTATTTTCCAATCTGTTTGTGGCAAATAACACTGTCGCGATTATTCTGGCTGGTGATATGGCCCGTGAAGTGGCGAAAGAATACGGGGTTGATCCAAAACGTGCCGCCGCCCTGATGGATATTTTCTCCTGTGTGGTACAGGGCCTGATTCCTTATGGCGCACAATTATTACTGGCCTGTTCAATTGCCAAACTTTCTCCTGTCGAGCTAATCGGGGGCGTGTATTATTGCTGGATTCTGGCAATATTTGCGGTGATCGCAATTGCTTTCCGATACCCTAAATTAAAAACAGCTTAAATTAAGTCATGAGATAAAGCGGCCAATGACGGCCATTTTTTTATGCCTGATCCTGTTTTAATTGTTTTCTATATTGCAATAAAGTCCTGCCTGTTGCCGCCTTATAAGCACGGGCCAAAGCCGACTGGTCAGAATAATCCAGTTGCTGAGCGATCTCGGTCAGGCTTAGGGGCTGATGCAATAAACTTTCACAGCGCTTGATCCTTTCCTGTTCCAACAGTTTTTTAAAAGAAATACCCTGTTCATTTAATTGACGTTGCAAAGTGCGGGTCGATACAAACAGTTGCTCGGCCAGCTGTTCAATTTTAATGGCCTGCTGTCTGCTTCTTAGATGCTCCGCAACCACTTTTTGGGCTTGGCTCAAAATACTTTCCACAGGCGGTTTGGCTGCAATCGCTTCTTCAGCCTGACGAATCAATAACTGTAATAGCATTGGATCGGCCTGTTCCGATTTCAGGTTCAGTCCCTGTATATCCAGTTCGAAGCCATAATCCTGCTGTGAAAACTGCACTTCCGCAGCATAGAATTTCTGATAATGAATTCGGGCAATTTCAGGAGCATGGGCAAAACGCACCCGACGCAAGAGCAAAGGATGATCCTGCAAAATAAAACGCCCCAATTGCACCATGGCCGCGATGGTCAGCTCATTCAGCAGGTTATAACGCTCATCCTGATAGACCCAATATAACTCAATACTCTGTGCATGCTGTCTCAGTTGCAATGGGACAAACTCACTCCCATCAATGACCAGTCGTTGAAAACGCATGATATAGCCGATGATCTCAGGAATACTGCTGCTTTTGGATACCATATAGCCCAGTACACCAAAATGTTCTGGCCGAATGCACCGCACAATTTCAAAAATTAACTGTGGACATGCTAGCTGTTTTTGGGTTCTTAACAGGATGCTATTGAGAAAATCCAGCGGAACTTGCGCATCAAAAGGCTGATCAATCAGTCCACTGAGCTGAGGTCGTAGATCTGTAAGAAACTTTGCGGTTAAAGGTTCTATATTTAAGCTACGTAAATAGGTGGCCCATAGCTGGATATAGCCATTGGAGATTTTGATGTCCTGCATGAGCGCGTCCCTGTCTCCGCTGCGAATGTATATTTTATTTTTCTCTGGCGTAAAATGTATAAAAATTGGCCATATCTGTCAAAACAATTTGTGCAATTCTGAACATACTGTCAGCATCTTCAGAAAAAGAATGAAAGCAGATGAACGCACCTTTAAAATCTTCCGTACAGCCTGTGGTACGCAGTAATCTTGATTTTAAGCTGAGTGAAATTCCGCGTTACTGGTTTGGTGGCGATCCATTCCTGACCCGTATGTTTGATGCACTGAGTCTGACCTTTCCAGATGGTGAACGTTATTTCATTCAGAGTGTGCGTCTGTTCCGCGACCAGATC
Source organism: Acinetobacter sp. YH12046 (assembly GCF_013419905.1). Taxonomy (NCBI): domain Bacteria; kingdom Pseudomonadati; phylum Pseudomonadota; class Gammaproteobacteria; order Moraxellales; family Moraxellaceae; genus Acinetobacter; species Acinetobacter sp. YH12046. The sequence goes on from NZ_VOZF01000028.1 coordinate 15,920, forward strand.
AAAGATCCAGATCTACAAAAACGGGTAGCGGATTTTATCCGTCAAGAAGCCCAGCATGGCATTGCCCATGACAAGATGAATAACCTGATGCGGGAACAAGGCATGCCGGTCGATCAGTTTATTCAGCGTCTGAATTACATGATGAACTATGACCTGAAGAACCGTTCACCTGAGTACAATATTGCAGTCACTGCAGCCGCGGAACATTTGACCGCGTTGATGGCTGAAACTTTTTATGGACAAAAAGATACTTTAAGAAATGCCCATCCTTTTGTTCGCGCCATGTTTGCCTGGCATGCGATTGAGGAAATGGAACATCGTGATGTTGCTTTTGATGTGATGAAAGATGTGGCAAAAACGCCAGAATGGCTGCGTCAATATACTTTGCTCATTACGACTTTGCTGATGTTTGGTTTTACCATTTACCGTGCCAATGTCATGCTTAAACATGATGGCTTTAGTCCGCTGCAACGCTTGCAAATGAATATCCGGGGCTTACCTTGGTTCTTTGGCAAAAAAGGGACTCTGACTCGTATGGGTAAACAGTATCGTGACTGGTTTAAAAAGGATTTCCATCCATCCCAGCACCCAGTGATTGCTCAATATGAGGTTTGGGTAAAAACGCTGGCAGAAACCGGCGACCCGATTCAGGCAGGAGAAGCCTTCTGGCAAGCTGCAGAAGATTAAACCTCGAAATCAAAAGCCTTCGAGATTGAAGGCTTTTTTAGATTTAGAAGTTAGAAAAATGAATTACCATTTGGCATAGTGCTGTTCTAAAAGTCCATATTCATTAACCAGTACAATATCTTGGCCATCTTGTCGGATAGTACCGGATACTTTTGCTTGCCACTGGCTAAACTGGCTGCCGACCAGACGCAGATTCAGATTTTCATAACGGCGCCAGCCTGTGTATACATTCAGGTTCAAGCAGCCATCCAATGACTGGATGTTCCAGCGTTCGTCAGATTCCTGCTGAAATAACACATCCGCCACAGGATAAATTTTGCCATTTACCCACAAACAGTTTTCATTACCAAAGCTTTCATTGACACCGGAAGCGAGATTGATCCCGATACGGTTACGATTGGTATCCCAGAAATTACAAGATAGCCAGAACCAGGCAGTTTCAGGACGCAAAAAGCCGCAGGTATCATCCAGAGAGGCGAAGGTGCGCTCATTAAACTGGATGGTTTCACCCTGCTTATTTACGAAATAACCTTCACAACCCAAAGTGGTCAATTTCTGGGTATAGGTCCAGCCATTGATTCCGGTCGGACTGCACATACTCAGCGGATCTGTACCTGCACAAAAAATTCGGGCACTAAGCTTGATTTCACCATATTTGGTCACATGAATATAACGTACCCCATTGGCATGCTGGATATCAATCTGAAAGGGAGATTTGTGAAAATAACTATGATTAAACAATGGCTGTTCATCTAGCACCGTATTGCGCGAGAAGAAATTGATCGCATTCCATTCCTGCACTTCATTGGTGCTATGGTTATAGATATAGAAAAAACTGTGCCCGGCCCAAGCGATATCCGCAATTGCAAGGCCAATCGTATAATGCTCGTGTTGAATACTACAGAATTTAAATTTTTTATATTTTAGTTGTTTACGCCATCCCTTGAGTACATCGCCATAGGGATTTTTGTACTGGTACGCATGGTAATCAATACTTTTTGGAATTTCCTTGAAACGTCCGTAACGTGGTTGTCCATTTTCCTGAATTAAATCCATTAAGACATTCCATCTCAATCAAAAACTATTTTTGCTTGGAGCTATTATGCCGATTATTGAGATTTGATAAAGAATTTTTTAAAACCGTTCGTCAGCTCTTCCGGCCAATTCTGCTTAAAATAACCATTTTAGTTTTCTGAATGAGAAACGGATTTTTTGCTTTTTATCCACAACTTGAATAAATTTTTATCCCATTTTTAGCCAGATTGCTTCTTCCTCTTAATCTTTAAAAATTTTCCTACCTATAAAAATAAAAAAATCGTGCTAAATGGCTTCAACACGATTTTTCTTATTCCACCCTCCCCCCTTTTAGAAAGGAGGGTTTTTCTCCTCTCTTTGAAAAGAGGGGCTGGGGGAGATTTTACATCTCAACCATTTCCACGCCATCAATACGGGCAACGGTCATCAAATCTTTATCACCACGACCAGAAACGGTCGCAATAATGATTTGATCCTTGTCCATGGTTGGTGCAAGTTTAGTGACATAAGCCATCGCATGTGAACTTTCAAGCGCAGGAATGATCCCTTCGATCTTGGTCAGGTCACGGAAACCTTGTAACGCTTCCTGATCATTGATCGGCACGTAGTTCACGCGTTCCATATCTTTCAGGAAGCTGTGTTCCGGCCCTACACCCGGATAATCCAGACCGGCAGAAATCGAATGCGTTTCAATGATCTGGCCTTCTTTATCAGACATCAGATAAGTACGGTTACCATGCAGCACACCGACGTGACCCGCATTCAGTGGTGCAGAGTGCTTGCCAGTTTCGATCCCTAAACCTGCCGCTTCAACACCATACATTTTCACATCCTGATCGTTCAGGAATGGATAGAACAAGCCCATTGCATTTGAACCACCACCCACACAAGCAACCAATGCATCTGGAAGGCGACCTGCCTGTTCCTGAATCTGACGGCGTGCTTCACGGCCAATGATGGACTGGAAGTCACGAACCAATTGTGGATATGGATGTGGACCTGCCACGGTACCAATCACATAATAAGTTGAGTCAACATTGGTGACCCAGTCACGCATTGCCTCGTTCATGGCATCTTTTAATGTTTTAGAGCCACTTTCTACAGGGACAACTGTTGCACCCAGCAGACGCATACGGTAAACGTTCATCGCCTGACGTTTCACGTCTTCAGCACCCATGAACACCACACATTCAAGGCCCAAACGTGCTGCGATGGTTGCCGTTGCTACACCATGCTGACCGGCACCAGTTTCTGCAATAATGCGTTTTTTGCCTGAAAGTTTAGCCAGTAAAGCCTGACCAATTGTGTTATTTACTTTATGTGAGCCAGTATGGTTCAGATCTTCACGTTTCAAGTAAATTTGCGCACCACCCAACTCTTTTGACCATCGTTCAGCATGATATAAAGGACTAGGACGACCTACGTAGTAGGCTAGATCACGGTCGAATTCTGCCAGAAACTGTTCATCATCTTTCATGCGGAAATAAAGCTTTTCCAGATCTTGTAAAGCCGCCATCAGAGTTTCTGACACAAAACGCCCGCCATGGATACCGAAATGTCCACGCTCATCCGGGAATTGAGTATAGTCAATCACGGGCTTGTTGTGATTAGTACTTTGCTGATCCACGATGGACTCCTTGCATAAAGCGTTCTATGAGTTGTTGGTCTTTTATACCTTTTGCGGATTCGACACCACCACTAACATCAACAGCATAAGCCTGTGTGGTGTGAATTGCTTGCTCGATATTGTCCGGGTTTAAGCCCCCAGCCAGGATCAAGGGAATATCTAATTGAGGAAAGGTGCTCCAGTCAAAGCTGTGGCCGGTACCACCTTTTAAATCAGGATGCCATGCGTCTAACAGTACTGCGCTGGCCCCTGCTGTCTGATAACGTTGAATCTCAGCGACTACGTCCAGATCAGGTTTGACCTGAATCGCTTTATACCAGCGACGCCCAACCTGCTTTGCGATAACCTGACATTGTTCAGGGCTTTCATCACCATGAAACTGCAGAATATCCAGCGGAACAGTTTTTAAAATATCCTGGATGTCATCTGCCGTACTATTAACAAATAAGCCCACCACTTGAATATAAGCTGGCACTGCTTTGACCAGCACTTCAGCCTGTGCCTGAGTCACGCTACGTGGGCTCGGTGAATAGAACACGAATCCAATGGCATCACAGCCGGCATCAGCAACAGCTTGGACATCTTCAACTCGGGTGATTCCACAGATTTTGGCACGGGTTCGCATATAGTGTTGGCTCTGATTTACCAAGATATCAAGTAATCTATGAGATTGGGGTGAATCATTGTAATGCAAATCATCGATCTTGCGTAAAGTTCATACGGATTATTCTTGATCTTGATTGTTTAAGTCATAAGCAGACTTTATACTTGCCACAATTTGCAACGAGTCAAGGCCTTAAGGCTTTAGGGAAGTTGGTGCAAATCCAACGCTGCCCCCGCAACGGTAAAAAATGAAAAGCTTGTCTTTATAAATCCTCAGGATTTACACCACTGCATCAATATGTGGGAAGGTGGATAAGTAAGTATGTTTCAATACTGCATTTAAGTCCGGATACCTGCTTGTTGTGTTCTTTAACTCAATCATTCACGGGGAGTGAATGTATGGAGCACATCTCATGTCTATTCCATTTCAACCTACTACCTTGGTAGGTGCGATCGCACTTGCGTTGGGTTTTTCCTCAGCAGTTCATGCTGCAGAGCAAAAAGTTGCACAAGCAGCTTTAGATACCATTGTGGTGACCGCTACCCGATCTGAAGAAAAAATTGAAAATGTGCCAGCCCGGATTGCGATTATTGAACCGGCTGTTCTTGAGCAATCACCGATTAAGGCTCTTCCGGATTTATTACAAACAGATCCCAGCATAAATGTGGTGCAGTCAGGTGGGTATGGCCAGCAAACTTCTCTGTTCTTACGCGGGACTAACTCCAATCAAGCTTTGGTTTTACGTGACGGCGTTCGTTTAAATACCGCAACTACCGGTGCAGCTTCTATTCCGTTTCTGGATACTACAGACCTCAAGCAGATTGAAATATTAAAAGGTCCCGCATCCGTGCTGTATGGGACAGATGCGATTGGTGGTGTAATTCAGTTCGTCACCAAAACACCTGAAAAAACCGGTGCTTTTGTATCTGGCGAGATGGGTGAAAACCAGACTTATAAATCACTGGTCGGTGCAGACCTCACAGAAGACGGAATCTATGCACAGATTCGTGGCCAGATTTTAGAAACTGATGGCACTCCCGTATTCAACATGAATGACAGCCGTGACTATAGCTATGACCAGAAAGGCTATAGTGCAAAATTCGGTGTTGAAAAAGAGCGTTATGCTGCATCTCTAGATTACAGCCAGAATTCAGGAAATGGCCAATATAGCGATTGGGGTGCCTTTTCCAGCCAGAATTTCAAAAATGAAATCGTCAATTTAAAAGGCCAGATCCATCCTACTGAAACCACGGCCATTCATGCACGACTTTCCCAATTTAAAGATGACTTGAATCAAGTGACATCTAACAGCTTTGTGCACAGCACGACACAAGAAGCTGAAATCTATGGTAAATGGAATTTTAGCCCGGCACAGAATGTTTTATTAGGTCTGACCCAGCGTAATACAGATGCCAAGACTCAAGCACTTGATGAAGATATCAATTCAACCGGTTATTACCTCCAGCATCAATACCAGAATCATGGTTTCAGTACCCAACTCGGTCTGCGTGTCGAAGATAATGAAAAATTTGGTACGCATACGGTGGCACAAGGCGGGATTCGTTATCAGCTGCTTCCGAATACCAGCATTTATACCAATATCGGTTCAGCTTTCAAGGCACCCACTTTAAATGATATGTATGCCTTTGGCGGCAATGATCAGCTCAAACCTGAAGAAAGTATTTCTTATGAACTGGGAATTGATCAAAAATTACCATTCAATATTCTGGTTGGCGCATCAGCTTTTCATACGGAAGTCGATCACCTGATCAATTCAACCTGTATCAGCACTTGTGACGGTGACTGGGTCAACACCTTCCCTGTCTATCAAAACCAGAATATTGATGAAGCCAAAATGACAGGTGGTGAATTAACGGCACAATGGAAAAAAGATCAATTCTTCATTAATGCCGGTTACACATACGTCAAGACTGAAGATAGCAAACAGAATACCGAGCTGCTGCGTCGTCCGCGTCAGTCCTTCACTGTTTCCACAGGTCTGCAAAATGCCGATTATGGTCTAAGTGCAGCATTGGTTGCGAAATCAAAAGCCAAAGATTTTGCTCGTGACATTCCAGGCTATGCACGTGTCAACCTGAATGCTTACTGGAATATCAATCCAACCGTGAAGCTCTTTACCAATATTGAAAATATCGGTGATGTGAAATACAAAACTGTGCATAGTGCGGGCGACCAATACTATATCAATGGTGGCCGTCTGGCTTCCGCTGGTGTCACTTTCAAATACTAGAACCAGCCAATCTAAATAAATACTTTTGAGAATCATGTCATGCCTATGGCATGATTCTTTTTATTTACAGCATTTAATCATTTAAGGAACTCTCATGGGTCACCGTTTAAGTAAAATTTACACGCGCACAGGCGATTCGGGCACTACCGGACTGGGTGATGGTTCACGTGTAGCCAAAGATGATTTGCGTATCATAGCGCTGGGTGATGTCGACGAACTGAATGCCATCATTGGGGTTTTACGTGCACAAATCGCGGCAAGCAGCATTCAGGATAAAGCGACTTGGGATAAATCTTTAAGCCTGATCCAGCACTGGTTGTTTGATCTGGGTGGTGAAGTGTGTATCCCTGGCTTTAACCTGGTTCAACCAGTCTCGATTGATTTTCTGGAAAATGACATCGATCGTATGAATGAAGCTTTGCCGATGCTGAAAGATTTTATTTTGCCTGCGGGTACTTTAGTTTGCAGTTTTGCTCATCAAGCCCGTGCCGTGTGCCGTCGTGCAGAGCGCAGCGTGATGTCAGTTCACTCACGCGACCAGAATATTCAGGCGACTTCCCTGCAGCTATTAAATCGCCTATCTGACTGGCTGTTTGTGGCTTCACGCACCTTGCAACGTGTTGAAGGTGGTTCTGAGGTGTTATGGCAAAAAAATATCAACGAAACCATTGATCAATAAATCCGCTAAAATGTATTAAATTGCACGGAAAATTCTGCGCCAACAGTATTTGCAACAAAGTGTTTCAGGCGCAGAATATTGCAATACTCCTGTCACAACTCTTCATCATTATGTTTTCATCTTCACTTCTTCAGGTTATCGCAGCATGCGCATAATTGGACATCGCGGTGCGCGTGGGGAAGCACCTGAAAATACACTAGGCGGTTTTCAATATATTCAGGATATCGGGATTCGCGCAGTCGAATTTGACGTACGCCAGCTTAAAGACAATGCCCTGATCATCATGCATGATGATAATTTTGTACGCACTACCGGTTTGCAAAAGCCCCTCTACGAATGTAACCGTCAGGATCTCAGTCAATATAATCACGCAGTAAAATGGTCAGAATGGAACAAGGTCGAAGCCACTCCTATGCTGGATCAGACCTTAACCGTGATTCATAACTTTGACCATATTGAAGTTGAAGTCAAAAGTGTAGCGAGCCAGGCCGATGCTGAAAAAATCACGCTTGAGCTTGAACAGCAGTTACAGGGTTATGAGCAGTCAGTCGTGATTACCAGTTTTGATCCTAAAATCCATCAGGCTTTGCAACAGCAAAATTCCAGTTTAAAACGCGGCCTTCTGATTGAAACAGATGTGAAATATCAGGCAATTGATCAAGCTTTAGAACTTGGCTGTTGTCAGATTGGCTGGATGAATGAGCTGGCCAGCAAAGATATTATTCAAGCCACACAAGCTGCCAAACTCACCATCAGCGTCTGGACCGTAAATGATGTTAATCGTGCCAAAGAATTACGCGACTGGGGTATTCAGGGTCTTATTACGGATTATCCGAAGTTAATGATGCAACATCTTTAAATGACCCAAAATGCAAGATTCTATATAAAGATTATTTTTCTTTAAGCCTTGAAAAATCATTTAAAGAAGAATACCTGTCTGTAATCTTGTTTAACCTTAGGTTATGGGTTTGCTTACAAATTTATTTCTCTGCAATCTAGTAGAAAAAATGAACATTCATTTGACTCATTTTCATAAAATAAATTTGATTAAAAGCTTCAAAAATCTCAGTGATTTACTCGGAAATCAGAGCCTGTCTAGCTCGTGAAAATGGTAGTTTTCATCCTACTTATTCTGTTACCGATAAGTACAATACAACCGTACAATAATGCTAGTGATGCCCTAGGGGGGCGTGCTAATATGAATGACTTAACCGCTGTTAAAATAAACAATAGCGGCCTCTGCTTTTTGTTATACCTTCCCAGGTTCCAGGAGTGCTGTTGGAGATGAATGCTCCCCTACCTCAAGCCCCAATTAACTGGGTCGCTGTGTTTGCTCTGGTAGTTTTACCCATTGTAGCTGTTATCGCGATTCCGTTATATGCGTATCACCATGATTTTAGCCTTGCCGCTTGGATCAGTATGTTTGTTTTGCTCGGCGTTAGCAGCCTGGGGATTACAGCGGGCTATCATCGTCTTTGGGCACATCGTGCTTATGAAGCGACTTTACCTTTAAAAATCATTTTAATGATCATGGGTACCTTTGCCGTGCAGAACAGTATTCTGTACTGGGGTTCAGGTCACCGTACCCATCACCGTCATGTCGATGACGTGGAAAAAGACCCATATTCAATTAATAACGGCTTCTGGTATGCGCACCTGGGCTGGATGCTGCGTGACTATCCTGCTGCAGAACCAAACTACAAAAATGCACCAGACCTGCAAAACGACAAAGTCGTTATGTTCCAGCACAAATACTATGTGCCTTTAGTAATTGCAGTACACGCTGCGATTCTCTTGCCAATCGGCTGGGCTGTAGGCGATGTCTGGGGTGTATTATTATTGGGTGGTCTGGTTCGTTTAATCCTGAGCCATCACGTGACCTTCTTCATTAACTCACTGTGCCATATGTGGGGTTCACGTCCTTATACGGATGAAAACACTGCACGTGACAACTTCTGGTTAGCAATTGCAACTTGGGGTGAGGGTTATCATAACTACCATCACATCTTCCAGTACGATTACCGTAATGGCGTAAAATGGTGGCAATATGACCCAACCAAATGGTTAATCTGGACTTGCTCTAAACTGGGTCTGGCTAAAAATCTGCGCCGCATTCCAAGCTTTAATATCAAAAAAGCTGAACTGGCAATGAAGTTTAAATATGCTGAGCAGGATCTGGCGGTATATGGTCATAATGTCAATGAAGACATTATCAATGTGAAAAGTAAAATCGCTCAGGAATATGAAGCCTTTACTCAAACATTGAATGACTGGGCCAAACTGAAAGAACAGGAAATTCAGGTGAAAAAGGCTGCTGTGGCAGAAAAGATTCACCAGATGGATGACAAGCTTAAAGTTGAATTCCAGCTGGTTGAACAGCGTCTTTCCCATCATCGTGAAACACTGAATCTTTTAGTACGCAATTTGAAAAAAGCGCCTGTCTCTTAATAAGACTTGAATTCTCAAAAAAGCTCCTGAAATCAGGGGCTTTTTTTATTTCTGCCTATCTTACTTATACTTCCCTTTTACAACAGTTTTAAACAAAGATCTTTGTTATATTGCTTATATTGCCTAAATATTTTAACTGCCATGTATTTTAATTCCCGATATCAAACTCTCCCTCCTCGCCTTTATCATCATCAACCCCCACTGCCTTTAAAAGGTGCTAAAGCGGGACATTTTAATGCTGCGCTTGCTGAGCAACTGCAATGGTCTGAGGAAGATAAAGCACAATGGATCGAAATCTGTAGTGGTCAAAAAACCTTTGCCGAATTTGAACCTTTGGCCATGGTTTATGCCGGCCATCAGTTTGGACAATGGGCAGGACAACTGGGTGATGGACGTGGTTTATTGATCGCTCAGATTCTGGATAAAGATCATCAGACCATTGATCTGCATTTAAAAGGTGCTGGTGCAACGCCTTATTCACGTATGGGAGATGGTCGTGCAGTCTTACGTTCGGTGATTCGGGAATATCTGGCCGGACATACCTTAAATGCGCTAGGTGTGGAATCCAGTAATGCGGTTGGTTTTACCTCTTCCGCTCAAGGTGTACAGCGTGAAAAACTGGAACCGGGCGCAATGCTATTACGAACATCTGACTGTCATATCCGGTTTGGACATTTTGAATGGATCAATCAGTATCAGCCAGACTTGCTGCCTGTATTCACACAAAAATGTATGGAATGGCATTATCCGCAATGTCTGCAAGCAGAACAGCCTATTCTGGCATTTGCTACTCAAGTCATTCAGCGCACAGCAGTCATGATTGCCAAATGGCAACTGGTCGGATTTGCGCATGGTGTCATGAACACCGACAACCTGAATATTACCGGTTCAACGCTAGACTTTGGCCCTTATGGCTTTATGGAACGTTTCCGTCCCAACTGGATTAATAACCACTCGGATTATCAGGGTCGTTATACTTATCAGCAGCAACCAAGCATCGGCCACTGGAACTTGTGGATGTGGCTGAATAACCTGATTCCATTATGTCCTGAAAACTATGATGAAGAACAATGGAAACAGGATCTGGCCCATTGTCTGGAACATTATGAACCGACCTTCCTGGAACATTATAAGCATGGCCTAAACCAGAAAATGGGCTTACCGAGTTTTCACAAAGACAGCTTTGACTGCGCCATGGCTTTTCTCAGAATCTTACAAAGCGAGCAACTCGACTATACGCAAAGCTTTATTCGCCTGCAGAATCATGAATATGAAGCAATCAAGGATGATTGTTTGGATCGCCGTCAGTTTGAAGCATTCCTGACTCAATATGAAGCGATCCGCGAACATCAGGATACTGGAGAATTAGATGCCGCCATGCAACTCGTCAATTCACACTATATCCTGCGCAATCATATGGCACAGAAAGCCATTGAACTAGCTGAGCGGGATGACTTTTCCGAAGTCGATCGCCTGTTTAAATTATTAAGTCAGCCTTATTTAAAACAGCCAGATCTGGAACACCCTGAAGATCTAGGACCATTGCCGAGTGATGTGCCTGAAGTCATGGTGAGTTGTTCATCTTAATTTATTCATAAGACGACCAAAAACTGTGGATAATTTAAGCATTATCCACAGTTTTATTTCAGTTTATTCACAACTTATGACCCTACATCAAATCTCAACACAGATAGCGATAAGTTTACCTGAAGTCACTGTGACTCAGCCTTTCGGTGAAGGTTGTGATGTATTCAAAGTGCTAGATAAAGTCTTTATGCTTCAGTTTTATCTTCAAGGCAAAGCTGTCATTAATTTAAAAGTAGCGCCTGATCATGCTGCTATGCTGCGAGATATTTATTCTTATATCCATGCTGGCTGGCATATGAATAAACAACACTGGATTTCAGTGTATGAAGATAATGAACTGGATGAATCTCTGGTTGAGGATCTAGTACAGAATTCTTATGAATTAGTAATATTGAAATTAAAGAAAGCAGAAAAAGTACGAATTGACTTATTACGAACATTAGAAAAATAAGTGCAGATACCACCGATGACTAAGATCAAGCCAATAACATTAAAGACAAAGCGTTTAATTCTCCGCTCCTACCACTGTGGTGATGAAATCAATTTATTTCAAAACTATTTCAGCGATCTAGCAGCTTCAAAATATTTGCAAAGACATCCACATCAGAACCAAACTCAAACTCGACAAACTATAGAAAACTGGGCAAGGCAAAAGTGGGAAAACTCAGATCCTGAGTTTATGTGGATTATTGCAGATCATTTAACTCAGCAACCCATAGGTATTTTGATCTTTATACAAAGGCATGACATTGGGGAAATTCACTTCGGGCTTGGAACTTCTTATCAGAGACAAGGTTTGATGTGTGAAGCGATGACTTCGGTAATCCAATTTCTAAAACAAAGCCAAAAACTAACGAAAATTGAAACCTTTTGTGCTACTGAACATTTAGCGTCAAGACAAGTATTAGAAAAAACAGGTTTTCATAAACAGCAACTGCTTCATGCTTGGACCATCTTTCCTTTATTGGGAAATGACCTTAAAGACTGTATTCAGTATATTCTGCCACTAAGATCAAAATAAACCTTAACTCATCTAAAAGCTTTAGATATTGCGACAATATGAAAAAAGCCCAATCATTTCTGGTCGGGCTTCTTCTGATTGGAGATTTTAGGCTTAAGCATTTCTTTTATTCAGAAACTTAAACACGCCAAACAACACCGCAATCCACACCGGCAACATCAACACTGACAACATAAAGCCTTGCGTCCACATGATGTATAAAATCATCAGCATAAAAGCTAAAACAAAATAGTTACTAAACGGCGCAAAGATCGCTGGGAATCTGGTTTGAATCCCCTTTCGTTTGATGGTTTGTCTAAATTTCAAATGAATCAAACTGATCATCATCCAGTTCAATACCGCAGCTGCTACTACAATATAAATCAGGTAACTCAAAGCTTTTTCAGGCACAAAGTAATTCAGGATCACACAGCCAAAGATCAGAAATGCCGAAAACAATACCGCTGCCACAGGCACACCATGTTTATTCACGCTCTTAAATAATTGCGGTGCATTCCCTTGTTGAGCCAGCCCCATCAACATACGGCTATTGGCATACATGCCACTATTACAGACTGAAAGTGAAGCAGTTAAAATAATGAAATTCAGTAAATGTGCAGCCCATTCAATCCCCATCTGGCTGAAAATCATTACAAATGGACTATGATCTAAATCGCCTAAATTCAGCTGATTCCATGGTACGAGTGAAAGTAATACGGCAAGCGAGCAGATATAAAATAAAAATACCCGAATCACAGTTTGATTCACGGCACGTGGAATGTTCTTGCCAGGATTTTCGGTTTCTGCCGCTGCCATACTAATCAGCTCAATGCCGCCAAAGGCAAACATCATAAAGGCGAGCATATAAAACAGCCCATCAAAGCCATTCGGAAAAAATCCACCATGAATCCATAAATTGCTGATCGAAGCAGTTGAGGTTGCATCAGCAGTGAGGAGCAAATATATGCCAAAGATAATCATTGCAATGATGGCAAAGACTTTAATCATCGATAGCCAGAACTCAGACTCACCATAAATTTTGACATTGGCTAGGTTGGCAAGGGTTACCGCCAAAAAGAAAATGAGTACAGATACCCAGGCTGGAATATGTGGCCACCAGTAATTGATATATTTGCCAATGGCGGTCAGCTCTGTCATTGCGACCAGAATATATAAAATCCAGTAATTCCAGCCGGTTAAAAAGCCTGGAAATTTACCCCAGTATTTAAATGCAAAATAACTGAATGAACCAGTCACAGGCTCATGCACAATCATCTCACCTAACTGGCGCATAATCAGGAATGCAATCAAACCACCAATCAAATAGCCCAGAATAATGGAAGGTCCTGCGGACTGAATAATCTGTGCGGACCCCAAGAATAATCCGGTTCCAATGGCCCCGCCCATAGCAATCAGCTGGATATGACGGTTCTTTAAACGGCGCTGTAGTTGCGGTGCTTCACTCTCCAAGACACGCTCTCATGATGAATAAAAAACCGAATTGTAGCGGGTCTCCAACTAATCAACTAATACATAAATTTAAGTTATTAATTATTAAACTTTTATTTTTTTATCTACTAAGATAAAAAGAAATATAAATAATTGATTTCATAATGGATGCTAGTAAAAAGGTATTTATATTTTAAAACTTCATAATTTCTAAATAGAAATAGTTCTTTTTTGATGGATTATTGCGTCGCATTAAACGCCTCATGGTAAACCGCTTCTCCATGTGGAATAGATCCATTAAATGCAATGACTTGAAAATATTCTGGTGGAACATCCTTTAGGTAAAGTTCTGGAAAAGCCTTAAACCCGAAACGACCATAATATTGAGGATCACCGAGCACTACACATCCTTGAGCCCCCAACTGTTGCAGGCGATCTAAAGCTACCCGTATAAGTAAAGTGCCGATTCCCTGTCCTTGTTTTGCAGGTAATACCGAAATTGGGCCAAGACCGTACCAGCCAGTTTCACCTGAAGAGATAGTGACAGGTGAAATAGCCACATGGCCTACCAGCTGATTATTTTCAAGTGCAACTAGAGAAATCGTTAACTGCCCATGCGTGCGCAAAGCATTGACAATAAATTGTTCAGTATGACTTGAATGGTCAGTATTTTGAAAAGCCGCTCGGGTCAATTTAGCAATGGCTAGAATATCTTCTAGCCGTTCATCCCGAATGATGATTTTCATTATTTTGGCTCTCTTATATTGATCATTTTCAGAAATAAAAAAGCGAACAAACCAAGAAGTCTATCCGCTTTTCTTTAACGAATTCGAATATCAGTCTTCAGGATATTCAAAACGATACCCTACACCATAAACGGCCTGAATCCATTCATGACGATTTCCGGTTTCTGCAGCATCTGAAATTTTGCGACGCAGGTTCTTGATATGACTATCAATCACACGGTCTGCCACATCAAAACTGTCCGGATTGATATGATCAAGTAGCTGTGCACGTGAATACACCTGGCCGACATGTTCTAGGAACAGCTCCAGCAAACGGAATTCAGTCGGTGTCAGGTTCAAGGCTTTTTGCTGGTACCAGATACGCTGTTGTGATTTATCCATACGGAATAGATCATTGCTTTCCGGCTCAGCTTTACGGTCTAAACGGCGTAATACGGCTTGCACACGGGCAACCAGTTCTTTTGGACTAAATGGCTTGCAGATATAGTCATCCGCGCCCATATTCAAGCCCAGTACACGGTCAATTTCTTCAGTACGCGCAGTCACCATAATGATCGGCAAGTCTGATTGCTCACGTACTTTACGGCAAATGGTCAGACCATCCATACGCGGCACCATCAAGTCCAGGATCATCAGGCTCGGTTTACGCTGGGTAAAACTGTTATATGCTTCTTGCCCATCATGAAACACGCTGACTTCAAAACCAGCAGCCTCTAGATAATCTCGCACCAACAGGGCAAGTTCGACTTCGTCTTCAACCAGCATAATATGTTTCATGAATATATTTTCCTTTATGGTTTCATTTGTTTAGGAAAGCTCAGTTTGCATCGTAAACCACCTAATGGTGAATGTGCAAAGCTTAAGCTACCACCCATAGCCTGAGTAATTTTACAAGATAAGGCCAGACCCAAGCCTGTCCCACCGGTGGCACGGGTACGCGAATCATCAACACGATAGAAACGCTCACCAATGCGGGCCAGCTGCTCATCAGTCAAACCGAATGGACTGTCATCGACATATAAAGTCCATTCTTTCTCATTCTGTTCGGTATGGATATGTACCTGACCACCGGCTTCTGTATAACGGATACTGTTGCTAAGCAGGTTAGCTACAATCTGCTTGAAACGGTCCAGATCCAGCTCGACTTCAGCACCGTCACCTTCAATAGTCACTTTCAGATCAGCCTGTTCAAATTTAGGCTGGAAGTTCATTAATTCCTGCTGCACCACCTCCCATGGATTTACAGTTGCATAGTAAAACTGTAATTGCTGGGCATCAGCCTGCGCTAGAGCTGCCAAGTCCTGAGTCAGTTTTTTCAGGCTGGTTACCTGTGCCAACATCGACGCAAAATGCTCTGGTGTCGGTTTACGGATTCCATCCTGCATCGCTTCAATTTGTGCCTGCAAGACTGCCAGCGGAGTTTTCAGTTCATGTGAGGTATCTGCTACCCACTGACGGCGTGAAGTTTCATGCTGATCCAAAATCACGGCCAGTTGATTCAGCTCATTAGACAGATCACCCAGCTCATCATTACGTTTCACTTTCACCTGATGCTGATAATTACCACGAGTCAATTCACGTGTTCCGTTCAACAAACGCTGAATCGGTTTTTTAAAATAAGTTGCCAGTAATAATGCAGCAATCAGACTGGCTAGAATACTTAAACCATAAACTAAAAATAGGTAACGTTTCTGATTACTAAAGAAATTAATACTTAAAGCATCATCTTGGTCTAAAACCGGTTTCAAACCGAGATAACCGACCACCTGGTTTTCGACCATAATTGGACGATAGGAAATCTGCTCATCTGACGCCTCACCTACTACAAAACGCCGTTTGGCATCATAGAGTGACAGGCGTGAACTTAGACCCAGACGGTCTGGCATCTGGATGAACTGCTTCTTGCCGGTAGGCGGCTGAACTGACTGTTGACCGCCATTATTGTCTTTACGGTCGGTTCTAAACAGGTTCTGATTGGAACTAAGTGGAAATCTTAAACCTTCAAAGGGCTGGAATTGTGAAGGCAGGTTAGATGCCAGAATACGCAATTCTTCTTCATTGACTGAACGCGATGTCAGATTTGGTTCAACCATACTTGAAGGCGCTACAGTGGCTAAGGTCTGCTCCTGAAAGTAACGCTGCTGTAAGGCAATATCATACTGACGCCGCAACCACCAGCGCGATAAACGGTCATAATCATCCGGTGCAGCTTCACCTTCAATTTGCAGAATCTGCGCCTGAATGGCGTTACCCCAGTCTTCATATACCGTATAGACATCAGCCAGATTCTCGATTACATGATCCAGCTTCTGCATTTCTACATCCGCCACATAGCGGGTAAAGTTGCGCTGCATATTCAGGTGCAATACGCCCAGACTCACCGTGGTAATTACCAGGGTGGTCAATAAAACAGTCAAAAACAGACGTAATGCAATCGGAATACGGCGAATCTTCAAAGTAAAAATCTCAGTTTTTCTTCTCTATATTCATTATTGTAGCGAACACAGACTTAAAAAACTCTCCATTGTTTCTTCATCTTTATTATTTAATCTTTACTCATCAAAAAGAATCAGCTCTTGAATGGGGTAAAAACATGAAAGCAATGACAAAAATCGCCTTAATCAGTGCCAGTATTTTATCGATGGGTGCATTGACCGCCTGTCAATCTACTAGCAACGTGAATGAGCAGAAAGATCATTCTCGTATGATGAAACATCATGAAGGTCAAAAACAGCATCGTCTCACTCCAGAGCAACGCGAACAATTCAAAGCCGCTCGTGCAGAACGCATGCAATTGCATAAACAGATTCAACAGGCCTGTGACGGTAAAGCTGTAGGTAGTGCAGTCCAAATCAAGGCGGGTGATAAAACCATTGATGGGCAATGCAAGATTTCTTTCAAACCTGACCATAAAGGCATCACAGGTCAACGTGGTGAATTCCGTAGTATGCGCGGTGAACATCGTCCAATGCGTGGTGAATTCCGAGGTGGTATGAACCGTGGAGAAGCATTAACGGATAGTCAACGTGCAGAAATGGTTAAACAGTATGATCAGCGTTTATCAGAACGTCAGGCTCTACAAACTGCGTTTGCCAACGCTTGTAAAGGTCAAACCCACGGCAAGGCCGTTCAAGTGAAAGCGGGTACTCAAACTATTGATGGTCAATGTATCGTGCACTTCCAGCCGAATGCACCCATTAAGATGACTAAAGCTGCATCTTAATCTTCTTCTACGTTTCTTATTCCTTCAAATTCAGGCACCTTCGGGTGCCTTTTTTTTATAGCTGACTCCTCAGTCCTCTTTTGACCATTCATGTTCTGCTAATTTCTACAAAAGTCTTTGCAGTCAATATGTTTACTGTTCTGTGCAGATTAATCTTTGACTTTATAGTCACCAAGAAAGCCGCCTGAAAGCTTGTATGGCTGGGCAAGATGTTGCACGATTAGATTCATAGCAATACGTGTCACTGAAGGCACGTTTCAATTAATTTAGGATGATAACGCTGGTCTAAACCAGTATTGAGGAAACCGATATGCCACAATACAAAGCGCCCTTACGTGACATGCAATTCGTTCTACACGAATTATTAAATGCTGAAGAACATTACGCAAAACTTCCTGCGTTTCAAGAAAACGTAAGCCGTGAGTTGGTTGATCAGTACCTAGAAGCTGCAGCTGACTTCTGTGAAAATGAATTATCTCCTCTAAATCAGGTCGGCGACCGTGAAGGTTGTACCTGGAATGACGGCGTTGTAACAACACCGACTGGCTTTAAAGAAGCGTACCAAAAATACATCGAGCTAGGCTTCCCTTCTCTTTCTGCTGAAGAGCAATACGGCGGTCAAGGCTTACCAAATTCTTTAGGTATCACTCTTTCTGAAATGGTGGGTACTGCGAACTGGGCATGGGGTATGTACCCTGGTCTATCTCATGGTGCAGTTCGTACTTTAGAACACCACGGTTCTCAAGAACAAAAAGACGCTTACCTGCCTAAACTGGTTTCAGGTGAATGGACAGGTACCATGTGTCTAACTGAATCTCATGCAGGTTCTGACCTCGGCATCATCCGCACTAAAGCTGAACCACAAGCTGATGGTAGCTATGCAATCTCTGGCGAGAAAATCTTTATCTCTGCTGGTGAACACGACATGGCAGAGAACATTATCCATATCGTACTTGCTCGTCTTCCTGGCGCGCCTAAAGGTACTAAAGGTATTTCTCTGTTCATCGTACCAAAATTCAACCTGAATGCTGACGGTTCAATCGGTGAGCGTAACGGCGTACGTTGTGGTTCAATCGAACACAAAATGGGGATCCATGGTAACGCAACTTGTGTCATCAACTTCGATAACGCCAAAGGCTTCCTGATCGGTCCTGAAAACCGTGGTCTGAACTGCATGTTCACCTTCATGAACACTGCACGTATCGGTACTGCTGTACAAGGTCTGTCTGCATCTGAAGCGGCGTTCCAAGGCGCTTTAACTTATGCTAAAGACCGTCTGGCAATGCGCTCTCTTTCTGGTCCTAAAGCACCTGAAAAAGAAGCAGATCCAATTATTGTGCATCCTGCGGTACGTAATATGCTGTTGACGCAAAAAGCATATGCAGAAGGTGGTCGTGCACTAGTTTACCTGTTAGCACAATATGCTGACGTGGTTGAACATGCACCGGAAGAAGCAGACCGTAAATTTGCAGACAACATCTTGTCTCTGCTCACACCTATCGCAAAAGCCTTCCTGACTGAAACTGGTTCTGAAGCTGCGAAACATGGTGTTCAAGTCTTCGGTGGTCACGGCTTTATCTCTGAGCATGGCATGGAACAAATCGTACGTGATACACGTATTGCCTGCCTGTACGAAGGTACGACTGAGATTCAAGCACTGGATCTGTTAGGCCGTAAAGTACTGGGTACTCAAGGTGCGATGTTGAAAGACTTCACTAAGATCATCCACAAATTTGCGGAAGCGAACAAAGACAATTCTGCAATGAAAGAATTTGTTGAACCGCTTGCGGCATTGAACAAAGAATGGGGTGACCTGACCATGCAGATTGGTATGCGTGCGATGCAAAACCCTGAAGAAGTGGGTGCAGCTGCAGTAGATTACCTGTACTTCTCTGGTTATGTAACACTGGCTTACCTGTGGGCTCGTATGGCACTGGTTGCTCAAGAGACTCTTGCTGCAGGTACCACTGATGCAGACTTCTACAATGCTAAATTGACGACTGCACGCTTCTACTTCAAGAAAATCCTGCCACGTGTTCGTTCACACGTTGACGTGATTGCAACTGGTGTAGAACCGCTTATGTCTTTAGATGCTGAACATTTCGCATTCTAAGCTGATGCAGTTTTAAATGCATAATAAGAAAAAGGACGGCCATTTTCAGGCAGTCCTTTTTCTTTATAAAGAGTTACAGAATTAACCTTTAGTCGTCTAACATTCAGATTTTTAATGCTTTAGACTGAGCCAAAACAATCCAATTAAACAATAAAACAGGTGACATACTATGCCAATTTATAACGCGCCACTTGCTGACATGAAATTCATCCTGAATGATGTTTTCAATGCAGAACAGTTCTGGCAGGCCAATGAAAATCTTGCCCACTTGGATACTGCCACAGCAGAAGCCATTCTTGAAGAAATGGCGAAGTTTGCGCAAAACGTCATGCTTCCTCTGAACCGTACCGGTGATGAAGAAGGCGCAAAATATGAAAATGGCAATGTCACCACACCTGCTGGCTTTAAAGAAGCATTCAAACAATATGCTGAAGGTGGCTGGATCGGTCTGGGTGCCGATGCAGAATGGGGCGGCCAGGAAATGCCGAAAATGCTTACCGTACTTTCTGATGAAATGCTGTTTGCAACCAACCCATCTTTCATGCTCTACCCGCTTCTTTCTGTGGGTGCAGGTATGGCTTTAAACAGCTATGCATCTCAAGAGCAAAAAGAAACCTATCTTCCTAAAATCTATTCTGGTGAATGGTCAGGCACCATGTGCTTAACTGAGCCACATGCCGGTACTGATCTGGGTATTATCAAAACCAAAGCTGAACGTAATGAAGATGGCACGTATAGCATTACCGGTACCAAAATCTTTATCACGGGTGGTGACCACGATCTTGCTGAAAACATCATTCACCTGGTGCTGGCAAAAACGCCTGATGCGCCTGCCGGCTCTCGCGGTATTTCCCTATTCATCGTACCGAAGTTCCTGGTCAATGAAGACGGTTCAATTGGCGAACGTAACCCGGTTGGTCCAGGTTCAATCGAACACAAAATGGGGATCAAGGCATCTGCGACTTGTGTAATGAACTTTGACGGTGCCAAAGGTTACCTGGTGGGTAAAGAAAATGAAGGTCTGGCCGCCATGTTCGTGATGATGAACTACGAACGTCTGTCTATGGGCATCCAGGGCCTAGGTGCTTCAGAATTTGCTTATCAAAATGCTGCGCAATATGCGACAGATCGTTTACAGGGTCGTAGTGCCCTTGGTGCTCAATCACCAGCTAAACCGGCAGACAGCATTTTAGTACATGGTGATGTACGTCGTATGTTGCTGAATGTTCGTGCGAACAACGAAGCATCGCGTGCATTTGCGGTGTATGTCGGTCAACAACTGGATATTACTAAGTTCTCGACTGATCCTGAAGCCGTAAAAAAAGCCAATGACCGTGTTGCTCTGTTGACACCAATCGCGAAAGCTTACCTGACGGATACTGCATTCCAAGCAACCCTAGATGCACAAATGGTCTTTGGTGGACATGGTTATATCCGTGAATGGGGTATGGAACAATGTATCCGTGACCTGCGTATCTCACAGATTTATGAAGGAACCAATGGCGTTCAGTCACAAGATTTAATCGGCCGTAAAACCATTAAATGTGGCGGTGCGTACATCGGTGAATACATCGAAGAAATCCGCGACTTTGCGAACCAGTTAGATGCAGACCTGAACTTCATTAAAGATGCAACTTTAGATGCAGCTACTGAAGTAGAATCATTGACTCAGTTTGTGCTTGAAGCTGCTGGCGAAAATGCAGAATTCCCGAATGCTGCAGCGGTTGATTACCTACATGCAGTAGGCCTATTGAGCTTCTCTTATATGTTTGCGCGCATTGCCAATGCTGCAAAAGACAAAGATGGCGAGTTCTACCAAAACAAACTGGCACTGGCGCGTTATTTCACGCAACGCATCTTGCCTGAACTTGCACTGCGTATCACTAAAGTGAAAGCCGGTTGTGAAGTAGTAATGAATTTCTCTGAAGATTACTTTACGACTCAAGCTTAATCTTGACGTGAATCCATATAAAAGCCCTGCAACTGCAGTAATGCCAGTCAGTTAAGAGATTGACTGGCATTTTTTTGGGTATTTCTGTGGTTTCCCTTTCACAACTCGTGGGTAGTTTCTACTTCTTTTTTTCGGTAAAACATACCTTTTAGATTTTTCCATT